>NZ_JBFUJN010000015.1:0-100601 GCF_056401335.1 Rhodococcus sp. P4_F3_2
CTTCTTTGTAGCGGGGACAGGATTTGAACCTGCGACCTCTGGGTTATGAGCCCAGCGAGCTACCGAGCTGCTCCACCCCGCGTCGGTGTGAAACCAACAGTACACGACTTCTGGAGGTGCAATTACCACCCCCTGTCACCGGCTGGAGTGAGCGCTTTCCGAGTAGTAACCGCGGATGTGTCCGACTATGCGCTGACGTGCGAGTTCGCCGTCACCCGCGTTGACCGCATCGACCAATCCTCGGTGTTCGTGACGCAGTCGCATGCAGGTGCTCGGCCAGCTGTCGATCTGCACGCCCGCGAGAACGTAGGCCTCGATGGACTCTCGTAGGCCGGTCATCATGGCTGCGATCACCTGATTGCCCGCCGCGTCGGCGAGCGCTACGTGGAATTGCGCGTCGAGTAGTAGGAATTCCTCGGCCGAGAGATCTACGTCATCCATCGAGTCGAGCAGTTCGACGGCTGTGCTGAGGTCGGGCGTCGGGGTCCGCGATGCCAGGGACTGCATCACCTCGGATTCGAGAACGAGTCGTGTCTTCACCACATCCGAGACCGGAAATCCTTGTGCTGCAACCTGCATCCGCATCAGCATGGTCATGCCGCCGGTCGGTTTGGCCACGATCATCGCGCCGGACGTCGGGCCGGAGCCTGTCTGCGCCTTGAGGAGGCCGAGTGCTTCCATGACCCGCAACGCTTCTCGGACCGATGACCGTCCGACGCCCAACTCTGCTGCCAGAATTCTCTCTCCCGGCAGGCGCTGGCCAGGAGACACCTCGCCTGAAACGAGCCGACGTTCGAGATGGCTCAGTACTTGTTCCCACGCTCGCGGGCTCGGCTCGGTCGGCATGAGGCAAGAGCATAACCGGGTGGACGCCGTTTACGGGGTGGCCTGTCCGGGGATGTATTACTGTGGTCAGACCACACCGACAGATTGCGGGGAACCACATGCGAGTAGCGCTGTTCGCCACGTGCATCGGGGACACGATGTTTCCCGACGCCGTCAAGGCCACCGCCCTCCTGCTCACCCGTCTCGGGCACGACGTCGTGTTTCCGTCCGGGCAGACCTGCTGTGGGCAGATGCACGTCAACACCGGCTACCAGCCGGGCGCGCTGCCACTGGTCGCGAACTACGCCGATACTTTCGGTGATGCGTCGATCGACGCCGTTGTCGCACCATCGGGATCGTGCGTCGGTTCGATCCGTCATCAACACGAGATCGTTGCCGAGCGCTACGGCACCGCGTCGCTGTGTGGGCAGGTGCAGACAGTGAAGGCAAAGACGTACGAGCTTTCGGAATTCCTCGTGGACGTTCTCGGTGTCACCGATGTGGGCGCGTACTTCCCGCACCGGGTCACCTATCACCCGACCTGTCACTCACTGCGCATGTTGAGAGTGGGAGACAAACCACTTCAGTTGCTGCGCAACGTCCGCGACATCGATCTGGTCGAACTCCCGGAAGCAGATTCCTGCTGCGGCTTCGGCGGCACGTTTGCCATCAAGAACGCCGAGACGTCGACGGCCATGTTGGCTGACAAGATTCGCCATGTGGCCGACACCGGCGCAGAGTTCTGCAGCGCCGGAGATTCGTCCTGTCTCATGCACATCGGCGGTGGGATGTCACGACTGCAGATGGGCGCCAAGACCATTCACCTCGCGGAGATTCTGGCATCGGTGGAAAGCCGGGTGCACGCATGAGCGCTGTGACGCTGGGTCTGCCCAGCTTTCCGCCGAGGTCACCCGAAGGTGCAGGGTTCCTGCGAGGTACTGAGAAGTTCCCTGTCGCAGCACATCACGAGCTGGCCAACGCGCAACTGCGACGCAATATCGGCAAGGCAACGCATACCATCCGTGCCAAGCGCATCAACGTAACTGGAGAGCTCCCCGATTGGGAGGAGCTGCGGGATGCGGGTTCGGCGATCAAGGCCGACGTCATGGCGCGGTTGCCGGAACTGCTCGAACAGTTCGAAGCTGCAGTAGTCGCTCGCGGTGGGCAGGTGCATTGGGCAGCGGATGCCAACGAGGCCAACGCCATTGTGACCGAGCTTGTCAAAGCCACCGGCTCCGACGAGGTCATCAAGGTCAAGTCGATGGCAACGCAGGAGATCGGTCTCAACGAGCATCTCGAAACCCAGGGAATCATCGCCTACGAGACCGATCTCGCGGAATTGATCGTCCAGCTCGGCCACGACAAACCGTCGCACATCCTGGTTCCTGCGATCCATCGCAACAGGTCAGAGATTCGCGAGATATTCCTGCGTGAGATGCCAGATGTCGATCCGAACCTCGGGGAGAACCCGGCCGAACTTGCCGCAGCTGCACGAAAGTTCTTACGCCACAAGTTCATGACGACGCCCGTCGCCGTCTCCGGCGCCAATTTCGGCATCGCGGACACGGGCACTGTGACCGTCGTGGAGTCGGAGGGCAACGGGCGAATGTGCCTGACGCTGCCGAAAACACTGATCACCGTCATGGGCATCGAGAAGATTCTGCCGACCTATCAGGATCTGGAGGTCTTCCTTCAACTGTTGCCGCGGTCGTCGACGGGGGAGCGGATGAACCCGTACACCTCCCTGTGGACCGGCGTGACGCCTGACGACGGTCCACAGGAATTTCACCTGGTCCTCCTCGACAACGGCCGGACCGCCGCGCTTGCCGACAAGATCGGGCGGGAAGCCCTGAGCTGCATACGGTGCTCGGCGTGCCTGAACGTGTGCCCTGTCTACGAGCGCACCGGTGGCCACGCCTACGGATCCACCTATCCGGGACCGATCGGCGCGGTACTGACTCCGCAGCTCGCGGGCATGCATGGCAAAGACGATCCGAATTCGACTCTTCCTTTTGCCTCGAGTCTGTGCGGTGCGTGCTTCGACGCCTGCCCGGTCAAGATCGACATACCCTCGCTGCTCGTCGAATTGCGTCACCAGAAGGTCGAGCAATCCGGTGTCACGGCAGAGTCTTTGGCGATGAAAGCCGCATCTCTGGCGATGTCGACCGAGGGCCGGTGGACGCTGGCTCAGAAAGCTGCCGGGCTCGGACGCGTCGTGGCCGGCAAGAAGGGGAAGATCTCCACATTGCCACCTCCATTGAACGGTTGGACAGCTGCCAGAGACATTCCCGCTCCACCCAAGCAGACCTTCCGATCCTGGTGGGACTCCGACGAAGGCCGCGAGGCATTGGACGAGGCTCGTCGTGACGGGAAGGCAGACAGATGAATTCACGTGACGTGGTGCTCGGACGCATTCGCGATGCCATCACCTTGGCGCCCGCCGGTGAAGGCGAGATACCGCGAAACTACCGGACTGGCAGAACCATGTCCGACGGGGAACTCATCGATTTGTTCGTCGACCGTCTGGTGGACTACAAGGCGCACGTTCACCATTGCGCTGCAACAGAAATCGCCGAGGCCGTCGCCGGAATACTGAGACAGCACGGACTGAACACTCTGGGGATCCCCGCCGGCCTCGACCGATCATGGGTAGCCGGGTTCGACGGAACGCTGGTGGTGGACAGCCCGGACGTACCGGCTCCCGAACTCGAGAACCTCGATGCCGTTGTCACCGGCTCGAAGGTAGCGTGCGCCGAGACCGGCACCATCTTCCTCGACGCCGGTCCGGAGCAGGGACGTCGTGCGTTGACTCTGGTACCGGACACACACGTCTGCGTCGTGTATCGCAGCAGTGTGGAAGTGGGAGTGCCGGAGGCGATTGCGCGGCTGACGCCGCAGCGTCCCACCACCATGATCAGCGGCCCGTCGGCAACCTCCGACATCGAACTCGAACGCGTCGAAGGTGTACACGGTCCGCGAAATCTGCACGTCGTGATCGTGGATGGCTGATTCCCGCCGAGCGGGAACTCAGGGGCAGCGGGCCACATCAGCGTCTAACGTCCCGGCCATGACACAACTCTTGGCAGGCAAGGTCGTCTTCATCACCGGTGCAGCGCGGGGTCAGGGACGCAATCACGCGATCCGACTCGCGCAGGAAGGTGCCGACGTCATCGCTGTCGACGTGTGCGCGTCGGTGTCTGAAGACGTGGGTTACGCTGCCGCGACTGAAGCCGACCTCGAAGAAACGGCCCGTCTCGTGCGAGCAGAGGGGCGCGAGATCGTCACCGCGGTAGCGGATGTACGCGACCTCGAGGCGCTGCGGGCGGCGGTGGCGTCGGGCGTCGACAAGTTCGGTCGCCTCGACGTCGTGATCGCCAATGCGGGCATCGCTACGTGGAATCGTTTCTGGGAGATGCCGGAAGAACAGTGGTCGACGCTGGTGGACATCAATCTCAATGGTGTGTGGCGCACGATGGCGGCTGCGGTTCCCTCGATGATCGAGGCGGGCAACGGTGGTTCCATCGTGATCGTCAGCAGTGCTGCCGGCGTCGCCGAAGCGCCTGGTTGTGCGCACTACTCGGCGGCCAAGCACGGCCTCGTGGGTTTGGCTCGCACTGCTGCAACGGAATTGGGAAGCTTCGACATTCGAGTCAACAGCATCCACCCTGGCGCGGTGGAGACCGAGATGGGCAACGATCCCAACGTCGGTAAGGTACTCACTACTCATCCGGAGTACATGAACTCGTACAAGTGGCCGCTCACGTCCGTCCCACGCACCACCGTCGAGGACATCTCCAACGCCGTGGTCTACCTTGCGACGGACCTCTCCCGCGCGGTCACCGGGACGAAGATCGTCATCGACATGGGTCAGACGATGGCGTAGTCGCGCTCAAAGCAGATTGAACTGCGCCACCTCGATGGTGTTCTCGACCGCCTCCGAGAGCGTGCGAATACGTTCGTCGGCGCCTGGCGCGGTCAAAATCGCCAGGCGATCGGCGTCACCCATCGGAATGTTTCTGGCTAGGGCATACAGCCGAGAACCCAGCGGATCCAAGGGATCCGGTGGGACGGGCATTCGCGGAGTCTGTTCGCCGGCCCGAAGTGCGAGCTTTCCCAACATTCCGTACATGAACTCGATGCGCTCGAGGAGAGAGTCGTATTCGTAAGCGGTGACAGGTGTTCCGTTGTTCTCGTCAGGCCACAATTCGACCTCGGCGAGTGGGTAAGGATCGTCCGGCAGCCAGCGATTGACGCGGATGCGGTCTTCGGTCCGGCAATACAACTGAGACCGTCCGGCACCCATTGCGACATGAGACTCGATCCGAGCCAGAGTGCCGACGTCGTGGCGTGATTCGCCGCCACCGACCTCGTGGCCACGAGCGATGAGCACTACTCCGAACAGTGGGCCGTCGGCAGCTTCGAGAACGTTCTCTACCAGTGCGCGGTACCGGGGCTCGAAGATGTTCAGTGGCAACACCTCACCCGGAAGCAATGCAGAGCCGAGCGGAAACATGGGGAAGATGGGCATCAGGGGATTCTCAACCTCGGAATCGGAGGGACGGGGAAATCGCCGGGGCGATCGATTTCAGCGAGCAAGTGCTCGGACCACATCAGCAGGCCGGGGATGTCGAGGCCGTGCGGGCTTTCCACTTCGTAGTGCCTGATGCGGTCGTGACCCTGGCCGAGAAGTGAGACGGCACCGGTGTTGTTGCCCCGAAGTAGATGGGTGAGCCCGACGGCCAATTGAGCCAGTCCCTGCCACAGGTCACGCTCCTCGGCGGGAGCGTCCTTCCACGTTCCTTCGAAAATTTCGTGCGCGTGAAAAGGCATCCCGTGGTCGAGAAGACGCTGAGCCTCGGTGATTGACTCGTCCGGAGGGAGGCGCACATCGTCGGGAATGCGCGGGACGCCGCCCGCTGCGTCACGTGGCAGTGGACGGCCGAGTCCGTCGCGGGGCCGCGAATTGAGGGGCTTTCCAGCGGCGTCCCGGTCGCGTTCGGTCATACACTCAGCCTAACGGCAGCACCTCGGACGAACCCGCCGAAAGTTTTTTCGAGTCGCCTGTCGATTCCGGGGAGAACCGTTCGTCGTCATGTTGTAAGGCAAGAAAGCCGGAAGAGAAACAACAGACCAAGGAGTCAGTCATGAAGTACATGTTGCTCATCTACACCGCGCCCGGCGGAGATACCGAACCCCAGTGCACGTTCGAGGACTGGCAGCAATACGACAAGGAAATGAAGGATGCCGGTATCTGGGTGTCCGGCGATGCCCTCGCCGACCTGACGACCACGACAACGGTTCGAGTCTCGCAGTCCGGAGAAAAGACCGTCACCGACGGACCCTTCGCTGAAACCCGTGAAATCCTCGGCGGCTACGACGTCATCGACGTTCCCGATCTGGATGCGGCGCTGGCCTGGGCCGCGCGGTGCCCCGGCGCGCGCGACGGTGGAAGCGTCGAGGTGCGTCCGCTGGCCGGGTTCGGGGACTGATTCGCCGTGGACGAGCAGGCCGAGAACTCCATCGAGTCAGTGTTCCGGGAGGAACGTGGACGACTCTTGGCCTCGCTCGTCCGCCGCTTCGGTGATCTGGATCTGGCCGAGGAAGTCACCTCCGAAGCCGTCGAGGCCGCGTTGGTGCACTGGCCCGTGGACGGAGTGCCGGCCAAACCCGGTGCCTGGCTGCTGACCACGGCGCGTCGCAAAGCCGTCGACAGGCTTCGTCGTGATCAGGCCTATGCGGCGCGATTGTCGGTGATGCAGGTGGACGCCGATCGTGCCGACCCGGCGCCGCCCACGGTCGACGGAGAACTTCCCGACGAGCGGTTGCAGCTGTTCTTCACCTGCTCGCACCCAGCGCTGGCCGAGGACGACCGAATCGCACTCACCTTGCGTTGCCTCGGCGGGTTGACGACGCCCGAAGTTGCTCGGGCCTTCCTCGTTTCTTCGGCGACCATGGCGCAGCGGATCGTGCGTGCGAAGAAGAAGATACGTCAGGCTCGGATTCCCTTCCGAACTCCCTGCGCCGAAGAACTCCCGGAGCGCCTGCCCGGTGTTCTGCAGGTCATCTACTCGGTCTTCACCGAGGGGTACGCCGCCAGTTCGGGGCCGGATCTGCAACGCGTCGACCTGGCGGTAGAGGCGGTCAGGCTGGCGAGGATCCTGCGCGCATTGCTTCCCGATGAGCGCGAGATCGCCGGGTTGCTTGCGTTGATGCTTCTCGTCCACGCGCGTCGGGATGCCCGTACTGACGCCGGTGGCGGGATCGTCCTCCTCGAGGACCAGGATCGCGGGTGTTGGGACCAGCCGATGATCGAGGAAGGCAGCGACCTCGTCGTGGTCGCGTTGACCGGGGGAGCGCCGGGGCCGTACGGGGTGCAGGCTGCCATCGCCGCATTGCATGACGAGGCGGCGGATGTGGAGAGCACCGACTGGCCGCAGATCTGCGCGCTCTACGGAGTGCTCCTCACGTTGACGCCTTCGCCTGTCGTCGCAGTCAATAGGGCAGTGGCGCTGGCGATGCGCGACGGCGAGGAGGTTGGGCTGGCAGCGTTGGAAGAACTGGCAGCGGAGCCCAAACTTGCCGACTACCACCCGTATCACCTCGCGCGCGCCGAACTGCTCGCGCGGTTGGGGCGCACCGACGCGGCAATGTCTGCATACCGATGTGCGCTGAATTTGGTTGGTACGGAACCGGAGCGGGCCTACTTGGAGCGTCGGCTCGGTGAGATCTCTGACTAATCGGTGCGTCAGACCAATTCGAGTCTTCGGGCCATGTCGGACACAAAAACACCTGTCGGATCGATATTTCTGCGCATCTGGATCCACTCGTCGATTCGCGGATACATCGAGTGGAAGTTCGCCGCGGTAGTCCGAGAGTCCTTGGCGGTGTAGAGGCGACCGCCGAATTCGAGTACCCGTTTGTCGAGGGAGACGACGAACTCGCCCAGGCCGGGCTTGATCGGGAAGTCGAAGGCGACGTTCCACCCGGACATCGGAAAGCTCAGTGGGGCAGCGTTTCCCCCGCCGAACAGTTTGAAGACGTTGAGTGCCGAGTAGTGCCCCGAGCCCTGGATGTCGCGGATGATGCTCTTGAATTCGTCCACTGCCTCGACCGGCACCACGAACTGATATTGCAGGAATCCCTTGGACCCGTACGCGCGGTTCCACTCGCCGATGAGGTCGAGTGGGTGATAGAACTGCGTCAGGTTCTGCACCTTCCCGACGTAGTTGCCGCCGGTGCGGTAGTAGAACTCGCCGATCGCTGACGCCGATAGCTTGTTCATCAAGCCGTTGGGGAAAACATCCGGTGTCGTGAACAGTTGTGGCGCATCGAATTTCAACGGGTTCTTCTGCAATTTCAGCGGAAGCTGGTCGACGGTCGCCAACGAACCACGCGTGATCGAGGCCCGGCCGAGCTTCGGCGGCGCACTGACTGCATCGAACCAGGCGCTCGAATACGTGTAGTCGGCTTCGCTGCCGTCGCTGTGAAAAGCGACGGTTTCGTCCAGGCCTGCGGTCAGTGCGCCGTCGTTGACGAAGTATGCCGTTTCGGTCGGCGTCATCTCGAGGGTGACGCGCAGGATGATCCCGGTCAGTCCGATCCCGCCGACGGTAGCCCAGAAGAGTTCGGATGTCGGGCCTTGCGGCTCCAGTGTTCGGATACTGCCGTCAGCAGTGAGCAGATCCATCGAGCGGACATGATTTCCGAAGCTGCCCTCGGTGTGGTGGTTCTTGCCGTGAATATCGCAGGCGATCGCTCCGCCGATGGTTACCTGGCGTGTTCCGGGGAGTACCGGTACCCAGAGACCGAATGGTAGCGCCGCGCGCATCAGCTGATCGAGAGAGACTCCCGCGTCCATCTTCACGAGACGGGACTCGGCATCGATCTTGTGAATTCGACGGAAGGCAGTCATGTCGATGACCAAGCCGCCGGTGTTCTGCGCGTTGTCTCCGTAAGACCGGCCCAGGCCACGAGCGATGACTCCACGTCGGAGGTGCAACGGCTTGTCCGCGTTGTCGTCTGCGACGCGGGCGACGGCCTTTGCGATCGCCTCTACATCAGGAGTCGAAACGACATGCGAGGTAGTTCGGGCTGTGCGACCCCAACCGCCGAGGACGGTGGACGCAGAGGTTGGCAGATCGGTGGCGTAGTCGGACACGAAATCCGAGGGTACCTGTTTGCGGACCAACTGGTCTGAAACTGATGGATGCTCGGTTCGCCTATCGCGGGACGTCGAGATCGAAGTACAGGGTCTCGGACCAGTAACCGAGGCCGAGCTCGCGTAGCGGTTCCTCGACGCTCTCCTGAGTCGGCGTGAACAGCCGCTCCCAGAAGCGCGGCTTGGCGGGTGCGAGTGTGGCCAGAGCCGCCTCCATCTCGGCGTCGATGTCCGCCAGACCGGTCATCAGGGCCGCGCCCTGTTCGGCGAACGGTTCGTCGTCCATGTCGAAGATCTCGCCGCACTCGAGGACGAAGTAGTGGTCGGGCTCGGTGTGGCTGCGCAGGAAACGCAGCGCATCGCCGGCCATCGTGCCGAGTTCGGGGTGATCGATTCTGCCGAGGAAGTCTTCGAGCCGGGCGATACCAGGACCGCAGGGCGCGGTGACCGCGATCAGGTCTGGGGTGTCGTCCCAGATGACCGACTGGTGGGCGAAGGGATTCACGGACACAAGGATCCTCGGGACCAGCGGTATCGCGTACGACCACTCGGAGATACCGGTGAGACCTCGGGCGCGAGCGGCAGCCGGATTCTCATGCGGAGCAACAGGGGTTGAGTAGAGATAGGTGCGGTTGGCCACTGGCCGAGTCCTTTCTGCGGTCGGTGTCACCTGATTCAGGCGGCGCCCACCATCCTCAATGCCAGGTCTCCGTACAGTTTTCCAATGTCTTCCGGATTCGTGTAATTGCCGGCCGGGAACCAGCGGCACACGTCGACGCACAGGGACATCAAGGCGAGGGTGACGCCTTCGGCATCGGGGATCGTGAAGTCGCCCGACTGGACGCCGGCGTCGACAACCTCCCGGACCACCCGCGTCGTGCTGCGGCGAAGCGCGACGACGGTTCGGTAGTGCTCTGGTGTGAGTGCAGTGAGTTCGTATTGGACGACGCGAGCGAGTGAGTGGTGCCCGGCCTGCCAACTGGCGAAGGTGCTGACCAGTTCCTGGAGGCGAACGGACGGCTCTTCACCCGGTCTGTCGGCGCCCTCGACCACCTTCAACGCTTCGGTGTGACCTTCGAAGCTGATCGCGAAAAGCAGCTCTTCTTTCGAGCGGTAGTGCGGGTACATGGCGGCGGGACTCATGTCGAGTCGTGCGGCGATGTCACGGGTGGTGGTGCCGCCGTAGCCCGCGGAGGCAAAAGCGTCCACGGCTGCCGCGCGGATACGGGCCGCAGCTTTGGAGGGGCTGATCACCACGTCAGGTGAATCGCTCACGGTTTCCTCCAGGTGTGACGG
Source organism: Rhodococcus sp. P4_F3_2 (assembly GCF_056401335.1). Lineage (NCBI taxonomy): Bacteria > Bacillati > Actinomycetota > Actinomycetes > Mycobacteriales > Nocardiaceae > Rhodococcus > Rhodococcus sp. P4_F3_2. Next base: position 10,280 of record NZ_JBFUJN010000015.1, read on the forward strand.
ATTTCGATGTTGACAATATCCCGCTCTCGATTCACTATAAGCAGATGCTTAGATTCTAAGCGAATGCTTAGGAACATCGTTACGTGTGGCATTGCCACGCCGAAAGGAAGCAACTCGTCATGCGTCGCACTCTGTACGGACCCGATCACGAGGCATTTCGCGAATCTGCCCGCGAATTCGTCAACCGGAACATCCTTCCGGTCGCAGAGAAGCTGATCGACCAGCGCTTCATCGATCGTGAAATCTGGCTCGAAGCGGGACGCAACGGCTTCCTCGGACTCGAGGTTCCAGAGGCGTACGGCGGAAGCGAAGCCGGTGACTACCGCTTCAACGCTGTTCTGGCCGAAGAACTCTCGCGTGCCAGTGCAGCTGTCGCCTCGAGCTTCGGCATTCACGCCGACGTCGTTGCTCCGTACCTCGTTCAGCTCACCACCGAAGAGCAGAAGCAGCGTTGGCTGCCCAAGTTCTGCACCGGTGAGATGCTGACGGCCATCGGCATGACCGAGCCTTCCGGCGGATCCGACCTCGCCTCGCTCAAGACCACTGCGGTCAAGGACGGCGACGACTGGATCATCAACGGCTCCAAGACCTTCATCACCAACGGCTACAACGCTGATCTCGTGATCGTGGCGGCGCGGACCAGTCCCGAGAAGAAGTCCAAGGGCATCACGCTCTTTGCCGTCGAAACCGGCATGGAAGGTTTCGAGCGCGGACGCAAGCTCGACAAGGTCGGCCAGCACGAGTCCGATACCGCCGAACTGTTCTTCGAGAACGTTCGCGTGCCGTCCACCAACATCATCGGTGAGATCGACCGCGGGTTTATCCACATGATGGAAATGCTGCCGCAGGAGCGCGTCGGCGCTGCGGTGTCCAACATCGCGCACGCCGCTCCGATCCTCGAAGAGACGCTGCAATATGCCAAGGACCGCAAGGCTTTCGGTCAGCCGATCGGCTCGCTGCAGTGGAACAAATTCCTTCTCGCGGATCTCGTGACCCGCATCGAGGTCACCCAGGCTTACGTCGACAACTGCGTCGCAGCACACGCTGCCGGCGAGCTGACCGCCATCGACGCCGCCAAGGCGAAGTGGTGGACCGCGCAGGTTCAGAACGAGGTCCTCGATCACTGTGTTCAGTTGCACGGCGGCTACGGCTTCATGACCGAGTACCGCGCCGCTCGCGCGTGGATGGACGCCCGCGTCACCAAGATCTGGGCCGGATCCAACGAGATCATGAAGGAACTCATCGGCCGCGATCTCGGCCTGTAATTTCGCAACTGCAGTCCATATGTCACTGCAGTCCATACGTCACTTCCCGAACCCGACGACACAGGAGCATCACCGCGCATGTCTGTTCTCGACAAGTTCTCTCTGACCGATCGAGTGGTCATCGTGACCGGTGCGTCGTCGGGCCTCGGGGTGGCGTTTGCGAAAGCCGCAGCAGAGGCCGGCGCGGACGTCGTCCTCGCTGCTCGCCGCGTCGACAAGCTCGAAGACACGGCCAAGCTCGTGCGTGACGCAGGCTGCGAAGCGTTGTGCGTGGCCACCGACATCGTCGATCCGGCTCAGGCTCAGAACATGGTCGACGCCGCGATGGAGAAGTTCGGCCGCGTGGACGTACTGGTCAACAACGCCGGCGTCGGAACCGCTGTTCCGGCAACCCGTGAGACCCCGGACCAGTTCCGCGCCGTCATCGACATCAACCTCAATGGGTCCTACTGGGCAGCGCAGGCCTGCGGCCGCGTCATGCTCCCGGGCAGCTCCATCGTCAACATCTCGAGCATTCTCGGATTGACGACCGCCGGACTCCCACAGGCCGCCTATGCGGCGAGCAAGGCAGGCGTCGTCGGATTGACCCGTGACCTCGCACAGCAGTGGGGAACGCGCAAGGGCATTCGCGTCAACGCGATCGCGCCAGGCTTCTTCAAGTCGGAAATGACCGACCAATACAACGACGGCTACTTGGACGCGATGGCTCCGCGCCTGATCCTCGGCCGCATGGGCGATCCTGAAGAGCTCGCGGCCACCATGGTGTGGCTCGCGTCCGAGGCAGGCGGATACGTCACCGGTCAGACCATCGCCGTCGACGGAGGAATCACCATCACCTGACGCCGATGCCGAGATGTCGCCGGCTTTGCCGTATAAGTAGCTGGTGACCTCTCGCGCCGAACCTCAGGAGAACTGGGAAGACCGTCCGCCACCATCCATGGCTGCGACGGAGCTTCTGCGTGACCTGCCGGTGACTGCCCGCGGCGTCCGGACCAGGGCTTCTCTGGTCGCAGCGGCTCGAACGGTGTTCGAGCGCGCAGGGTATCTCGATGCCCGTCTGACGGACATCACCAAGGAAGCGAACTGCTCCACCGGCACGTTCTACACCTACTTCGACAACAAAGAGCAGATCTTCGCCGCAGTTCTCGACGTTGCGCAGGAAGACATGTTGCACCCCGGCATGGGACGGGTCCGCGACGTCGACAATCCGTATGCGGTCCTCGAATCGAGCAACCGTGCCTACCTGACGGCGTTTCGCCGCAACGCCAAACTGATGGGTCTGCTCGAGCAGGTATCGCACATCGATCCGGCCTTCGCGAAACTGCGTCGGGACCGAGCCGAGACCTTCATTTCTCGTAATGCCCGAGCCATCGAACGCTTGCAAGCAGCTGGCAAGGCAGACGGCTCGTTGGATCCGCTGTTGGCTTCCCGAGCACTGTCGGCGATGGTGAGCCGTCTTGCCTACAGTTCGTTCGTCTCCGAGGAACCTGGCGCCGACGGCAACCCCGTCCCGTTCGAGGACGTCGTCAAGACGGCTACTCAGGTGTGGGCCAACGCGCTGGGCCTCGAAGGCGACCGCGGGTAGTTTCAGCCTTCGCCGCGGGCCGCGAACTGCTGCTCGAGGCTGTGGCGCAACGTCTCCTCGCTGTTCCTGACAGCGTTTTCGACGAACGGCCCGATCAAGCGGCCGAGAGCTTTGCCGGCAATGCCGCCGGGGAGTTTGTAGGCGAAGTCGACGGAAAGCTCGGTCTTGGAATCGTCGATCGCGGCGAACTCCCACGTGGACGAGTTGGATACACCGCCGAGCGAAGACAGCTTGATGATCCGATTCTTCTCCCACTCGGTGACCTCGAGCTTGGAGCGCAACGTGCTTGGCCCGATCTGCATGGCCGCGTCGAACGTGGCGCCGAGCCCCTGATCGAACTCTCCGAACGGTGTGAACTCGGAAACACCGAACATCCACGTCGGGACGTTGCGGTAGTCGTCGATGTAGTCGAAGGCGACATCAACCGGCACGGCAGCAACCGCGGAGTGGCGAACATGGATCATGACTGGTCCCTGTCTTTCGGTGAACATCGACTGTAACCAATGGCACCGACGCGTTCGGCGGCGGCGCAACGGCGATCTACGGTATCGGTATGACGAACGAGCTTCCGGTACGCGGGTCCTGGCGCGATTACGAAGACCTGGGACTGCCGAAACCGCTCGCTGCGGCGCTGGAGGCGTTCGTCGAGCAGGGCTATCACGGGACTTCGATCCGTGACGTCGCGTCGCGGTCCGGGCTGTCGGTGCCGGGGCTCTACCATCACTACCCGTCCAAGCAGGCTCTGTTGATCGGTCTGGCGACCGTGGTGATGACGGAGTTGTTGGAGCGAAGTCGCGCCGCCGAACTCGACGCAGGGGACGATCCCTCTGATCGCTTCGACGCGGTGATCGAATCTCTGTTGCGGTTCCACATGTTTCGACGCGAGCAGTCGTTCGTCGCTTCCTCCGAGATCCGCAGCATGGAGCCCGACAGTCGGGCTAGTTACATCGCGCAGCGCGACGAACAGCAGAAGCAGGTGGACCGGATCGTCCTCGACGGCGTTGCTTCGGGCGTGTTCGATGCCGACCATCCCGAGGATGCCAGCCGAGCTGTCGTGACGATGTGCGTCGCCGTCGCGGTGTGGTACCGACCGGACGGTGAGTTGTCTCCGGACGAGTTGGTGGAGAGGTATCTGGAGATAGCGCGTCGGATGGTGGGGGCGTAGGGGCGATCACCCGGGATGCTTCAGCATTTCGAGGGCCACATCCCGGCCGACGTCGAAGGGGTCGGTGCCGATACCGATACCGTCTGCGACGAGGGCGCCTTCGTGAAGCAGCATGATTGCCTCGACGAGACGTTCGTCGGCTTGCCCGTCCGTCGCCAGAATGCGCCGGAAAAGGTCTAACATCTCCCGCTTCTGTTCGGCGATGACAGCGAACACCGGATGTGACCGATCGCTGAACTCGGCGTGAGCGTTGACCATGCTGCAACCTTTGCCTCCGCTCGCCTTGGACCAGGAGGCGGAAGCGTCGAATGCCGCACTCAACTGCTCGGCGCGGCTGTGTCCGGCTGATGCGAGCTTCTTGTCGCGAAAGGCTCGCCACCGCCGATCTCGATCCTTCAGATATTCCACGACGAGGCCGTCTTTCGAGCCGAACCGCTCGTACAGAGTCTTCTTCGTGACCCCGGCGTCCAGTGCGACGGTATCCACGCCTACGGCGTGAATTCCCTTTTCGTAGAACAGCTTCGACGCCGACTCCAGAATGCGACGTGCTTTCGGAGTCAAGTCGGGTACGGATTCGTCTGCCATGGACAAAAGTATACCGATCTGTATAGTCGACTCCATGAGTAAACAGATCGGTATACCTCGGATCGTGACCTCGAGATCTGCCGTGACGGCTACCTTGTCGGTCCTGTTCGTCGCATGCTGGAGTTCGGGATTCATCGGAGCCAAACTCGGCGCCGGCAGTGCCGAGGTCTCCACGCTGCTGATGTGGCGTTTTCTCCCGCTTGCGGCGGTACTGGTCCCGATTGTCTGGCTGTCCGCCCGGCGCCGGAACGCGATGCCGACACCGCGGGCTGTCGGCAGGCAGGTGGTGATCGGAATACTCTCCCAGAGCGGCTACCTGTTGTCTGTGTACTGGGCAGTCGATCTCGGCGTGAACACCGGAACCACAGCGCTGATCGACGGTATTCAGCCGCTGGTGGCAGCCGCGCTGCTCGGCCCGGTCCTCGGTGTCGCAGTCCCGCGGATGCAGTGGATCGGTTTAGCGATCGGACTGGCCGGCGTCGCGATGGTCACGGCAGCCGACGCCGGGGCCGGTACATCGGCCCCGTGGTGGGCGTACGCGATTCCGTTCCTGGGAATGCTCAGCCTCGTTGCATCCACCTTCGTTCAGCAACGCGCTCCCACGTCCACGCCGCCACTGCAGGCTTTGGCCATCCACTGCTCAACCAGCGCAATAGTTTTCACAACTCTGGCGATCGTCTCGGGTGCTGCCGTACCGCCGAGTGTCAGCACATTCTGGATCGCATTGCTCTGGTTGATCGTGTTGTCCACCTTCGGCGGATACGGGCTGTACTGGTTGTTGCTCCGCCGCATCGGCATCACGTCCGTCAACACCTTGATGTTCTTGATCGCCCCCGTCACCGCGGTCTGGGGCGCACTGATGTTCGGAGAATCCTTCACTCCGTTCACCGCTCTCGGCTTGGCGGTGGGCATCGTCGCCGTCGTCGTGGTCACCCGGGTGGACAATCGACCGAAGAAGCATGACGAGAGCACGGATTCCTGCCCGGCAAGAGCTCCGATCACGTCGCGCTGACGAAGCCCGATCGCGATGTGAACCGCTCGCGGAGCGTGGTGATTTGTTCTGCGGTGAGCTTGAGTCCGTTGATTGCGTAGTCCTCGACTGTGCCGAAGCGCGTGCGCATTTCGTCGAGCGCGGCGTCGAAGTAGCTGTCACGGACTCCGAGGAGCGGCCGGAGCAGTTCTCCGTCAACGCCTTTGCTTGCGGCGAAGTCGAGGATCGGTTCCGTCATGGGCGCCAGATCGGTGTTCGTCTCCAGGTAGTCGGCGCGTACATCGGCTTCGTCGGCGCCGAGGAGGAGCAAGAAAGAGGTCGCGGCCCACCCGGTGCGATCTTTGCCGGTGGTGCAGTGGAAAAGTGCTGCACCGGTTCTTGTTTCGTCGATGAGGTCGAGATAGAACGCGCGGTAGGCGTCGAGGGCGGACGGCAGGCTGACGAAGTTGCGGTTCGCTTCCTCCATCTGTGCGATCCCACGTCCATCGCTGATGGTCTCGGCGTACGCGACCGGGTCCGTCATGAGTAGTCCGGTGGCCGCGGCGTTTTGGGCATTGTCGGCGAGAACGTCGAGCCAGACCGTCCGCGTCGAGTCAGGGAGATTGTCGAGTGCGCCGTCGCGCTCGGCAGCGGTCCTCAGGTCGTAGACCGTCCGGACGTCCAAGTCGGCGACCGCGGCGACGTCGTCGCCGTCGAGTTTCGCGAGCGTCGCCGAACGGTAGAGCGCGCCGGCGCGGACGGTGCCATCAGCAACGGGAATGCCACCGAGATCCCGGAAGTTCGGAGCGGTCTTCAGGAGAACGCGACGATCGAGCGGGTGAGTTGGCATGGCTGACTCCTTGTGGGTTCCGTTTCTGCACTGATCATTCATGCCTTCTGCACACTGCGCACGAGCTTTTCGGCATTGCGTCTCTTGATCCACTTGTCGATGACGAGAGCCATGAAGATCCATCCTCCCAACGCGGTGATCACCCACACGATGATCGGGGCGAGGATCCAGGACCCGACGCCGCTGATCTCAATGCCGTCGGGGACCAGGGTCGCAACCCAGAGCGCGAGCAGCGTGGCGACCAAGCCGACACCGCCCGCGAGCGGAGCCGCGTAGTGCAGTGCCACGCTGAGCACGAATGGGCCGAGAATCATGTGGGCGAGGGTGAATACACCGATAGCGGCCAAGAAACCGTTGACGCTCAGGCTGACCCCGGGAAGAGCGAAATGCACGACGATCAGCGCGATCGCGCCGAGTACGCATTGCGAAACGAGCTGAAATAACAGACGCATGGCTTGTACCTCCGTGATCAGGTCGAGTCACCCGAGAGTGGTGTGTGCGTGGGGAACGCTTTGCTGGAGGGCCTCGGGACGAGGTGCCGTCCAGGTGCCGTCGAGCACGTCGGGGCGGGGGCGGTACAGGCGCAGTACGTAGTTCCAGCCCGGCATGATGGGCAGTGCGTTCGCGACGCCGTCGAGATTGACGCCGAACCGGATGGTGGTGCTGCCGTCGGAGTCGGGGGTGGCTGTGAGGCTGTTGATGCTGTTGACGCCCAAGGCGTTCTCTTCGAAGTATCCGGCTGCGTTGTACAGCGAGACCGACCAGAACGCATCCACGGGAACATCGTTCAGGCGGAGACGGTATTCCCCGACCGGGAGACGTTCGTCGAAGTTGACGTAGGTGGCCTCGTACTCGGGAAGGCCACCCCAGCCGGATGCGGTACCGAGCAGGTGCCTGATCGGGTCGACTTCCGCCGCGGTGCCGAATGAATGGTCGTAGGTGGTGATGCCACGAGCGAGTGCGAGGAGCGCGTCGCGGGTCTCGGTCTGCAACTGTTCGTCGTAGTCGGGCAACGGGAACTCGCCCGTCCCGCCGCCGTCGATTGTGAGGGCGTCTTGCAACCGGTTCACCTCGGCGACGTCTTCGGGGCTGTTCGGATCGACGAGGATGCGCACGATCAGTGCGGCGTAGTCGGTCCCGACCAATTCGCGTGTGAGCAGGTGCTCTCCCGGATCGCGCAGGATGACAGGACCGAAATGATCTTGACTGACCACCCAGACGGAGATGTAGCGCTTGCCGGTATCGGGCACCGTGATCGTGACGTTTTCGCGCACGTCGATGATCGCGCTGCTGTACAGGGTGTCGCGGTTCTGGCGGATGATCGGCTGGTTGTCGAGTGACCCGAGCTCGCGAGTGTGGTTCCACGTGCCCAGGCCGACGCCCGCGGCCAGGCGAGCGAACATGAGATCGGATTCTGCCCGATTGAAGTTCAGGACGTTGACGGCGATCGTGGACATAGCGGATTCCAATCGGTGTCGGGGTACGGAAGCGGGCGCGGTAATCCATGGCCCGTCGGGGTGAATCAGCCCAGCAGTCGTGCTTTCGCGGCTTGGAACTCGGCGTCGCTCAGTAGGCCTTGTGATTTGAGATCGCCGAGTTTCTGCAACTCGGCGACGAGATCGACCGGGGGTGCGGGTGTGGGTGTGGGGAGTACGGCTTGCTGCTGGGCGAATTCGTACTGCGCCTGCTCGTAGTCGGCCTGAGCTCTCCTTTGCCGGCGGGTGGCCATACCGTCGCTGACGGCGGTCGCGGTACCGGTCACGACCGCGGTGCGGGCGGCGAGGCCCAGCAGTCCGGGGCGTCCTCGTCTCGGGATGTACGGCATGTCAGACCTCCAATTTCGGGATGATCGTGTCCATGAGGGCATTGACGACGGGTGCGGGTATCCGCTCGTAACCCAGTAACACCGCGCCGGACTCGGCGGTCCGGGCGGCGAGTTCGCGCTGATAGACCAGCTCGACCGCGACCAGCAGCGCTGAAGCGCCGGCGGGAATTGCCTCCGCGAGTTCGGTGATGTCTTCATGCCCGAGCAGACCGGACGCGCCGAGCATTTCGACGTTGATCTCGAAGCCGTTCGGCAATTCCTCGACCTCGACGAGGGTGAGTTCACCGTCGTCGGACTTGGAGATGACGATCAGATCGAGGAGTCGTACCAGGCCGGTATCCGTGAGGTCGGTGAGCGCGCAGAACGCGGCGGGGTCGAGGCTCTGCCCCGGCAGACCGAGAAGGTAGAAGTCGACGGGGCCGAAACGCGCGTCACTCACGAGAGCACCTTCAGTTTGAGTGCGGCAAACTCTTCCTCGCTGATCGATCCGGCTTCGAGGAGTGCTGCAGCTGTGGCGATTTCCTCGCTGGGACTCTTTCCTGCGACTTCGCGGATATACGATTCGGCCGCGCTCTCGGCCTCGCGTGCGGCCTTGTTGCTGCGTTCCGTCATCCCATCGCCGCGGGCGACGAGATAGACGAGCGCGGTGAGGATGGGTAGGAAGAGCAGGAAGAATATCCAAACAGCTTTCAACCAGCCGCTCAGCTTGTGGTCGCGGAACAGGTCGGCGACGATCGCGAACAGCGCGAAAAGATATCCGACGAAGACGGTCGCCCACAGCATCCAGCCGAGGCTTTCCCAGAAACTCATGTGTCTTGTCCGTTCGTGTCAGGCCTGCGCGTCGGCATTCCGCCGACTCGCGCTTTTCAGTTGATTCCGGCAATTCTCACCGGTTTCCGCATGCTTCGATCGCTTTCTCATCCGAAGCGGATGAGACGGGATTTCCACCGCCGTCGAACGTCTCGAGTATCTTCGACACATGATCGAAGCCGTGCGTGACGCACTCGCCTCCGGTGAGGCGGAGCAGGCTCGTCGCGTCCTGCGGAAGAATTGGCTCCGTCTGATTCTCGAATCTCATACCAGGGAACTCGAGCAACTCTGCCTTGCGCATCCCGATCCACACGATCCACACATCCTGCTGATACGGGCGTGCTGCCGCGACCTCAGCGGCGATCCGTACGGCGCGGAGTTTCTACGCGGGCAGGGTCTACGGGTTGCGTCCGACGATTTTGTCGTCTGTTTCACCGACCTACTGCTCGCTCCGGACACCTCGACCAAGGCCGTCATCGCCGATCGCGCGCGTCACGCCCTCGCCCAGTGCGAGCCCGAGGACGATTACCCGTCCGCACTTTTCCTCCTCGGGTGGACCGAGATCAGGCTTCGTCGTGATCTACCTCGCGCCATCGCGCTACTTCGCTCCGCCGGCGATGAAGCGCGGTTGCAGTCGCGTGCGGAGACGTTGCGTCTCGCGCAATCCAATTTGGCTTTTGCACTCACCCACGCGGGAGTGTTCACCGAAGCCGAACAGATCCTCGACGGCCTTCCTGCCCGAGAGGTTGCATCCGACTGGGAACGCTTCGAAGGTGGACTCCCACAGTCGAATCGAGGGTGCATCGCCTATTGGCGTGGCGACTTCGAGGAAGCGATCGCTCAGTTCGACTCGATAATCGTGGAGGGTAGTCCCGGAACCAACTTCGAGGCGCTCGCCCGTCTGTACCTGGTGATGAGCCTGATCGCTCTGAACCGGAAAGACCGGTACCACAACGCCGCTCGGCTGCTGCGAGGCGTGAGCACTGCGGACAAGCACGGCATTCCTTGGGATACGCTGCGGCGCGTCACCACGGCCTGGCTCGCCCACGCTCAGGGGCAGGACGAGCAAGCGCGCCGCATCGCGAAGCCCACGCTGACCAGAACAGGTGCTGCGGTCGCTCACGCGCTGCTCGCCGAGCTCTATCGAGTCTTGGGGGATCCGGAACCGTCGGCGCAGGCGCTTCGGTTGGCAAGCTCGGCCGCGCTGCCGCGATATGCGCTGGTGAGCACACTTGTCACCTCTGCAGCGCTGAGCTCCGTCGCAGGGCGTGGGCCGCAGGCGCACGAGCAGCTGGATCGTGCGCTGGCTGAGGCAATCCCGGAGCAGATCCTCGCCCCCTTTCTCAGCGGCGATCCGGTAATTGTCGATCTCTTGAACGCGCACGCAATACGGGGGTCGAGACACCAGGACCTCCTGCGCACGATTCTGGAAAAACGGAGCAGGCTCTCTGCCCAGCTCGCCGGAGTCCTGACCGAACGCGAGAACGAGATTCTCACTTTACTGCGCACCACGATGACTGCAGACGAGATCGCTGCGCACCTCGGCATCGCCTATCCCACTGTGAAGACTCACATTCGCTCGATTTACCGCAAATTAGGTGTGGCCAAGCGGCGTGCCGCTGTTCAAGCAGCCGACAACCTAGACCGCGGGATCGGGGGCGATTCCGCGACGGAGGCTGCGAACCGTCAGATCCAAGGCTTGTAGTCGAGTCCCGGAACCGCGGTTCACGTAGTCCATCGACGTGTAAAGCAGTGACCACAGTAGGTTCTGCACCCAGTCCGAACCCATGTCGGGGTCGATGGACCCGTCGGAGTGTCCGCGTTCGATGGCGTCGGTGACTCCGTCGTCGTTCGACGCGGACTCGGCAAACGAATCTTCTTGATAGACGCCGGGAGTGAAGAACAGGACCGTCAAAAGGTCGGCCAGTTCGAAGTATTCGTGGCAGAGGCGAACCAGTGCCTCGGCTCCGGTGCCCTCACCGAGTCGCGCCGCTGCTGCGGCCTCACCGACGGCGCGAGTGGCCTCGGCCGCGACTGCGTCGACCAGGTCGGATCGTTCGGGAAAGTAGCGGTGCAAAGTGGTCCGGCCGACCTTCGCGGCCGAAGCGATCTCGCTGAGGGTCGCAGCAGGCTTGGATGCGAACACCGAAACGGCAGCATCGAGGATGGCCTTCCGTGTGCGCTCGCGGGTCGCGCTTTGTTCTGGTGCGCTGTGGATCGTTGTCACGAATTCGAAGCGTAGCCGTGTCCGGTTTCGGTATCCAGTGTTTCCGAATCGGAATTTCTCTTGCCCTTTATGGAACATTCGTGTTCCATAAATTCATGCTTGAATCCGACGCTTCTCAGCCCGCACCGAAATGGAGCAATCTCCGCGTCCTCTCGGAGTTCGCTCGACCGCATCTGCCGTCGCTCCTCCTCGGATTGGTACTGGCGCTGTGCGGCTCGGCGGCGACGCTGGCAACGCCGATGGTCACCAAGTGGGTTCTCGACACCCTCGATACCGGTGCGTCGCTGAAGGGACCGATCCTCACGCTCGTCGTCCTTCTGATCGTCGGTGCTGTGCTCGGTTGTGCTCAGTGGATCGTTCTCGGAACCGCCGCCGAGAAGGTTGTCTTCGACGCCAGGTCTTCGCTGGTGAAGCGATTCCTGGCGGCGACCGTACCTTCGCTGCAATCGCGATCCGTGGGTGAATTGGTCACCCGGGTCACGTCGGACACCTTGCTGCTGCGGGAGGCGGCGTCGTCGGCCGCGGTGAATATTCTGAACGCAGCCGCGTTGACCATCGGAACGATTGTTCTGATGGGCGTTCTGGATCTGCCGTTGTTGGGGGTCACCATGGTGGCAATCGTGTTCGCCTCCATACTCTTTGCCGTTCTGATGCCTCGGATTTCCGCAGCCGAAGCGCGAACCCAGGAATCGCTCGGTCAGCTCGGCGGCGTACTCGAGGGTGGCTTGCGTGCGATCCGGACGGTCAAGGTTTCCCTCGCCGAGGATCGCGTCGGCGCTCTGGTGACGACCAATGCGTCCGATGCGAAAAAGCATGCGATCACGGCGGTTCGAGTGTCGGCAACCGCGTGGACTGTCGCGTGGACCGCCATTCAAGGATCGATCATTGCCATCCTGGGCTTCGGTGCCTGGCGAGTCGCCGACGGTGAAATGGCAGTCTCGACGCTCATCGCGTTTTTGCTCTACGCCTTCACCCTGATGGGGCCGGTGTCGGAGCTTGCGCAGAACGTGACTTCTGTTCAGTCGGGAATCGCGGCAGCTATCCGGATTCGCGAGATGCAGTCGTTGCCCACCGAGCAGTACGACGAGGTCGTGGACGTGGTCGCGAAAACAAGCGCTGCCGCGCCGCTGATCGAGTTGCGCGACGTCACCGTGAGTTATCACGGATCGAACCAGCCGGCGTTGCGCGATGTCTCGCTGGTCATTCCGACGCGTGGGCACATGGCCATCGTCGGCCCGTCGGGTGCCGGAAAGACGACCTTGCTCTCGACTGTGCTGCGATTTGTCGAACCGCGATCGGGTGAGGTTCTCCTGCACGGAGTCGGTTACGACGCGCTCGATCACCGCGCTGTGCGCGAGAGTCTCGCGTACGTGGAGCAAGAGACGCCGGTGGTGCCCGGAACGATTCGGGAGAACGTCGTCTTCAGCCATCCCGACGCGACGGACGAAGAAGTCCAGGCCGTTCTGCGCTTGCTCCGACTCGAYGACGCGATCGAGGCCCTGCCGAACGGACTCGACACCGCTCTGACGGCCACCTCGCTGTCGGGCGGCCAACGTCAGCGGATCGCGATGGCACGCGCAGTTCTGCGACCGAGTGCTTTGCTTCTGCTCGACGAAGCCACTGCCCAGGTCGACACACTCACCGAAGCCGCGATTGTCGACGCGATCAACGAACGTGCACGCACCGGGGCCGTGGTGACCATCGCTCACCGGCTCTCAACGGTGCGTGACGCCGACTGGATCGTGGTCATGGAAGACGGTCGGATCCGCAACATCGGCAACCATGACGAGCTCATGGACAAGGACGATCTGTACCGCGACATGGTGGTTGCCGGCCGGCTCGATCAGGGCGAGGCGATGCTCGAAGATTGTTGACCCGGCGCATCGGCATGTGCGAGAGTGCTGTTACCGAGCGATCGCTCGGTCGGGATGTTCTTTCGGAGGTGGCTGGTGGCAATCGATCTGACGTACGCGCCCGAGGTGGTGGCGCTGATCGAGAAGACGCGCGACTTCACGCGCAACGTAGTGCTCCCCATCGAAGACGAACACGCCGGTGACATCGCCGTCGCGGGTGGCGATGCCATCCGCATCGAGATGCAGGCGGCAGCAAAAGAAGCCGGTGTCTTCGCACCGCATGCACCGATCGAGTACGGCGGCCACGGACTCAACATGAGTGATCGCGCGCCTGTCTTCGAGGAAGCCGGCTACTCGCTCTTCGGGCCGACGGCGCTCAACATCGCTGCGCCGGACGAGGGCAATGTTCACATGCTGGCCCACGTCGCGAACGAAGCACAGAAGCAGCAGTTCCTCGCGCCGCTCGCAAGCGGGGACATGCGGTCGGCATTCGCCATGACCGAACCCGCGCCGGGAGCGGGATCCGATCCCTCGGCTTTGAACACCCGCGCCGAGAAAGTCCCCGGTGGCTGGAAGATCAACGGTAAGAAATGGTTCATCACCGGCGCCGACGGCGCCGGATTCTTCATCATCATGGCGCGCACCTCCGGCGAGCCCGGGCAGCGCGGCGGAGCGACCATGTTCCTGACGCCGACGGACGCAGCGGGTCTCATCGTGGGTCGACACATCGACACCCTCGACAAGGCCATGATCGGCGGGCACTGCGAGGTCACGTTCGAGGATCTCTTCGTTCCCGACGAGGCCGTTCTCGGTGAGGTCGATCAGGGTTTCGCTTACGCGCAGGTTCGTCTCGGTCCCGCCCGGATGACGCACGTGATGCGCTGGCTCGGTGCAGCGCGCCGCGGCCACGACGTCGCCGTGGCCAGGGTTGCCGAACGAGAAGGCTTCGGCTCGAAACTCGGTGATCTCGGAATGATCCAGAAGATGGTCGCCGACAACGAGATCGACATCGCAGCCAGTCGCGCACTTCTGGTGCAGGCCTGCTTCGAACTCGATCAGGGCGGGCACGCGAGCAACGCGACGTCCATCGCCAAGACCTACGCGGCCGAGGCGATCTTCCGGATCGTCGACCGCTCCATTCAGATGTGTGGCGGAATGGGCGTGTCCGGCGATCTGCCGCTGGCACGGTTGTCCCGCGAAGTGCGTCCCTTCCGCGTTTACGACGGTCCGTCCGAGGTTCATCGCTGGGCAATTGCGAAACGTGTTGTCGGCGCTGCGAAGCGCGCTGCTCGGGAGGAGTCGAAGTGACGGACTTCCCAGGACTCGATCTCGAGGCGCTCCACAAGTATCTGCAAGCCGCAGGCGTCGAGGTGAGCGGTGAGTTGCGAGCCGAACTGATTTCAGGCGGCAAATCCAATCTCACCTACAGAATCTTCGACGACAACTCGAAGTGGATTCTGCGTCGTCCACCCACGGCCGGCCTCACGCCGTCGGCGCACGACGTTGCGCGCGAGTTCCGAATCACCTCGGCGTTGCAGAACACCGCCGTGCCGGTCGCCCCGACCGTCGTGCTGTGCGAGGACGCCTCGGTGATGGGTGCGTCGTTCACGGTGGTCGAGTTCGTCACCGGTCAAGTGATCCGGACCAAAACCGAGTTGGAAGCTGTTCCGGCAGAGCTGGTCACGCAGTGCACCGACGAGTTGGTGGGTGTTCTCGCTGCCCTGCACGACGTCGACTACAACGCAGTGGGTCTCGGCGAACTCGGCCGACCCGACGGTTACGTAGCCCGTCAGGTGAAGTTGTGGGCCGGTCAATGGTCGCGCGTCAAGACCGAGGACTCGGCCGATGTGGACAGGTTGGCGTCGAGCCTCGCGGAATTGATTCCGGCTGAATCGGCTTCGTCGATCGTGCACGGCGACTATCGGATCGACAACACGATTCTCGCGGCGAACGACGTCACCAAGGTTGCCGCAGTGGTGGACTGGGAACTGTCGACGCTGGGTGATCCGCTGGCGGACATCGCGATGATGTGCGTCTATCGGCATCCCGCGCTGGATCTGGTTCTGGGTGAGCCTGCTGCGTGGACGAGCCCGTCGCTACCGTCCGTTGTCGATCTGGCGCAACGGTATTCGTCCGTTTCGGGTCGTGAATTGGCGCATTGGAACTTCTACATGGCGCTCGGGTTCTTCAAACTCGCCGTCGTGGCGCAGGGCATCGATCACCGATTCCGAGCAGGAGCCACCGTCGGCGGGGGATTCGACAAGGCTGGATCTTCTGTGCCGGAACTGATCTCGGCCGGACTCAACGCACTGCAAGGGAAATTCGAATGACTCGATCAGCACTGGTCACCGGCGCCTCCAAGGGAATCGGGCTCGGCATCGCAACACGCTTGGCTTCGCAAGGGTACGGGCTGACCATCACGGCGCGTGATACCGAGCGGCTCGCCGTTGTCGCCGAAGAACTTACGCGCGCCGGATCGCCGGACGTCGTCGTCTCGGCCGGCGACATGGCGGACGAGAACTTCGCCGCAGCACTCGTCGCCACACACAGTGAGCGATTCGGCTCCATGAGGGCTCTCGTCCTCAACGCCGGAGTGGGAACCAGTGGGCGAGTGGCGGATTACCCGATGCGACGTTTCGACAAGACCGTTGCCGTCAATCTCCGGACACC
This sequence comes from Rhodococcus sp. P4_F3_2, assembly GCF_056401335.1. NCBI lineage: Bacteria > Bacillati > Actinomycetota > Actinomycetes > Mycobacteriales > Nocardiaceae > Rhodococcus > Rhodococcus sp. P4_F3_2. The sequence continues at coordinate 26,085 of NZ_JBFUJN010000015.1, forward strand.
GTTTGCACTATTGCAAGCGTCGCTGCCGCTCCTGCGTACAGCGGCGGACGCGGACCTCGCCGGCGGAGCGAAGGTGATCGCTCTCGCCTCGATGGCCGGTGTGTATGCCGAGAGCGGCCTGGCCGTCTACGGAGCCACCAAAGCTGCGCTGATTTCGATGGTCGAGGCACTCAACGCCGAGGAATCCGGAAACGGCGTCAGTGCGACGGCCATCGCTCCCGGTTACGTCGACACCGACATGTCGGCGTGGACACACGATCGGATCACACCGGACACCATGATCAAGGTCGACGACATCGTGGAGTTGGTGGACGGTCTGCTCAAGCTCTCGTCTCGAGCGGTCGTTCCGAAGGTCGTCATGGCGCGGGCCGGGACCAACGGCTACTCCGCCTGAAATTTCAATCCAGCTTGGCTTCGCCCCGCTTGCGAAAGAAGTGAAAGCCAGGCACCCCGACGATCGCCTGCCGCAGGTCCTTGACCACTCCGAGGAGTTCGTGGATCTCGGGCGAGACGGAGTCCAAGGTTCCGAGGATGGGCAACACCGCGGCCACCCGGTCGGTGAGCTCCGGTAGTTGGTCGATCAGCTTGATCGCGGCGCTGACCTCTGCCTCGGAAAGGTCGTCGGCGAACCTGGCGGCCAGCGGCGCGAGCTGTAGGGCGATGGGCTCGTAGATCTCGAGGAGTTGTCCCGCGATGTCCGAGGTCTGCTCGACGGCCTCGACCAGTGTCTCAGCGCGAACGGTCACGGCGGCGGCTCCGATGACGACGCGGTCGGCGTTGTCGGCGATCTGGTTGATGCGCGCCACCAACCTCTCGACCGAGAAGAGGAGCGCCTCGAGTCGAGTGGGCAGGGTGACCGCAAAAGCGACCGTGGACAGGGACCAGTGCACCACGTCGCCGACGGAGCGGACGACGGTGGAGCTGCCGGGCAAAACTAGAGCCATCCCTCGATACTGCCTGATGTGACGTCAAAGCACAGGTAAATCTCACATTCACGAGGCCCGCGGCGTTTTCGAGGTGTCGGTGCCGGCGCGGACAATCAATTCACCCGCTGCCTGCTGCACCGCGCAACCTGGAAGGATCGAGACATGACGGCTATCCGTACGCACACTGTGATCGACTCGCCGATCGGAGCGTTGACGCTGGTAGCAGCAGGTGACGACCTCTGTGGTCTGTACATGGCGGAGCATCGCCACAAGCCGGACGAGTCCACGTTCGGTGATCGTTCCTCGGCGGTCTTCGGTGAAGTCGAATCGCAGCTCACCGAGTACTTCGAGGGTGATCGCACGGAGTTCTCCGTGCCGCTGGCGCCCGTGGGTACCGAGTTCCAGAAGCGGGTGTGGGATACCTTGCGAACGATCCCGTACGGCGAAACCTGGACATACATGGAGCTCGCGCAAACTTTGGGTAACCCGCTTGCGATCCGTGCCGCCGCCGCGGCAAACGGCAAGAATCCGATCAGCATCATCGTTCCCTGCCATCGTGTGGTCGGTAGCGACGGAAGTCTGACCGGTTTCGCCGGCGGCCTCGAACGCAAGCGGTTCCTGCTCGACCGCGAGCACGGCGGCGAATCGGATGTCCTCTTCTGATGCGCTCGGCTCACAATTCGGTGATCGGGAACGTCTACCGATCGTGAGACTCAAACCGTTCGAAGACGTCGTGACCGAATACGGTGCAGTGGTCCTCCGTGTCTGCCGCGCGGTGGTCGGTCCCGTCGACGCCGAGGACGCGTGGTCCGAGACGTTCATCGCAGCGATGCGGGCATATCCGGATCTGAATCCGGACGCGAACATCGAAGCCTGGCTGGTGACCATCGCGCACCGCAAGGCAATCGACATCACCCGAGTGCGCGCCCGCGTGGCCGTGCCGACAGACGAGGTTCCGGAGTTGCCGACGCGAATCGGCGTACCCGGAACGTGGGATCACGAACTCTGGGACGCACTCGAACAGCTACCGCTCAAACAACGTGCGGCAGTCGCCTATCACTTTCTGGGTGGGCTGCCGTACGCAGAGATCGCGGACATCCTCGGCAACACCCCGGCGGCCGCCAGACGCGCGGGTGCCGACGGTATCGCCACACTACGAAGAACCTACTTGTCCGCTACCGCTGCGGAAGGGAGTCACTCATGAGTAACGATGTGTTCGAGGCGCTTCCAGCCGTTGACGCTGACGCCATGATCCGCCTACGGGCGCGCCTGGCTGCTCAGGCGTCCGAAGCTGAATTGATCGACGTGGCATATCGAACCGTCGATTCGCCGGTCGGAAAGCTACTGCTGGCGGCGACCGATGCCGGCCTGGTGCGGGTTGCCTTTGCCGTCGAAGGGCACGACCTCGTTCTGGAACGTTTGGCGGACACCGTCAGCCCCCGTGTGCTTCATTACCCGCGCAGGCTGGACACTGTCGCTCGCGAGTTGGACGAGTACTTTGCCGGTGCGCGTCGAGAATTCGATCTGCGCTTGGACTTCCAACTCGCGAAGGGGTTCCGACGCGAAGTGTTGCGTCATCTCCCCGAGATCGAATACGGCCACACTGCAAGCTATTCGGTGGTCGCAGCAGCGTCGGGAAGCCCGCGTGCGGTGCGTGCCGTCGGGACCGCATGCGCAAAGAATCCGCTGCCGTTGGTGGTCCCGTGTCACCGGGTGGTGCGCAGCGACGGCAGCCTCGGGCAGTACGCCGGCGGCCCCGAACTGAAAGCGATTCTGCTGGATCTGGAAGCCGGCCGGTGAGCGCAGTGACGCTGCGCTTTCAGGCGCCCTATGCAGTCGAACCGCTCACCGGTGCCTTGCGGGCTCACTGCGTCGCAGGCCTCGAGCGTCACGACGACGGTGTTCACACCAGAGTCATACCGTTGCCTTCCGGCCCGGTAGTTGTGTCGGTGTCGTGGACAGACGACGGTGTCGTCATGGATTCCGATGTGCCGGCGGAGGATTCCGCAGTGCTGGAGGTGATCGTGCGTCGTTGGCTCGACCTCGACGCCGATCACACTGCTGTCGAAGCAGCGTTCGGTAGCGATGAGTTGTTGGCCCCACTCGTTGCCGCCCGTCCAGGATTGCGGGTGCTCGGCTCGGTGGACGGTTTCGAGACCGCAGTGCTCACCGTTCTGGGGCAACAGGTTTCGCTCGCCGCAGCGAGGACGTTCGGTGGTCGTTTTGTCAGCGCATTCGGAGCGCCGGTGGAAGGGGAGTTTCTTGCCTTCCCTGATCCGGAGGCGGTTGCAGCGCAATCGCCGGAGGACATACAGAAAGCCGTCGGATTGACCACAGTGCGCGCAAGAACAGTGCACACGTTGGCAACTGCGGCAGCGAACGGTCTCGATCTCTCCTGGGATGCGGATCCTGTCCAATTTCGACAAGAGTTGTTGGCGCTACCGGGAATCGGACCGTGGACCGCTGACTATCTCACTGTTCGAATTCTCGGTGATCGCGACGCCTTCGTACCCGACGATCTGGTGTTGAAGCGAGCGTTGGGGGTCTCGTCGGGCAAAGAAGCCGCAGCGTTGTCCGAGCGCTGGCGACCCTGGCGAGCGTACGCACTCTTTCATCTGTGGACCAAGGAAGCGTTTCTGTAGTGGTCAATCTTTCGCGCGGGCCAGTTCGGACGGCCACCATATACGTTTCCCGATGTCGTGAGAGAGCGCAGGCACCAGGACACTGCGCACGATGATCGTATCGAGCAGCACACCGAAGGCCACGGCAAATCCGATCTCGGCGAGGAAGACCAGCGGCAGGATGCCCAGTACGGCAAATGTTGCGGCCAAGACGATTCCGGCTGAGGTGATCACACCCCCGGTGACCGCAAGACCGCGCAGGACACCTGCGCGGGTGCCGAATTCTCCGGTCTCCTCCCGGACTCTGGTCATCAGGAAGATGTTGTAGTCGATACCCAGAGCGACCAGGAACACGAAGGCGAACAGTGGGAACGATTGATCCGCCCCGGCGAACCCGAATACGTGTGTGAAGAAGAATCCGCTCACACCGAGGGTCGCCGCGAAGGAAAGTACCACGGTGACAATGAGAATCACCGGGATCAGCAGAGCGCGGAGCAAAGCGGCCAAGACCAGGAAGATCACCACCAACACGATCGGGATGATCAGGTTTCTGTCGCGGACCGAGGCCGCCTGGACATCGAGGGTGGTGGCCGTGCTGCCGCCGACGAGCGCGTCGGCGCCGGGCACGTCGTGGACGACACTCCGCAGTCGCTTGACAGTTTCGAGTGCCTGCGGCGAATCGTAAGAGTCGGCGAGGGTTGCATTGATCATGGTTCGGCCGTCGATCGGTGCAACGGTGAAAGCCGCAGGGGCGCAACCCGCAGCGGCGGCTTGTGCGACGGCAGCGGGGTTGGTCTTGATCAGCTCGCTGACCTTTGCGACGTCCACCTGGGTGCAGACGGCGCCGGGATCCTGCGAGATACCTTCGACGCCGCTGGCTGCTTTGATGACGGCGTCGGCCTGGTCGGCGTTTGCGGTGATCACGGCCGGTGCGCCGGCTCCGGGATCGAACTTCGAGTCGTAGAGTTCCTGTCCGACAACGGCGTCGGGACGATTGGTGAAGCTTTCGGTGGATGTCAGGCCATCGGTTTTGAGACTGCCGATCCCGGCCGCGAACAGGATGATCAACAAGACTGTGGCGCCGATCCACAGTGGGCGGTCCTTGCTGCCGACGGCCTCGGCGATCTTGCCCCACATCCCGTGCGTCGTAAGGTCTGCGGCGTGATCGACCTTGGGCTTGCGCGGCCAGAAGACCCACCGTCCGGTGGCGGCCAGAGCGACCGGCATGAACGTCATCATCACCAGATAGGTGCAGGCGATCCCGATGGCGGCGACGGGTCCGAGGCTCTTGTTGGAGTTGAGTTGAGAGAACGTCAGGCAGAGCAGACCGAGAATGACGGTGACAGCCGAAGCGGTGATGGCCGGCGCAGACTCGCGCCAGGCCTTGATCATCGCGTCGAAGCGGTTGGGATACGTGTGTAGTTCTTCGCGATAGCGAGAGATCAAGAGTAGGGCGTAGTCGGTACCGGCACCGATCACCAACACGAAAAGGATGCCTTGAGATTGTCCGGTCAGAGTGAGTAATTCGGCTTTCGCGAGGAAATAGATCACCATCGACGACAAGCCGATGGCGAGGAGCGCGGAGAACAGCGGGAAGAACCACAACACCGGCGATCGGTACACGACAAGCAGGATGAGGATCACGACCAGGAGTGCCGCGCCAAGGAGCGCTCCGTCCAGACCGGCAAAGGCGTCGATGAACGCAACGAGTAGCCCACCTGGCCCGGCTGGGAGTACCTCGACATCACCAGCTGCTTGTTTTGCTGCGTCGATGACGTTCTGCTCGGTGGTCGCCAGGACATCGCCTGCCACGGATGTGTCTCCGTCCTTGGCGACGAGTGGCACGAAGATCGACGCAGTTGTGCCGTCGGCGGAGTACTGAGTGGGTTGCATTCCGTCGGCGTCTACTCCGGAGATGCCGGCAATGGCGCCGTAGGCCGAGTTGATTGCAGATTTGTCCGCCTCGGTGAGGGCCGAATCTCGATGGAACAGAACGAAACCAGGGATCGTCTCGACCGCGAGGAAGTTCGCGGATTGATTGCTGACGATCGTCGATTCTGCGGAACTCGGCAGGTACGAGGCGTTGTCGTTCTTCTGAACCTCGGCGAGTTTGCCTTGGAACGAACCGCCGAATCCGCCTGCGACGAAGGCAAAGATTGCAAGCGCGATCACGGTGAAGATCGGCACGCGAAGGCGTTTGACCGTTCCGCGCTCGTTCCGTTCTGCATCAGTTGTATCCAGCTTGGTCATGGTTCTCCTCGAACACAGTCGACCAGCACCAACAAAGCAACATTTTCCAGTAGAACACGCAATACGGGCGCGGTGGAACCACTTGGAGTGGAATTGACGACGCTACGAAGTGCTTTTGCCGTAAGTCTCGCGGGCTGCGACGTCCATGGGAAAACGAACGACTGTGTCGCCGAACAACAATCGAGTTGCCGAAGCCGCGGCGGCCAGCACGTGGGCGGCACCTGACTCGGGGTTTCGGGTATGCACGACCACTTCGTCGTGCTGGAAGAAGACCAACTCGCCGTCCGGATCTTCGGCGAGGCGGCGCCTGAGGTCGGCGAGCAGGCACAACGCCCACTCGGACGCAGTGGCCTGAACGACGAAGTTTCGCGTAAAACGACCGCGGGCATGAGCGTCGCCGTGGGAGTAGAAGTCGGGAGACGGTGGGGGACAGGCCCGGCCGAGCAGTGACTTCACCACCTCGCCGCGCTCACCTGCCTTGGCAGCTTGCTCGACGTACTCGACGGCGACCGGGAATCGCTTCCGCAACAAGATGAGCAGTGCTTTGGCTTCACCCGCCGTCGCCCCGTACAGGACTCCGAGGATTGCGACCTTGGCTTTTGCGCGATCCCCGCCGAAGGCTTCTGCACCGACAAGTGCGTACAGATCGTCGTCGCCGGCGGCAGCCATCATGCGGCGGTCGCCGGACATGGCGGCCAGAATTCGGGGTTCGAGCTGACCGGCGTCGGCGACGACGAACACGTGGCCCGGATCTGCGACGACGCTCGAGCGCATGGTCTTCGGAATCTGGAGGGCCCCGCCGCCCCGGCTCGCCCACCTGCCGGACACGACACCACCGGGAACGTAGATCGGGCGGAATCGATCGCCCCGCACCCAACTGTCCATCCACTGCCAACCGTTGGTGCTGTACAGCTTGGCGAGTTCGCGGTGACGTAGGAGCAGCGGCACAGCCGGATGATCGATTTCCTGCAGAAACCACTTGCGCGTCGACGGTAGTTCGATGCCCTGACGCCCGAACGCCTCGGTGATCTCCACCGAAGACGAAGGATTGACGGTGCGCCCGAAGACCTCGCTGATCTGGGCGGCAAGTTCCTGCATGCGTGCGGGGAGGTCGTATCCCGTCGGCCGCGGCCCCAGTCGTTCTTCGAGGAGTTCGCGGTGCTTCTGCGTCGAGAACGGCAGGCCCGTGTGCGTCATCTCGGCGGCGCTGAGAGCGCCGGCCGATTCTGCTGCGATCAACAAGTCCAGTCGAGCGTCCGTGCCGATGGTTGCGCGCTGATCGGCGAATTCGGTGGCGACGGCGAGAGGATCGAGAACGGGTGCAGTGTCGAAGAGTCCGAGTCGATCGTCGTCGAACTCCTCGGCAGGCGGTGACGGTTTGCCGACGCGCATTCCGAGTATCGCGCGGGTCAGGGAGATGTCGTGGCACCGCTGAACCCGTACGCCTGCCCGCAGTAGCGGTGGGTACACGGTCGCCGTACTCGGCCACACCCACCGCGGGTGCTCGGCTTCCTCGATGGTGCGCACCGCTGCGATCAGGTCGGGGTATTCGACGGGATCGGCGAGCGGCGTTCCACCGGGATCGGTCCGTAGGACAGTTGCCGTCACAGCTCCCGTGGACGTCGTACTACCGGGGACCAGGACAACTCGCACGACATCAGTGTGACGGCAGGGTCCGACACGCCATCGCTCGGCGCTGCTCAGGCCCCGACGAACCGGATGTGCTGACCCGGGCGGGCTTGGCCGAGTCGGTCGATATCTGCGTCCGCGACCACTCCGACCACCGGATACCCGCCGGTGATCGGGTGATCGGTGAGGAACACGACAGGTTGGCCGCTGGGTGGGACCTGGATCGATCCGAGCGCTACGCCTTCGGTGGGGAGTTCGGCGTCATTCGTTCGTTGCAGCAGTTCGTCGGTGCCGACACGATCGAGTCGCGCCCCGATTCGGTCCGAGTCGGTGGAGACCGCCCACTGCCCCCGCAGGAGCGATTCGGGGTTGGTGAATCGATCTGCGCGCGGCCCGAATACGACTCGAATCTCGAGAGTCTCGTTTGTCATCGGTGGAACTGGTGCAAGGTCGACGAGCGAGAACGCGGTCGGCGAAGGCCCGATCGGGAGAACAACCTTGGGCTCGAGAGGCGCCGGACCTATCCCGGACATGGTGTCGGTGCTGCGCGATCCCAGGATCTCGGGAACCACAATGCCGCCTCGGACGGTCAGATACGTCCGCAGGCCACTCGGTGCGTAGTCGAGGCGGACGGTCTGACCGACGTCGAGAGCGATCACGCTCGAATGCCCGACCGGAATGCCGTCGCGGTAGGCCTGTGCGGGCGCCCCGGTGAACGCGATCGTTGCCTGTTGCTGCGCTCGAATGCTCAATCCGCCCAGGAGGACCTCGACGCCTGCCGCGCTCTCGTCGTTGCCGACGAGCCGGTTGCCGAGTTTGAGCGATCGCCTGTCCGCAGCACCGGAAACCCCGACGCCTGAGCGAAGGTGTCCGGTCCGTCCGAGGTCCTGGATCAAGCTCAGCGGCCCGGTGTCGAGTATCTCCAGACCGCTCATCGGTCGTCCTCGTTGACGAAGCGCACGCGGCACCCGGGCTGAACGGCGGCCGGTGGTGTGGCGTTCAGATCCCACATCACGGCGTCGGTGCTCCCGATGATCTGCCAGCCACCCGGCGATGCCCGCGGGTAGATCGCGCTGTATCCAGCGGCCAGGGCGACGGAACCGGCTGGCACTGCGGTTCGCGACTGAGTTCGACGTGGAACGTCGAGCCGAGTGTCGACTGAAGTCAGGTAGGCGAAGCCGGGTGCGAATCCGATGAAGGCGCAACGCCACATCGCCCCGGTATGGGCCGCAACCACCTCGGAACGGCTCATTCCGAGTGACTGTGCGACGTCGTCGAGGTCGGGCCCGTCGTACCTGACGGCGATGGTGAGTGCATCCGTCTCGGAATGCTCGTCTGTGGTCGCGGCAGAATTGGTTTGCTCGAGATCGTTCAAGCACTTCCGGACGTACGTGAGATCTGCGGCCGGGGTGCACGTGACCAGGACCGTGCGAGCTGCGGGGAGGAAGTCTTCGACCCCGACCGGGGTGTTACGCGTCAGTGCTTCGGTGAACGCGAGAACGTCAGCTTCGGAATCGAGGTCTACGAGAAATGCGCGTTCTCCCGCGGGAAGTATGCGAGTCACAGGGAGGGCTCCCGATCGATTCGAGTCCGCTCCACGTCCGCTCGCATCGCCACGATGAAACTCGCGATGGTAGCTCGCTCGGCCGCGGTGTAATTCCCGACGGTGCTCGCAGCCCGTGAAATGAGGGGGCCGAAGAAGCTCTCGCCCAGAGTGACCGCCGATGGTGTGACCTGCAAGAGCACCCGTCGACGGTCCGCTGAATCTCGCTCCCGAGCTACGTGCCCCGCTTTGACCATCCGGTCGACCAGTGCAGTCACCGACGCCGAGTTGATCCCGAGCTGTGAGCCCAACCAACCAGGCGTCGCCGGTGTGTCCGAGCGCTCGGCATCGAGAAGGCAGATCAGTGCGCGGACGTCGGTCGAGTGCATTTTGTACTTGTTCGCAAAGCCGGAAACCGCCACGTTCAAGTCGACGGTCAGTGCGCGAAGCGAGTGGACGATCGCCATCGCTTCGTCTTCTGCATCGCCGACGCTCATGGATGCCTCCAGCCCTGGTGTGTTGTCTCTCGATTGTCTACTATCTCGATAGTCGAGAGAAAATGGGGGTGGGGAATGGACTTCAATCGCGCATACGACGCGGTACTGACCAAATGGCCGCAAAAACCGCTGGGTGTGGATCTCTCAGGCCGGTTCGGCCGAACGCATGTGAACGTCTGTGGACCTGAAGACTCGCGGCCGTTGATCCTTCTGCCCGGGGGAGGTGCCACTTCGACGGTGTGGTTCGACAACGTTGCGGCGCTGTCGAAATTCCGGCGTGTTTTTGCCGTCGACACCCTGGGCGATGCCGGACTCAGCATTCCCAATGGTGATCCGATGAAGTCCGTCGACGATCTGATCGAGTGGATGGACTCGATAGTCGATTGCACCGGCGCCGACACCGTCGATGTGATCGGACATTCCTACGGCGCAATGATTGCGTTGGCCTTTGCGCTGCATCGACCGGATCGTGTCGGGAAACTTGTTCTGCTCGATCCTAATTCGAGTTTCGCCGGCATGAAGGCGGGCTACCTTCTGCGTGCGCTTCCGCTGTTGATATCCCCGTCGCGAGCACGCCGACGACGACTGCTGGAGTGGGAGACAGGTGAGTCGAGTATCGACTCCGACTGGCTGTCTCTTGTGGAAGTGGGCACTTCGGATCTACCGCGACCCGATCTCGTAGTGCCTCAACGCCCTTCGAAAGAGGACTTGAGCGCACTGGATGTCGAGTTGCTGGTGGTCCTCGCACAGGACGGACGGGTGCATGATGCGGAAACGGTGTCGAGGTCGGTGCGGGAGAGGATTCCCGCAGCACGTGTCGAGGTGCTGAAAGATGCTTCACATCACAGTATTCCGATGGTTCCCGCCGATGAACTCAACCGGGTGCTCGTCGACTTCTTGGAGGGGTAGCGGATCAGGGTGCGACGACGCACCCCGGACCGATCGGGGTGGCCGGATTGACATCGACCGTTGTGACCGGCCCGCCCGCTGACGTCTGGTAGGCCATCAGAGAGTGTTCGCCGGGTGCGGTCGGAGTCCACAGCGTGACGGCGTGGCCGAGTACAACCGGCAAGGTGAAATAGGGATTGACGGTGTCCCAGATCAATTCCTGCGGGAACATGGTCGACGCCCGGTTCAGGTCGACAATCGAGACGTTCGACTCGTCCAACGCTGCTGTCCTGGCAACCACCAGATACGTGCAGCCCGCCCCGTACGGCGTTGTCGGCCCGCTACTGAGACCCGGAAGGATCGTGACGTCGACTACGTCCGCGGAAGCTGACGTCGCGGACCAGATGGCGGCGCTCGCGCTGATGGCGGCGGCGATCACGGTAGTGCGAGCGATTCGTGAAAGTGTCATACCAGCAGGTCGGTTTCATCCTGCGGAGCGTTACAGTTGAAGGCCCCGACCTCAACAGAGATCAGGGCCTTCCTTTGTATTGCGCTACTTTTGCACCGAGCTACTTCTTGGAGACGCGGAGCAGCTTCTTGTTCACGAACTCGTCCATTCCCCACGGACCGAGCTCGCGGCCGACTCCGGAGCGCTTGACTCCGCCGAAGGGCAGACCGGGCAACGTCGTTCCGTGCTCGTTGACAAACGCCATTCCCACGTCGAGATCGGCAGCGACCGACCGGGCGGAATCGAGATCGCTGCTCCAGACAGACCCGCTCAGACCGTAGACCGACGAATTGGCAAGTTCCACAGCCTCGCTGGCCGACTTGACCTTGTAGACGACGCCGGCAGGTCCGAACAGTTCTTCGCTGTAAGCCCGCATGTCCGGGGTCACGTCTGCGAGCAACGTCGGCTGAACGTAGGCGCCCGGGCCGTCGATCTTCTTCCCACCGGTGAGCAGCGTCGCTCCCTTGGACACAGCGTCGTCGATCTGCTCGATCAGAGTGTCTGCCGCGCTCTGTGAGGACAACGGGCCCAGGACAGTGGATTCGTCCAACGGGTCACCGGCAGAAACGGATTCGAAGGACGTCGCCAATTTGCGGGTGAAGTCGTCGTAGAAATCTTCGGTGACGATGAAACGCTTGGCCGCATTGCAGGCCTGACCGGCATTGGACAGACGCGCCTTGGTTGCGGACTTGACGGTGGCATCCATGTCGTCGGAATCGAGGACAATGAACACGTCCGATCCGCCGAGTTCGAGGACGACCTTCTTGAGATTGCGTCCCGCAGTTTCGGCGACACTGGTGCCGGCGCGTTCGCTGCCAGTCAGTGACACACCTTGAACTCGTGGATCGGCGATCATGTCCGCGATCTGCTCGTTGGTCGCGAAGACGTTGACGTACGCGTCGTCCGGCAATCCGGCTTGTCGCAAGATCTCTTCCATCAGCAGAGCCGACTGCGGACAGTTGGACGCGTGCTTGAGAATGATCGTGTTGCCCAGCATGAGATTCGGTGCCGCGAAGCGGGCGACCTGGTAGTACGGGAAGTTCCACGGCATGACGCCGATCAGGGCACCGATCGGTCGCCGGTACACAACCGACTCCTCGGCCCCGGGAACGTCGAGCCGTTCTTCCTCGAGCAACGCCGGACCGTGGTCTGCGTACCACTGATAGATCGCGGCCGAGAGTTGTACTTCGCCCTTGGCCTCGCGGACCGGCTTACCCATCTCCAACGAGATCATTCGGGCCAGTTCATCTGCTCGCTCTGTGTACAGTTCGGCGGTCTTGCTCAGGACTGCCGCACGTTGCTGTGGCGCACTGTTGCGCCAGGTCAAGTAGCCGCGATGCGTGTTCGCAAGTGCGGCTTCAACTCCGGCGTCATCCAAAGTATCGAATTCCCTGACGGTTTCACCTGTCGCGGGATTGACTGTTTTGTAATTAGCCATAGTTGTACAACGTGCGGAAGGGGGTCGAAGATTCCCGAAACGCACAATCACATTGAATCGGCCCAACAGGTTTCGATCAAATCCCGGCTGGGTACCATCTCACGCCACCTTGGGGCGATGGGTGCGTTCGTAGCCCTTGCGGTCGTAGAAACGGGTGGTCACGATGCCGAGTACGACGCCGATCAGTAGACCCACCAACGTCATCCAGACGGCATGCAGCAGCCCTGCCTCACCGCGTGCGCCGAAGAACAGGATCGATCGCGTACCCATGTAGATCTGGTGCATCGGCTCGAATTGCGCCAGCCAGGCATACAACCTGGGGCTGGCTTCGAGGGGGATGGTGCCACCGGAAGAGGGCAGCGCGAGAATGACGAACACGAACAGGTTGATCAACATGCCCAACGAGCCGAATGCGGCCATCACCGACATCGCCGTGATGCCGACTGCAGTGATGACCAGCGCGCCGTACTCCCACAATGCAAGCCCGTGAGTGACCGGCATTCCAAGGGCGCGACTGATCCACTGGAACAACGCGGAGACTATGCCGGACAACACGATCATGAACGCCCATTTGACGAGCAGCGTCCGAAACCTGTTGATACCCACAACGTCGTTCTGAACGAAGAGCGGACCGAATTCGGTAGGCGCATATCCGAGCATGCCGTCCACCAAGGAATTGACCACGGTCGCTCCGGTGAATCCCGCAAGGACCAACAGCAGCGCGAAATAGAATGCAACCAAACCGAATCCGGTGCCGTCGGGAAGCGGATCGTGGGCCACCGTGAGTACGTTCACCGGATTTTCGAGCAGCAGGCGGCTCGCTCCTGAGATCTGGGTTCCGGTGCCTCCCGCTTCCAACTGCTGGGTGACCAGGGTGGTGAGTTGCTCGCCCATGTTCTTGTTGACCGAGGCGAGGGCTGTAGTTCCGATCGACTGGACCAGAGATGCGGATACGGAACCTGCACGTGGATTGGTGTAGATCGTGATGATCGGTTGCTCTACGTCACCGGCGACGACGCTGGCCTCCGCCAGGATGATCGTCCTCTTCGTGAAATCACTGGGAATCACGATCGCGCCGTACAGCGTGCCGGAGTTCAACCGAGATTGGGCTTCGGCGATACCGATCTGCTGCAGGTCGATCTTCTGGTGGTCGATTCCGTTTTCGAGGCCGGCGACGATGTCGTTTCCGAAATTCTTCCGGTCGGCGGGGTCGCCGCCGGGGAGGGTGTCGCCTTCGTCCTGGTTGACCAGGGCGATCGGGAACTGGTCCAGGTGTTTCTTGGGGTCGAGTATTCCGCCCATGTACAGCGCTGCCAGCGCCGACATCAAGAGGGTGACCACTATCAACGGCGTCAACCAGAATCGTGGTGTGTGCATGACGGTGCGGGCAGACGGCTCCGTGTTCTTGCTCATCGTCAGTCGACCGGCTTTCTTTCGCGCGGAGTTCCTCGGGCTGAGCGTAAACGCAAAGGTGCGCCGGGGCAGTCTTTCGATCTGCCCACGGCGCTGGAGACCTGCCCGGCCGGCGGTCGGTCAGCTTGCCGGCAGTCTCATCCGAAAAGGCTGAGAACGGATCGGTAGGGTATGGCCCGCGGCAACCCTGCCGAGACGATTTCGGAGAAACCGTTGACCAACGTGCTGATAGTTGTCCTGATACTCGTAGTGATCGCTGCCGTCGCGTTTGTGGTCCTGCGTGGACGCCAGGGCAAGCCGAATGCTCGCGTGGACCCGCTCGCCGACTATCCCGAGGTGTACGACCCCCACAAGATCGGGGTCGGCGACATCATCACGTACGCGGGTATCGACCACGTTGTTCGAGGGACCATCACGCTCGACGAAGAGGGATACATCTGGCGTGAGCACCTTCTCGACGGGTCGACCGGTCGTCGTTGGCTGACAGTGGAGGACGACGAGGGCGAACTGGAGATGACTCTCTGGATGCGTCGAGAAGGAACCAACCTGGTCCCGAACGGCGACGTCATTCTCGACGACAAGGTTCACCGCAAGATCGAAAGTGGAACGGCGAAGTTCACGGCCGAGGGTACGACGGGTACGGCCCCTTCCGGCTCGATGGAATACGCGGACTACGCGACCGCCGACAAGACCGGGCTGATCGCATTCGAGAAGTGGGCGCGCGGACAGTCGTGGGAGGTTTCCACGGGACGGGCGGTCACCCGCAGCGAACTCACCGTCATCCACTCGGGCCCACCGGAATGAGTCTGTATCGACTCGATGTGGAACCGACCGACGTGAATGCCTCGGCACTGGGGTTGGTGCTGGGAGCTCCCTCGCCGCCGACCCTCGCCGAGTTGGTGATCGAAACCTCCGATGCGACGTTGACACTCGGAGTGCTCGGGGCATCTCACGTGGTGACGGCCCGGGCGTCGGGAAAGGAACTGACCGAGCAGGTTTCGTGCGATGCTCTTGCCGCCGGCGGTGAACCCTTGCCGGCAGTGGAGTCCACGGGAAACTACCGGTTCGAGTCTTCGTCGCTGATCCTGGACCGAGTCGAATTCGATTCGGAAGCTGCATCGTTGAGAGAGTCCGCCGGCCAGGACGGTTGGATCTGCGGATCCTTTCCCGGCGACGACACAGCGTTGACCGCGTTGTGTGGCGTGCGAGACCGCCAGGGGTGGAGTTGGCAGAGTTGGCATTTGTACCCGGGGGAGGGGACAGGAGTGATCGTGAAGACGCGCAGTAGGTGGCGCCCGTGAGGGGGCGGACGTGGTTTGCTCCGGTGATGGTGGCAGCCGCAATTATGTTGTCGGCGTGCGGTGGTGGAGCCAAAGACTTCATCGCGGACAACTATTCCAAGACGTCCCAGGATGGCGACGTCGTGTTGTACTCGTCGAAAGATCCAGTGGGCACGACCGTCTCACGGATTGTCGACGCGGACGAACCAGCGGCGCGAAGTGCTGACGGCGGCAACGAATACCTGCGCTACGACGATGACATCGTCACTGTCAGTTCGGCTTCGGGCGGTGGCAGCACCATCAAGGTAGAGGACATCGACGGCACGTATCGCAGCGGCGGATACGCGTACCTGGGACCGGGCTTCAACCCGGGATCCCCGGCGGGTGGAAGTAGTGGCAGCGGCGGCTCGGGTAGTGCCAAATGACGGTAGTGCTCAATGAGAAGGAGAACGGCGTGACGAACATCTTTGCATCCACTTCCGTCGAGATCGGAACGGTGGATCCGGCATTGCTCGTCGGGGGCGTTCTCGGCACCCTCGCCTACTTCGTCGTCGGCGTAGCGGTTCTGGCGACGGGATTCCTGGTCCTCGACCTTATGACACCCGGAAATCTCCGCCACCAGGTTTACGTCGACAAGAACCCGAACGCTGCGATTCTGTTGGCTTCCAACCATCTTGCGCTGGCGATCATCGTGGTGACGGCAATCCTGACCAGTTCGGACGGCTTTGCCCAGGGACTCGCCGACTCCGCGGTGTACGGACTGTTCGCGATCGTGTTGCAAGCGATCGCGCTGCGTTTGATGAACGCATTCCTTCCCGGCAAGTTGGTTGCACTGGTGCAGGATCCGAAGATGTGCGGCGCCGCGTGGGCGGTGGGTGTGAGCTTGTTGTCCATCGGTTTGGTGAACGCCGCAGCGCTCACCTGATGGTTGCCGCTGATCGCGATCTGAAAGTTGCCGAGCGTTCGACGATGCTCGGCTCACGCGCACGCGTGCTTCTCCTTGCGGCTGTTGCCGCGTGCGCGGCGTGCGGCCTGATCTACGAGCTGGCCCTGTTGACGCTCAGCGTGAGTCTGACCGGCGGCGGCATCACCCAGACGTCGTTGATCGTCGCGGGATTTGTTGCGGCGCTGGGTATCGGAGCGCTGGCCGCCAAACCGCTGTTGGGGCATGCGGCCATCTCGTTTGTGACCGTCGAAATCCTGCTCGGGCTGATCGGCGGATTCAGTGCCGTCACGCTGTACGTGACCTTCACGTTCTTCGGTTCCAGCGCAGCAGTTCTGGTGGCTGCGACCGCGCTGATCGGTATCCTCGTGGGTGCCGAAGTGCCTCTGCTGATGACGCTGTTGCAGTCCGGTCGCAGCGACAACGACGCACAGAGCACCGGAAAGGTATTGGCCAACCTCAATGCAGCCGACTATCTCGGCGCGCTGATCGGCGGCCTCCTGTGGCCGTTCGTATTGTTGCCGTGGGCGGGCATGATTCGCGGTGCCGCACTCACCGGCATGATCAATCTCGTGGCTGCGGCAGTTGTCGCGCTGATACTTCTTCGGTGGCAGCTCAGCCTGCGTGCACGATTGATCGCCGTCGTCGCAATGCTGTTGGCGGCGAGCTTGATCGGGTGGCTGCTGATCGCGGCCTCGGACATCGAGACCACGTCGAGGCAGCGGCTCTACACCGATCCCGTGGTGGCCGCCGAGCGATCGGTGTACCAGGAAATCGTCGTCACCGAGCGGGGAAACGACGTGCGACTGTTCCTCGACGGAGACCTGCAGTTCTCCAGTGTCGACGAGCATCGGTATACCGAGTCGCTGGTGTATCCGGCCCTGGTCAACGACCCGCGGCGCGTGCTGATTCTGGGCGGAGGTGACGGCCTCGCTGCACGAGAAGTGCTGCGAATGAACAGCGTCGAGCAGATAGTTCAGGTGGAACTCGATCCGGCAGTCATCGAGTTGGCCAACACGCGTCTTCGTGATCTGAACGCGGGAGCACTCGAGGATCCACGGGTGGACGTCGTACTCGACGACGCGTTTCGGTGGTTGCGCGAGCGTCCGGATCCAGGCTTCGATGCGGTCATCGTCGACCTCCCGGATCCTGACACCCCCGCACTTGGCCGCTTGTATTCGATGGAGTTCTACGGACTTGCCGCTGCCGCGATGAATCCGGGCGGGCTGATGGTCGTCCAGTCCGGCAGTCCGTACTCGACACCGGATGCGTACTGGAGAACGGTGTCGACGGTATCGGCTGTCGGACTGAGCGTCTCGCCCTATCACGTTTTCGTGCCGAGCTTCGGTGACTGGGGATACGTGCTCGCGCAAAGAGGTTCCACGCCGCCCGAGCTTCGTCTGCCCGCTGATGTGCCGAACCTGCGGTTCCTCGACGAGCCCACCCTGGCGTCGGCCTCGGTGTTTCCTCGCGATCGCCCGAGGCGGGAGTTGGAGCCGTCAACACTCGACCGGCCGCGCATCGTCGACGATATGCGCAAGGGCTATGAACGCTGAACTCCCGACCGAGTAGCTTGAATCGAGACTCTCGGCCACGACGGAGGTACGGATGACTGTTCGGATCGAGGAGCACGCACCGGGAGTCCGGTTGCTCACGATGGACCGCCAGGAGAGGCGCAACGCGCTCGACGCGAAGACTTACCGCGAGCTCACGAACGCGATCCTGGAGTCTGACGACGATGACGCAGTGCGGGTTTCGGTGCTGACGGGCGCCGGTGGTGTCTTCACCAGCGGCAACGACATCGGAAGTTTCCAGGACACTGCCGGGAAAGACGGCGGCGAGGCCAAAGACCTGCTGATCGCACTCGTCACCGCACGCAAACCGATTGTCGCAGCGGTCGAAGGGTTTGCAGTCGGAATCGGCACCACGATGTTGTTGCACTGCGACTTGGCATTCGCGGGGCGAGGTACACGATTCCGATTGCCGTTCGTTCCGCTCGGGCTCTCGCCCGAGGGCGGATCGAGTTACCTGTTGCCGCAGATCGCGGGGCTCAAGCGGGCAACGGAACTACTGATGCTCGGAGAAATGTTCGGGGCGGAGGAGGCTGCCGAAGCCGGCCTGATCAATCGCGTTGTGGAGGCCGAGACCGCGCTCGACGTGGCATTGGAGCGCGCGGTGCGCATTGCAGACTCCCCGGCTGAATCGGTGACGCTGACGAAGATGCTCCTCCGCCGCCCACATCTCGATGTCCTGCTGGAAACCATCGACGTGGAGTCGGATCATTTCGCGAGACGGCGGCGATCCGACGAAGCGCAAGAAGCCTTCGCAGCTTTCATGAAGAAGAGGTGACCGAAATGAATGGTGCACAATCGCTTATCCAGAGCTTGGTCGACTCGGGTGTCGAGGTGTGCTTCGGCAATCCCGGAACGTCCGAGATGCATTTTGTTGCCGCACTCGATTCCGTTCCCCAGATGCGTGCGGTACTCGGCTTGTTCGAGGGCGCCGTCACCGGTGCCGCGGACGGGTACGCGCGTATCGCCGGAAAGCCTGCCGCGACGCTGCTTCACCTCGGCCCCGGAATGGCGAACGGACTGGCGAACCTTCACAACGCGCGCCGCGCCCACACCCCCATCGTGAACATCGTCGGGGACCACGCGACCTACCACCACGGTTTCGACGCTCCACTCGAATCGAATATCGACGCGCTGACCGAGTGGCTGGAGGGATGGAGTCGACGTTCCGACTCCACCGCGACCGTCGGTAGCGATGCGGCCGACGCCGTTGCCGCCTCCATGGATCCGCCCGGACGCATTGCCACACTTGTCCTCCCCGCCGACGTCTCGTGGAGCGAAGGTGGAGTTCTTGCGGGTCCTCGAGACATACCGGGGCGGGCGGAAGTAACTGCAGCACAGATCGACTCGGTGGTAGGCGCGCTCAATGCCGAGGGGCGCGCCACGCTACTGCTGGGCGGCGCAGCGTGTTCCGAAGCCGGACTGCGCGCCGCTTCCCGAATTGCAGTCGCGACCGGTGCACAGATTCTGGTCGAGACCTTTCCGGCCAGGCTTCAACGCGGTGCGGGACTACCGTCATTCGAGCGCTTGGGATACTTCGCCGAGCACGCCACCGAACAACTTCGCGGAACAACTCAGCTCGTCCTGGCCGGCGCGGTTTCGCCGGTCTCGTTCTTTGCGTATCCCGGAAAACCGAGCGATCTGGTCCCGGACGGCGCCGCGGTGACAACGCTGGCGAATGTCAGCGACGACGTTGTCGGCGCGTTGGAAGCAGTGGCGGAACTCGTGGCACCCGGAGTGGAACCCGTTCTGCAGGAGGCAAATCGGCCGTCGCTGCCGAGTGGGCCTCTCGACGTGCGAAATTGGGCCGACGTGATCGGGGCCCTGCTGCCGGACGACGCCATCATCTCCGACGAGGCGGCCACTTCCGGTTGGGCGATCCCGATTGCCCTTGCCGGAGCGCCGCGCCACGACGTGCTCACGCTCACCGGAGGTGCCATCGGCCAGGGCATTCCGGTGGCGACGGGAGCCGCTGTGGCAGCGCCGGAGCGGCCGGTGATCAATCTCGAAGCCGACGGAAGCGCGATGTACACCATCACGGCGTTGTGGACGCAGGCGCGAGAACAGTTGAACGTCACGACGATTCTGCTCAACAATCGCGCGTACGCCATTCTGCGTGGCGAACTGCAACGAGTCGGCGCAGAAGGTGGCGGCGTCGTCGCACAGTCGATGTTGGATCTGTCGTCTCCGAACATGGACTACGTCAAGATCTCCGAGGGGTTGGGAGTGCCCGCGTCGCGGGCGAACACAGCGGAGGAGTTGGCCGAACAGTTTGCCGCAGCGCTGGCGGAACCCGGCCCGCATCTCATCGAGGTCATGCTGCCTCCGCCGTCGTGATTTCGACCTCGAATCGATCGTCGATCGTGCATTCAACTGGAGGTTTTCGGTGCTAGCTGCGATCGGTCTGTCTCTTCCGATTGCCCTCGGCTTGCTTTTCGTCTCGATGCCCATGGCGGTGATCGTGCTCGTCATGATCACCGCTGGAGCACATCGAGGGGCGGCATCTTTTCTACTCGGGTGGGTCCTCGGAATCTCGGCAGTCGTTGCGGTGACGATCGTGATCGCGGACTATTCGTTTGCGGAGTCGGAGTCGTCGCAGACTTCGGTGTGGTCGAGCGTCGTACGAATCGTGTTGGGGCTCGTTCTGTTCGGATTGGCGTACAAGCAGTGGCGAGCGCGTCCGAGGGACGGAAGTGATCCGACAGTTCCGAAGTGGATGAAGAGCATCGACGGGTTGACTCCGCGGAAGGCGTTCGGGTTGGCGTTCTTGTCCGCGGCGGTCAATCCCAAAAATGCAGCGCTGGCGGTATCCGGTGCGGCCACTATCGCGGTCGCCACGAATGTTGTTGCCCAACAGATTGTTGCCGCGGTGATCTTCACGGTCATCGCGAGCGTCGGCATCGCGTCGCCGATCCTGGTCAAGGTGTTCTCCGGCAAGCGAGCCGACGAGATCCTCGCATCAGCGAAGTCATGGATGACCGCGAACAACGCAGTGATGATGACGGTCATCCTGGCAATCCTCGGTGCGACCGTGCTGGGCGAGGGGCTCAGTGGACTGCAATAAGTCGCCTACCATTGGCGGGTGACTGATTTCGACGACGAAACCGCTGGTTCCGACGCTGCTGGTTCCATTGCCTCCGCTGCTTTGGCTGTTCTGCGCGAGCAAGGCCCGCTGAGTCTCGAAGAGTGGGCGACCCATCTCGAGGAGTACGGAACTGCGACCGAGTTGGCCGACGTGCTCGAGTATCTGTCCGAACCGATGCTCGGGTACCTGCCCAACGGAAAGTACGTCGCCCTCGACACGGTCCTCGAAGGGCTCGTGTTCAGTCACCGGCTAAGTGAGCTCGAGATTGCGTCCGACATCCTCGACGCGAGCCCCGACCTGGAGCCGATCTTGGCATTCGGCGACGGCGACGGCGACGGCGAGGACGGGGCGATCCGGGTGGCCCTGGCGGAAGAAGCGGCCGTGGAACGTGGAGCTGCTCCCTTCCGGAGTCGACGAGTTGTGGTTCTTCCAGCCGGAACCCTCGGCGAGTGCGCCGACGGTGATCTCATCGGCCTGGCAGTCGAAGACGGAAGACTTGCGTTTCGTCTGGTCGAGATCGAGGACGAACCCGATCTTGCTCCGGCGCTCGGCGAACTCTTCGAGGAGGACGGAGTCGAGGCCCTGGATTCGGTGTGCTGGCAACTCCTGCTCGAGGATCCGTCTCTCTTCACGGTTCCTGTTGCGCCGCTGGGTGAGATCTTCGAGGCGGCAGGTTACGAGCACGAGCGTGAACTACTGGCTCGGCGGGGATTCGACTTCGATGCCTACGACCTGCAGATTCGGACAGCTTTGGTCGCCAGTACCTACGACCTGACCCACGACGAGGCCGTCGCTGCTGTTGCATTTGTCGATCTGGCGGACCGCGGATACACCGATGCCGTCATCGCCGACTTCGACATCGTGGACTGGGCTCGCCGTCACGTCAGCGCCGCCCCGGACTTCTTTGTCTCACTGGCAGATCCGGGTGCTGCAGTGGCCGTGTTCGATCTCGGATTTCGGAATCAGGACCCGGTGACCGACGCAATCCTCGAAGCGCTTGCGTCCGAACTGGCCGAGCGAGGGCCACGGTCGGTCAGGGCGGCGGCTCATTGGCTCGCCGGTAAGGCCGTCGATCGGCTGGGGCGCGTCCTCGAAGCGGAGGCGCACTACGAGAAAGCGCTCCTTGCCGAATCCGGTTGGGGTCCGGCCTTGTTCGAGCTGGCTCAGTTCGCGTCGGACCGCGGCGACGCGACCCGGGCGCTGTCACTACTCGGGCGGATCGACGGCGGAAGTGAAGAGAATCTCTACGCCGTACTGCAGGACTTCGTCCCAGTCGATCACCCGGAACTCGGGCGAAACGACAAGTGTTGGTGCGGTTCCGGCCGCAAGTACAAGGTCTGCCACCTCGGAAAGGCCGATGAATCGGTCAAGGCAGATGGTCGCTGGTTGTACAAGAAGGCGTGCCTGTTTGCGTTTGCCTCCGAATTCGTCGACGTCGTGACCGGGCTCGACGATCTCGAAAACGCGAATCTCTCCGAGGACGAACTGATCGCCGCCACGATCTTCGACGGCTCGGCACTGGACGTGGCTCTGTTCGAGGGTGGGATCTTTGCCGACTTCCTGGCCAGACGCAGCGAACTACTTCCCGAGGCGGAAGTAGTGACAGCCGCACAGTGGCTCGGGGTCCGGAGGTCGGTGTACGAGGTGATCGAAACTTCCGACACCGGCGTCGTGCTGCTCGATCGTGTGTCCGAGGAAACCGTCACCGTTGGTCACCCGGTCGAAGGAAAGCCCGGCGACCTGATCAGTGCCAGGCTCCTGACGGCCCCCACTGGTGCGCTTGCGGTGGGCGTAGTCGTCATGTCCTCGGAATCGCAGGCTGCGAGGGTACTCGAGGTTCTCGCTTCCGAGGAACTCGACGCCGAAGAACTGGTCCGCGAGTCGCGTGGAGGCGCCGATCACTCGACCGATGACCGGTGACGATGTATCGAGTCGACCCCGTTAAAGTTGGATAGGTGAACGAACCGATGGATGCCAATGACTTGATCGCCGAAGCCGCGATGGAGTTGTTGCGTGAGCACGGCCCGCAGACAGCGGCGGACTGGGGCACCCTGTTGGCCGATGCCGGCCACGGTACAGCCGACGACATGGCCGAATTCGTCGAGTACGTCGAGGACCCACTGCTCGGCTACTTGAGTGAGGAGCGGTACGCCGCACTCGACACGTTGTTCGAGCATCGAGTGCTGACCCATCGGCTCACCGAAGCCGAAATAAAGTCCGGCGTTCTCGACGCGAACCCTGATCTGATGATGCTGCGGGTGTTCCTCGATCGTGACGACGACGAGATTCATGGCATCAGCGTCGTGCACCGCGGGATCGACGACGACCTGTTGGCTGATCGTGGGATCGAAGATCCGGAGTTCCCGCACGACGAGGGTTTTCTCCTCGACACCGATACTCTCGCCGAATGTTCTGCGGGCGATTTGATCGGACTGTTCGTCGCTGACCGTGAGCTGACGCTCTGCACCATCCCCGAGGTACTGGATCCCGCACCCGGATTCGGCGAGAGCCTGGGGACGGTCCTCGCAGACATCGGTGCTGACACCCTCGATGCCATTGTCTGGCAATTGATGCTCGACGAGCCGTCGCTGTTCCGTCAGCCCACCGCACCGCTGGGCGAAATGCTCGAGGCGGCAGGTTACGTCCGCGACGGTGATTACGTTGCGGTCGACGGATTCGATTTCGAGGCATACCACCTGGCGAACCGAGCCCGCATGCTCGAGGTTCGGGAGAACCTGCACCCGGAAGAAGCCGCCTCGGTGATTGCCTTCGTCGATGTGGTCATGGCCGCGAAAGCCGAAGCCGTCGAGGATGTCTCGGACTGGGCGCGCAAGCAGATCAAGGAGGATCCGCAGACCTTCGCCGGCATCGCCGAGCCGCCCGCGGCTGCGGCAGCGTTGGAGCTGTTGTCCGAACTCGACGATCATGATTCCGTATTGCATTCTGTTGCAACTGCTCTCGCCGAGAAAGGGTCGCGTCGTGTCAAGCCGGCAGCGCATTGGCTGGCAGGCAAGGCTTCGGATCGTCTCGGCAAGATCCTTGTCGCTGAGGCGTCGTACGAAACGGCGCACGATCTCGATCCCGACTGGACTCCCGCGATCTTCGATCTGGCACTACTGGCGGCCGATCGCAGCGACGTGACCCGCGCGCTGGCACTTCTCGGTCGGATCGAGGGTGGCGAGTCCGAGGTTCTGCACGAGGTTCTTCAGCGCTATGCCCCGGCCGAGCACCCCGAACTCGGCCGAAATGACAAGTGCTGGTGCGGTTCCGGTCGCAAGTTCAAGGTCTGC
The DNA here is from genome assembly GCF_056401335.1 of Rhodococcus sp. P4_F3_2. Lineage (NCBI taxonomy): Bacteria > Bacillati > Actinomycetota > Actinomycetes > Mycobacteriales > Nocardiaceae > Rhodococcus > Rhodococcus sp. P4_F3_2. The sequence continues at coordinate 49,967 of NZ_JBFUJN010000015.1, forward strand.
CATCTGGGCAAGTCCGAGGTGACGTTCGATGATCGGGCCAACTGGCTCTACGTCAAGGCTCAGTTGTTCTCGCGCACACCGGAGTACTTCGACGCCGTGTTCGATCTTGCGCTCATCCGTGCCGAGCAGTTCAACAGCGAAGAAGCACTGACGTTGGCCGTCGAAGGCGGATTGGCCGTCGACGCTGCCTTGTTCGATGCCGGTATTTTCGCGGCATTTGTCGAGCGGCGCGGAGGACTGCTTCCTGCCGACGAACGCGAACTGGCCGATCAGTGGTTGTCGATTCCGCGCTCGGTCTACAAGGTTGCCTCGACGGAACCGGGGCAGTCGGTCACTCTCAGTGACGTCCGCAACGGGCATCTGGTGAAGGTCACGGACGAGTGGGGCTCAGTCAATCTCGAGCCGGGCACGCTCGTCTGTGCACGCGTTCTCCCCGCCGGCTCCACGATGCGCACCTTCGGTGGCATCGAACCGCTTGCAGCAGAGGACAAGAAGGAACTGATCCAACTGATCGAGTCGGTGGATACCGAACCGGGTCAGCTGGTGGAGTTCCTCAGCCGCGGCCTTGCCGGTGCGCCTTTCCGGTAGCGTGCACTACCAAAAAGGCGCACGGGGCCGGAGGCCTCAGGGCGTGACCTGAGCCAACATCATCTGCTCGAAACCCTCACCGTACGGCGGGAGCATTCCCCATTCACCGCGCGGGTCATGCTGCGCTGCTTCGAATACCGTTCGGGCGTGACTGAACTCGAGGAAACCCTCGCGGCCGTGGTAGTGCCCGATACCCGAAGCTCCGACGCCGCCGAAGGGTGCGTCGCTCAGGCCCGGGTGTGACATCGCGTCGTTGATGGTGACGCCGCCCGAGACGGTGCGTTCGAGTACGGATTCCTTCTCGTCCAGGTCGGTTCCGAAGTAATACAGCGCCAACGGTTTCGGCCGTGAGTTGATGTCGGCGACGACGCTGTCGAGTTGGTCGTACGGCAGGATCACGACGGCCGGTCCGAAGATCTCCTCCTTCATGATCTGCGCGTCGGTCGGAGGGTCGACCACGATTCGCAGTGGGCGGCGACGAGTGTCTGCGGAGAGTTCTTCGTCGGGAACGGTGATGATTCGTGCCCCCCGCTCTTCCGCGTCCGCGATGTACCCCTCGATGCGTGCGAGGTGACGATCGCTGACTATCGAGACCATGTCTTTGTTGTCGGCGATCGTGGGGAACAGTCCGGTGAACTGATCGGTGAACGCGTCGATGAACGCTTCTGTGTTCTCGCGCGGGACGTAGATCAGGTCGGGAGAGACGCAGAGTTGGCCGGCATTGGTCGACTTCGCGATGGCCAAACGTGATGCAGCAGAGCTGATATCGGCACTGCGGCTCAAGACGCTCGGTGACTTGCCGCCGAGTTCGAGGGTGACCGGCACCAGGTTCTTCGCAGCATTGGCCATGACCAGCTTTCCGACGGTTGTGCTGCCGGTGAAGACGAGGTGGTCGAAAGGCAGCGACGTCAGCAGATCAGCGACCTCCGGTCCACCTGTCACCACCGCGACCTCCACGGGGTCGAGCGTTCGACGCGCCGCCTCGGCCAGGACCGCCGCAGTGTTCGGCACGATCTCCGACGGTTTGAGAACGGCGCGATTTCCCGCTCCGAGGGCGCAGGCGAGCGGGCTCAGGAGAGTGAAAAGGGGAGCATTCCAGGTTCCGATGATGCCGATCGAACCCTTCGGCTGGTACGACACGTACGCCGTGGCACCCAGCTGATCCTGCATCGCCCCGGTGGCTCTCGGTGAGCGAATCATCCACTCTTCGAGCGAATCACGAACGTGCTTGAGTGAAACCATGGATCCCAGAACGTCATTCATCACCGAGTAGGCCGGGATTCGGCCGCCGAAGTCTTCGTTGATCGCTTCGGTCAGATCCTTGTGGTTTGCCACCAGAAGATCGACGACGCGTTGGATGCGCTCGCGTCGTGTCTGCGCGGACGGAAGACCAGCGGCGCGAGTTGCTTCCTGCTGGGCCCGCAGAATCTCTTCGAGATCGGTGGTGACGGCGGCATCGGTGCTCATGGGCACTCCTCGTAGTGGCGAAGTATTGACCGGACCGTATCGACGCGGCGCGAACAGATGCCCCTTTCGTCTCGTTGACCGGGACGGATTCGATTGGTAGAGAGAACACATGTCGCAGACACAGGTAGAAAACACTGCAGTGAAGATTTCCGTCGAGGAGTCGGTGGGACTCGGATTCCTGACGCTCGATCGGCCGGCGCGGCGCAATCCGCTCTCGGCGGAGACCATGCGCGAGGTGACGGCTGCCCTTCTCGAATTGTCTGCAGACGAGCGCGTGCGGGTCGTGATCGTGCGCGCCGAAGGCCCGGTGTTCTCCGCCGGCCACGATCTGACGGAGATGATCGGGAGAACCCTCGAAGACGAGCGGGCGATCTTCGACGGCTGTACCGAGATGATGGAGACCGTACAGCGGATTCCGCAGCCGGTGATTGCCGCAGTACAGGGCCCGGCTATCGCGGCGGGCTGCCAACTGGCCGCGTCGTGTGATCTGGTTGTTGCTGCGTCGAACGCTGTCTTCGGTACTCCCGGCGTCAAGATCGGACTGTTCTGCTCGACGCCCATGGTGGCCCTGAGCAGGGCAGTAGGGCGCAAGCGCTCGATGCAGATGTTGCTCACCGGGCAGACGATCGACGCCGACACCGCTGCGGACTGGGGTCTGGTGAACTTCGTCGTCGCGCCCGAAGACCTGGACCGAGAGGTGCGCGAACTGGCCGGCAAGATCACGACGGCCAGCCCCCTGACGGTGAAGATCGGTAAGCAAGCGTTTTATCACCAGATCGATCTGCCGCAAGCCCAGGCGTACGAGGCGATGGCGGAAACGATGGCAACCAATGCCGTGACCTGCGACGCTCAAGAAGGTATGCAAGCTTTTGTGGACAAGCGAAAGCCTGAATGGCGCAATAAGTAACGATCGCTCTTCCGGATTAGTTGGACGTCCTATAACCTGAGCGAATGAGCCTGGATCCACGCACCAACACCGTCGACGGAGTGCTTCGGCGCTCGGCAGCCAAGTACCCCGACCGCGTAGCCGTCGTCTTCGAAGATCGCACTCGCACCTACCGCGAACTCGACGACGCGGTGACGCGGGTCGCGGCCCACTTGCTCGGTCTGGGCCTCGAACACGGCGACCGCGTCGCGGCATACGGAACCAACTCCGACGCCTATGCAATCGGATTCCTTGCCTGTGCGCGAGCAGGTTTGGTGCATGTTCCGGTCAATTACGCACTCAAGGGGGAGGAACTCCGGTACCTCGTGGCGCAGTCAGGCGCCCGCGCGGTGTTGGTGGATCCGGCATTGGCGTCGACGCTCGACTCGGTTCGCTCCGACCTCGATCTCGACCACGTGATCGCACTGCGGGACGCGGAACTGTCGGTGGTCACGATCAGCGAGGCCGGCGAGGTGCCTGTTTTCGAACCGCGTGCGACGTCGACGGATCTGGCGCAACTGCTGTACACCTCGGGCACAACCTCGAAGCCCAAGGGCGCCATGATGTCTCATAGCGCACTGGTTCACGAGTACGTGTCCTCGGTGATCGCGCTCGGGCTCGACAAGAACGACAACCCGCTGATCTGCATGCCGATGTACCACTCCGCGGGCATGCACGTCTTCATGCTGCCGTACCTGTCCGTCGGTGCGACGGTCAGTCTGATGCAGGCGCCGGACATCCCGGAGATCCTGCGCCGCGTCGAAGCAGAAAAGATCGGATCGCTGTTCCTGGCCCCGACCGTGTGGGTACCGTTGGCCAACCATCCGGACCTCGAGACCCGCGATCTGTCTTCGCTCAAGAAGGCGCAGTACGGCGCCTCGATCATGCCGGTCACGGTGCTCAATCGTCTGCGTGAGCGTTACCCGGACATCGGCTTCTACAACTGCTTCGGCCAGTCCGAAATCGGTCCGCTGGCAACAGTTCTCCAGCCCGGCGAGCATGCTGATCGTCCGTCTTCTTGCGGGCGAGCGGTGTTCTTCGTCGAAACCCGTGTCGTCGACGCCGACGGAAACGACGTTGCCGACGGTGAGTCCGGTGAGGTTCTCTACCGCTCACCGCAGCTGTGCAACGGCTACTGGGAAAATCCGGAAGCCACCGCCGACGCCTTCCGCGACGGCTGGTTCCATTCGGGCGATCTTGTCGTGCGGGACGAAGAAGGGTTCATCACGGTCGTCGACCGAATCAAGGACGTCATCAACACCGGCGGCATCTTGGTGGCGTCGCGCGAGGTCGAAGATGCGGTCTACACACACCCGGCTGTGGCAGAAGTTGCCGTGATCGGTACGCCCGACGAGAAGTGGATCGAGGCCGTCACCGCGATCGTCGTGCTCAAGGACGGCAACGACGAGTTGACGCCTGAGGCGTTGATTGCCCACGTCAAGGAGCGAATTGCCCCGTTCAAGGTCCCCAAGCACGTGCGTTTCGTGGCCGAACTCCCGCGAAATCAGAGCGGAAAGCTGCTCAAGCGGGAACTGCGCACCGTCTGACACCTGCTATAGGTTCTGCCTTACCTTCGGTTCGTTTTCAGGTCTTTGACTCCGATTGCCTCACGGTATTGACTTCGGAGGACGGCATGGACTTCGGAAACAGCAAGGTGAGTGGTGGGAATGCAGGTCGATGCAGATGACTTCGCAGATATCTTGGCGACTGCGCGGGAGTTCATCCGTAAGGAAGTAGTTCCGCGTGAGCAGGAGATTGCCGACACCGACGCCATTCCTGAGGACATACGCAAGAAGGCCGCAGCCATCGGGCTGTTCGGCTACGYGATTCCTCAGGAATGGGGTGGGCTCGGACTCGACCTCACCCAAGACGTCGAACTGGCAATGGAATTCGGCTACACGTCCCTGGCGCTGCGTTCGATGTTCGGTACCAACAACGGAATTGCCGGGCAGGTGCTGGTCGGCTTCGGTACCGACGAGCAGAAGGCTCAGTGGCTCGAGCGCATCGCCTCCGGCGACGTCGTGGCTTCCTTTGCTCTCACCGAACCCGGCGCGGGCTCAAACCCGGCCGGCCTCCGGACCAAGGCCGTTCTGGACGGATCCGAATGGGTGATCGACGGCAACAAGCGGTTCATCACCAATGCTCCACTGGCACAGCTGTTCGTGGTGTTCGCGCGCACTCGCCCGGCGGATTCCGATGGTCCGGGAATTGCAGTCTTCCTGGTTCCGGCTGACGCGCCAGGAGTCACAGTTGGTCCCAAGGACAAGAAGATGGGTCAGGAAGGTGCTTGGACCTCCGAGGTCACCTTCGACAACGTCCGGGTTCCCGAGTCGGCCCTCGTCGGTGGCGACCAGGACACCGGATACCGCGCAGCGATGACGTCTCTCGCGCGCGGACGAGTCCATATCGCGGCGCTCTCGGTGGGAGCAGCACAGCGAGCGCTCGACGAATCTGTCGCGTTCTCCGTGGTCACGGAACAGGGCGGCACCGCTATCGGTGACTTCCAGCTGGTTCAAGCGATGCTGGCTGACCAGCAGGCCGGTGTCATGGCCGGGCGTGCGATGGTGCGTGAGGTGGCTGCGCGGTACGTCAGCGGTGAGGATCGACGTCTCGGCCCCTCGGCGGCAAAGCTTTTCTGCACCGAGATGGTGGGCAAGGTCGCGGATCTCGCCGTGCAGATCCACGGTGGCAACGGGTACATGCGCGGTGTGCCGGTCGAACGCATCTACCGTGAAGTTCGCCTGTTGCGCCTGTACGAGGGAACCAGCGAGATCCAGCGACTGATTCTCGGCGGTGGGCTCGTGGCGCAAGCGAAAAAGCAAAACCAGCGCTGACACCTTTACCTGACGAGCTTTAACCTCACGAACGGAGTGGACATGGGATTGTTGGACGGCAAGGTTGCGGTAGTGACCGGCGGAGCGCAGGGCATCGGGCTCGAAATTGCGCGCACCTTCATCAAGGAAGGCGCGACCGTCGTTCTCGGCGACATCAACGAAACCGTCGGAACGGTTGCGGTCGCCGAACTCGGTGGAGAGTCGGTCGCCCGTTTCGCTTCCTGCGACGTGCGTGATTCCGGACAGGTCGAGGCCATGCTCGATCTGGCCGAAAGTGCTTTCGGCCCAGTCGATGTCATGGTCAACAACGCCGGCATGACGCGCGACGCCACGATGCGGAAGATGACCGAGCAGGACTTCGACGACGTGATCGCCGTTCACCTCAAGGGTGCCTGGAACGGAACACGCGCTGCCGCCGCCCGCATGCGCGAGCGTGAGACGGGCGCAATCGTGAACATCTCGTCGATCTCCGGCAAGGTGGGCATGCTCGGGCAGACCAACTACTCGGCCGCCAAGGCCGGCATCGTCGGTCTGACGAAGGCCGCGGCAAAGGAGGTCGCGTTCAAGAACGTTCGCGTCAACGCCGTTCAGCCCGGACTTGTCCGCACGGCGATGACCGAGGCAATGCCCGAACGGATCTGGAACGAGAAGCTTGCCGAGATCCCGATGGGGCGTGCGGCCGAGCCCTCGGAGGTTGCTTCGGTTGTACTGTTCCTCGCGAGCGACCTCTCGAGCTACATGACGGGCACGGTTCTCGAGATCACCGGCGGCCGCCACATCTGACCCGTCCTGTTCGAGTGCAAGAATTCAGAGTGTAAAACTTCTGGGTGTAAAACTTCTGGGGTGACTACTGACATGGGACAGCCGAACTCGGATCTTCCGCTCGACGGAATCACCGTGGTTGCACTCGAACAGGCGGTGGCGGCACCGCTCGCCACCAGGCATCTCGCGGACATGGGTGCGCGGGTGATCAAGATAGAACGCGTCGGCGAGGGCGATTTTGCGCGTCACTACGACCGGGCGGTTCATGGTCAGGCGTCACACTTCGTGTGGCTCAACCGTTCCAAGGAATCGATCGCTGTCGACGTGAAGTCGGAATCCGGCCGGCAAATCGTTCTCGATCTTGTCGCGCGAGCCGATGTGTTCCTACAGAATCTGGCACCTGACGCAGCTGCGCGACTGGGGTTCGGCGCGGAGGAACTGCGCGAGAAGTTCCCACAGCTCATCGTGATCGATATGTCCGGATACGGCAGTGCCGGCCCACGGCGTGAGCGCAAGGCGTACGACATGCTGGTCCAAGCCGAGACCGGAATGATCTCCGTGACAGGCACACCGGAGACGGCCACCAAGACGGGTATCCCGGTCTCGGACATCGCCGCTGGAATGTACGCGCTGACTTCGATTCTGAGCGCCCTGTTCCGTAGAGAGCGAACGGGTAAGGGAGCGCTCGTCGAGGTCTCGATGTTCGATTCCACCGTCGAGTGGCTCGGGCATCCGATGTACATGAAAATGTATGCAGGAAAGCAGATTCCGCGGGTCGGGCTCGGCCATGCGGCGATCGTTCCCTACGATTCGTATCCCACGGCCGACGGCGAGATCCTGATCGGCGTCCAGAACGATCGTGGATGGCGTGCACTGATGGTGGACGTGTTCGAGCGAGAGGATCTGGTCGACCATCCGCGCTTTTCCACCAACATCGTGCGCGTCGAAAATCGCGGCGAGGTAGACGAATTGGTGGGTTCCCTGACTCGTCTGTATTTGACGGCAGATCTGGATCAACGCCTTGCCGCCGCCGGTGTCCCGGCCGCTGCACTCAACGACATGGCAGGTCTACTGGAACATCCGCAGTTGGAGAAGCGTGCCAGGTGGAGGTCCGTGGGCACCGAAAACGGACCGATCGATGCCGTGCTGCCTCCGATGACGTACTCGGACGTCGAAATGCGCATGGGTGACGTTCCGGCCCTCGGCCAGCAGACGGATTCTCTACTGGCCGAGTTGGGGCGTACGGGCGACCAGATCGCGGACCTTCGCCGCGACGGATCGATCGGTTGACGCTTCTAGCGTCGCAGGTTCTCGAACACCGCTGCAATCCCTTGTCCGCCACCGATACACATGGTCTCGATCCCGTACCGTCCCTGGCGCCGGTCGAGTTCGCGCAGCAGATTGGCGAGGATCCGCCCACCGGTGGCACCGACAGGATGTCCGAGCGAGATCCCGGAACCGTTGACGTTGAAGCGCTCCTCGATGTCCTGCGCGCTCAATCCCCAGGCCTTGGCGCACGCGAGAACCTGTGCGGCGAATGCCTCGTTGACTTCGATGAGGTCGATGTCGTCCAGCGACAGATCGACACGGGAGAGAGCTTTCGCCACGGCAGGCACCGGTCCGATGCCCATCCGGTTCGGCTCCACACCCGCCACACCCCAGCTGACCAGTTTCGCGAACGGTCGCAGGCCAAGGCGTTCGGCGTTGGCCGCAGTGGTGACGATGGCCGCGGCTCCGGCGTCGTTCTGGCCGCAGGCGTTTCCGGCGGTGACTGTGGCTTCGGGGTCGACTCGACCTCGAATGGGGCGCAGTGCAGCAAGATCGGACAGCTGAATCCCTCGGCGTGGATGCTCGTCGCGAGTGACGACTGTCTGCTCACCACGGCGCCCGCGCACCGAAACGGGAATGGTCTCGTCGTCGAAATACCCGCTGTCCTGGGCATGAACGGCCCGTTCGTGCGATCGCACCGCGTATCGGTCCTGCTCGTCGCGGGTGATCGAGTACTCCCGGCGCAAGTTCTCGGCGGTCTCGATCATGCCGCCTTCGACTGGGAAGTTGACTCCGCCGGAGTTCGTGCGCGGTTTGGCCAATCGGTCGTGGAACTCGACCGAAGGGCGCTTTGTGCCCCAACGCATGTCGGTGGAGTAGAACTCGGTTCCGCTCATGCTCTCGGCGCCGCCGGCGATGACCAGATCACTCATCCCGGTCTGTACCTGCATCGCGGCGTAGATGATCGCCTGCAATCCCGAACCGCAACGGCGATCGAGTTGTATTCCGGGAACGGACACGTCCAGACCGGCGTCGAGTGCCGCGATTCGCCCGATGGCCGCGGCCTCTCCGTTGGCGTAACCCTGACCGAAGATGACGTCGTCGACATCGGTGGACGCAATGCCGGTTCGTTCGACGAGGCCACGCACAACAGTGCTGGCGAGAGTGGTGACGGGAACGTCCTTGAAGACTCCGCCGAATCCGCCCACCGGGGTGCGAACGGGTTCACAGATGACTGCGTCGTGCATGGAATGCGCCTGTCTCGAGGAGAGGTGGGGAATGCGTCGCGTGAACGGGCCGATCGAAGGGCCCCATAGCGACCTGGCCACTCGAATATCCAGCACGCGTGGCGCGGTTGTCAACAGCAGGAACGACCTGTTCGGACATAGTTTCCGCCATACGGTTCGTATGCGAAATCGACTTTGACACATATACCGTTCGGGGATTGAATGGATGCAGCGTCTCTGCCGCACACATGTCGCGGTGGGGTGAAAGTTCCTGGAGTCGAATCAGTTTCGTCGACAGGAGAGCACGAAGTACCGACAGACAGGTGGAACAGTGACTCGTTTGGCGCAGACGGCGGGATTGACCGAGACCCAGAGCGACATCGTCGGGGCGGTACGCGAGTTCGTCGATCGTGTGGTCATCCCCGCGGCGCAGGAGCTCGAACACTCCGATACGTACCCGACCGACATCGTCAAGCAGATGAAGGACATGGGTCTGTTCGGACTGACCATCGACCCCGAGTACGGGRGTATCGGCGAATCATTGCTCACCTACGCGCTGTGCGTCGAAGAGCTGGCCCGTGGATGGATGAGCGTGTCCGGCGTCATCAACACGCATTTCATCGTGGCTCACATGATCTCCGCGCACGGGACGCCGGAACAGAAGGCGAAGTACCTGCCACGTCTGGCGTCCGGGGAACTCACCGGCGCATTTTCCATGTCGGAACCGGCCCTGGGTTCCGATGTTGCTGCCATATCGACCAAGGCGAAGCGTGCGGAGTCCGGCGATTACGTGATCACCGGCCAGAAGATGTGGCTGACCAACGGTGGTTCGTCGACGTTGGTGGCAGTCCTTGTCAAGACGGACGAGGGCGCGGAGAAGCCGCACAACAATCTGACGACGATATTGATCGAGAAGCCCGCAGGTTTCGGCGAGGTACTCCCGGGCCTGACCATTCCGGGCAAGCTCGAGAAGATGGGCTACAAGGGAATCGACACCACGGAGATGATTTTCGACGGCTTCGAGATCGGAGCCGAAGAGGTTCTCGGTGGCACTCCCGGCTTGGGATTTCGGCACATGATGGACGGCGTCGAGGTCGGCCGGGTCAACGTCGCCGCGCGTGCGTGCGGAATCGCCCAGCGCGCTTTCGAACTGGCTGTCACCTACGCCAAGCAGCGCGAGACGTTCGGCAAGCCGATCGCCGAGCATCAGGCCATCGCGTTCCGGATCGCCGAAATGGGCACCAAAGTCGAAGCGGCACATCTGATGATGGTCAACGCAGCCAGGCTCAAGGACTCGGGTGAGCGCAACGACGTCGCAGCGGGTATGGCGAAGTATCTGGCGAGTGAATTCTGCTCGGAGGTCACGCAGGACAGTTTCCGTATCCATGGTGGATACGGCTACTCCAAGGAATACGAGATCGAGCGGTTGATGCGTGAGGCGCCGTTCCTTCTGATCGGAGAAGGCACCAGCGACATCCAGAAGCAGATCATCAGCAAGGGCTTGTTGCGCACCTACAACTGAGCCGACAAGCGGCACCGCGAACATGCGCGGTGCCGTTTTGTCGTGTCGGATCAGCGGGTGGACGTCAGTGGGTAAATATCAGCGGGTGAAGGTCAAGGTCGTCACCGGTGACCGGTTGCCGTATGCGTCAACGGCTTCGACGCGGGCTTCGTATGCGGTGCCCGCTGCGGCATCGGGAATCGGAATGTCGAGGCTGTTCGGCCGCGGCATGAAGTAGAAGTCCGAGAGCACCTTCGACGAGACCACCTTCGCTCCGGTGGCTGTGTCCGTGACCTCGACGGCGTAGTGGTGCACCATCTGATCGTCCTTGGCCTGCGCGATCCTCAGTGCGGTCGCACCGTTTTCGCCGGTCGTCACCGAGAGCGGAGTGCTCGAGGTGAACTCCGGCGCGTGCGTGTTCCGTGCGCCCGAGGTGTAGCGGAAGTTGTCCTTGATCTGCTGGTTGGTCGACCCGTCGAGCTCGACCGTCCAACCCGAGCCGCTCAGCGTGCCCGCGCTCGAGTACGGCGGCTGCCAGTTGGCTGACCACGCGCCTCCGGTGTAGATGTCGTGCTTGTCTGCCGCCATGTTGATGCGGTTGATTTCCGTGCGGTCCTGGTAGACCTCCACGAAGAGCGCTTGGGCAGTGGGTGATTCGAAACGGTTCGCGAGACCGGACTCGGTCACCATCTGGTAGCCGTGATCGATTTCGATGTAGGACATCGAGCCGTCGTTGACCGACGTGAAGTCGCGTTGATGGATCGACCGGTCGTCGTTGTTGTTCAGATGTGAGTGCCCGGAGAAGAAGATTGCCTGAGGGAAGGCGCTCAAGTCTTCGGTCAGTCGAGGGTTCGACGCCTGCTGGCCGTCCATGGCTGTGTTGCTTGCCGGCCGGTGTCCCTGGACCAGGATCGGCTTGGTCAGGTTCCCGGACTCCGCGGTGATTTCGGTCAGGCGGGACTTCAGCCAATTACGTTGCGCTGAATCATTGTTGTATGTCTCGGTGTTGACCGTGAAGAGATGGACACCGCTGACATCGGATTCGTAGTATCCGCCACCGGAATCCGGGAACCACTCCGCCGGATATCCGGCTCTGATTGCCGCGAGACTTGCATCGTGATTGCCGTTGGAGATCAGGAGTTGTGTGTCGTTCATGCCCTTCCTGGCGAGGTTTGCCTGGAAGATTTCTGCGACGATCTTGTGGTCAGGCCCCTTGCCGTCTCCGTTGTCGTTGATCATGTCGCCGTTGGAGAGGATCGCGTCGGGTTTCGGGAAGATGGAACCGATTGTGTCGAAAAAGCTTTCGTACTTCTTGKCGTTGTTCGCGTGGTCGCCGACGTGGACGTCGGACATTACGACGACCTGAGCCAGCGGCTTCTCCGAGGTCTTGATCAGGTAGCCGAACGAGACGGCCGCGCTCGCGTGATCGCCGCGGAAAGCGGCGACAGTGACGTTGGTGTCCTGTGCGATCTGCAGCGGACGTCCCGGTGTGGCAGCTTGGCTGTCGGTGGTGGGTGTCGTTCCGTCCAAGGTGTAGCGGACGGTGGCGCCGCGCTCGGCGGTGAAGGTCAGATCGACAGGGTGCTCGTACCGTCCGCCGGGGACGCTGACGCCGGGCGCTGCGGGCGGCGTGTTGCTCTCGCCCGAAGAGCTACCCCATTCGAAGGACGAACTGCCCCAGCTGGGTTCGGCTTGGGATTCGGCGGGGGCGATGCCGGGAACGGCGAGAGCCGCGGTCACGGCTGCTATCGCGATGGTCGTACGTCTCACGAGGATTCCTTGTCTTCGACGCGGTGGTTCAGACCCATTCGTAATTGGTCTGGACCAATTACGCTAGGTGGCGCCGGGTAGAAAAAGGTGTGTCCTGTATGTCCGACTAGTGAAGCGTGTATGAACACCGTCCGCGCTTGCCGGCGGTACTGTCGGCTGCGCTTATGGCAAAGTCGATGGCGTGGACCTACGTCAGATCGAGTACTTCCTTGCCGTTGCCGGTGGGGAGTCCTTGTCGACGGCTGCGCAGAATCTGTCGGTCACCAAGCCGTCGTTGTCGCAGGGTATTCGTGGTCTCGAGCGTGAACTCGGAGTCGAACTGTTTCACCGTGTCGGTCGCGGTTTGGTTCTGACGGCGGCAGGTCGGGCGTTGGTAGGGCCGGCGAGGCAGATGATGCGCAGCAGTGCGGCCGCATTCAATGTCGCGACCGGGACGGCCGACGAGCCTCGTGGGCGGCTCGACATCTGCTCCGCGGCACATGGTCTCGAAGGTCCGATCGCACGCATCGTGGCGGACTTTCGTGAGCGGTGGCCTGCTGTGACCGTTCGGGTCGGTGAACTGCCGCAGGGCGCAACGTCTGAGCAGGTGTTGGCAGACGGCGCATGTGAGGTGGTCTTCAGCTATTGGCCACCCGACATGTCGGCGCTGTCCACGAAAGTGATCGGGGTGAACGAATACTGGCTGGCAGTGCCGTCGGGGGTTCATCCTGACGTCTGGCCGAATGGTGTGAAACCCGCTGCGGGAGAGCCGGTGTCATTGACGGCGTTGCCCGATCTCCCCGTGGTGGGTGTGCTCAAACACTCGCGGGCTCGGCTTGCCATCGAGTCGTCTCTGCAGGCCGCCGGGGCCCGGACTCGGATGTCGACGGAGTTGGCGCAGCGGGAGACCGTCGGCGCGTTCGTCTTTGCGGGTTTGGGCATGGCATTCATGGAGCGTTCGTTGGCCGAGAGATCGGTCGCGTCCGGCGCGGAGATATTTCCGGTGGAGCCGGCGATCTCACTGAATTACGGCATCGAGTTCGATCCGGAGACGCTCTCGCCGTTGGGCAGGCTGTTCGTAGGCGGCTTGTGACGTGTGGAGACGTTCTCGATGTACGCAGACCCGGCCGGCGAGAGCGGGCCGTCGCGGTAGACCAAGATCGTCTGCCGCGTGATCGGTGGGAAAAGCGAGCGAACCTCAGATGCTGGGGAGTCTTGTTCGGCGATCGATCTGGGCAGCAGCGCGGCGCCTACACCTTGCCCGACCATTTCCCGGACGGCAAGGCGATCAGGTACTTCCACGACGACGTTGGTGAGCTCCAGATCGCCGTCGATCGAACGCCCGCGCCGAAATGTCGATGCCTCGACCACCATCGGCAGGCGCGCAACCACGGCGTGCGGAACCGGATCGGGTAGGTCTGTGGCCAGGCGAACGGGGATCGACAAGACCGTTTCCTGGGTACTCACGGCAATTTCTCGAAGCCCGTCGGAGACATCGGTACCCGGGTGGGTCTCGAGAAACCCGAGTTCACACGTGCCCGCTCTGACCAGCGCGCGCACGTCCTGTGCGTTCGGGACGGCGTTCGTGGAGAACCGAATGCCGGGCGCCGTCAGATGGAGGCGTCCCGCGACCTCTGCGACAGGGTCGATGGCAAGATCGGACTGAACAGCTATGGCGAGTTCGCCGGCGCGCAAAGCGGTTACTGCGGCCACCGCGGCTTCGGCCCGAGCAACGTCGGCGAGCAACGCACGTGCAGAATCGGTAATTGCCAGTCCGACTGTGGTGGGAGCCAGACCGCGAGTGGTGCGCTCGAAGAGTGTGGCTCCGAGTGCTCGTTCGAGGTTGCGTACGGCCTGCGAGAGTGACGGTTGCGAGATACGCAGGACGTCCGCGGCGGCGGTGACGCTGCCGTGATCGACGACGGCGACGAGATACTGCGCGCTGCGTATGTCCATCCCGGGTGCCAGCATCTGACAAATTCTCGCAGATGACGACGCCTTGGCGCCTGCGACTTGCTGCGACCTGCAGACATAGGTCTCAGCTATGGCTCTGTGCGCCTTCTCGTCTTTGTGGCGCAGGCCATAGCGATGGTCGACTGTTCCAGTACCACCGACCGCGGTTCGTGCTCGGTGAGTACCTGGAACACAGGAGCGTGATGTGAGCGAGCTTCACCTACCCAACCGGATACGCCACTCGGCGTCGACACGGCCGTCCGATCCGGCGATCACGTGCGGCGACCGAACTTTGACATGGGCTGAGCTGGATGGCGAGACCAGTACCTTGGCGAGCGCGCTGGCAGAAGTGACCGCAGCCGGTGCTCGCGTCGGTGCGTTACTGCGGATGGGGCTCGAAGGTGCGGAAACCTTCATCGCGTGTGCGAAGGCAGGCGCTGTGTTCATCCCGTTGAACTGGCGGCTCAACCCACTCGAACTCGTCGACATCGCCGAGGATGCGGAGCTCGACGTCTTGATCGTCGATGACGAGTTCGCCGCGGGGGCGGCGGCGATGTCCGCAGCGTTGCCGGAGATCGAGGTCATAACCGTGGGAGCTGCAGGGGGCCTGCCGGATTCGCGAACCTGGGCGGAGTTCGTGGCCTCCGGGAACGGCGTCGACCCCGGACAGGGGCACGATCCGGACGCAGCAGTTCTGCAGCTGTACACCTCCGGGACAACCGGCCGGCCCAAGGGCGTCGTGGCCACGCACCGGAATCTGTACAACGAGCCAGAGGGGTTCGATGTCTACGAATTCGGTTCGAATGCAGTCGCACTCGACGCACTTCCCCTCTTTCACATCGCCGGCGCCGGCTGGATGAGTACGTGCTTGTCGGCCGGAGTGCCTTTGGTGCTGCTCGGAGACATGGCGCCGGCTCGGGTCGCTGATGCCATCGCGACTCACCACGTCACCCATGCATTTCTGGTGCCTGCCGTCATTCAGACGCTGGTAGATCTGCCCACTCTCGACAGTTTCGATCTGGCGAGCCTGGAGGTGGTCGCCTATGGGGCGTCTCCGATCACTCCGGCACTCCTCGCTCATGCGATGACTGTCTTGAACTGCAAATTCGTCCAGCGATACGGGATGACCGAGACAACGGGTTCGGTATCCGTCCTTCGTGCCTTCGACCATCATGTGAGCGGACCGCGTTCGGAGTTGCTCCGATCTGCGGGAAAACCCATGATCGGCGTCGAGATCTCCATTCGAGACGTCACAACTGGTGAGGTATTGCCGCCCAACAAATCCGGTGAGATCGTTGCGCGCAGCAGAAACAACACTCGCGGGTACTGGCGACGTGAACGAGAGACGGCGGAATTGTTCACTCAGGACGGCTTTCTCCGAACAGGCGACGCCGGCCATTTGGACGACGAGGGGTATCTGTTCGTCACCGACCGCCTCAAGGACATGATCATCACCGGCGGTGAGAACGTCTATCCGATCGAGGTGGAATCCATTCTGGCCGAACACCCCTCGGTTGCCGAGGTCGCTGTGGTCGGGGTTCCGGACAAGCGCTGGGGTGAATCCGTCACCGCGGTGGTCAAACTGGTCGACGGTGCCGACGTGCCGAGCATCGACGAGTTGATCGCGTTCAGTACAGCGAAGTTGGCGTCGTACAAGAAACCTCGCCAGATCCATTTCGTGGACTCCCTACCTCGCAACGCGAGCGGGAAACTGCTCAAGTCGAGCCTGCGGACCATGCTGAACGCGAGCGGAGAAGCATCATGATCGTGACCGAAGACGTCGGTGTCGCACAACGTGAGGCGTGGGCGAACAAAGTCCTTCCACCGGTCGAACAGGTGCGGGACGGATTGTGGTCGATCCCTGTTCCCATGCCGGACAACCCTTTGCGTTACGTGCTCGTCTACGCACTCGCGCTCGACGACGGACTTGCCCTCATCGACGTCGGTTGGGATCACGAACAGTCGTGGCAGGCTCTCGTCGACGGCATAGCATCGATCGGATACCACGTTTCCGAAGTGCGCTATGCGGCAATCACGCACCTGCATCCCGATCACTTCGGTCTGGCGCCGCGTCTTCGGCAGGTCAGCGGCGCAACGCTTGCGATGCACGTGGCCGACGCGACGCTCCTCGGATACCACGGTCCCGAGCAGACCCGCGACGACATCAGTGGCTGGAACCTGCAATTGTCCGAACTCGGCGCACCGGCCGAAGTGCTCGACGCGTCTCGGGTCGACCTGGTGCGGTTCGCCGAGCACGAAACCATCGACATTGTTCTGGGAGACGGTGATTCACTCGATCTTCCCGGGTGGAATCTCCGGGCCCAGTGGACACCGGGGCACACTCCCGGACATCTCTGCTTCGTGGAAGAGGACAGAGGCTTGTTGTTCAGCGGCGATCACATGCTGCCGAGGATCAGCCCGAACATCTCCACGATTCCCGGTGAACTCGAGAACCCGCTTCATCGTTATCTTCTCTCGCTCGAGGCGACGACAACACTGGGCGAATGCGAAGTGCTTCCGGCACATGAATATCGATTCCGTGGGATCGCCGATCGTGCACGTCAATTGATGGGGCACCACGAGGAGCGATTGGCGGAGATCGTGGCTGCGGTGCAGGATGAGCCCGAATCCACGGCCTGGGAACTCTCACGCACGATCTCCTGGTCTCGCCCGTTCGAACAGATGTCGCCGCGACTACTTCGCTTGGCAGTCCGCGAAACCCATGCTCATCTCGTTGTTTTGGCCAAGCGGGAGATCGTGACACCGTCCGGCGGCACACCCGTGCGCTGGAGCATTCGCGCGCAGTGACCTTTCAAGAATCTCATCACGGAAGTAGGAACCGAACATGAGCGTCGTGCTCACCGACTTCGCCGAGGGCGTTGCCGTCATCACCCTCAATCGTCCCGAGGCCAAGAACGCGGTCAATCTCGAACTTGCCGAAGCCTTGGCTGCGGCCATCGACGAGTTCGAGAACAGGTCGGACCTCACCATCGGTATTCTGACCGGAGCTGGTGGAACCTTCTGCGCTGGTATGGATCTCAAGGGTTTTGCGCGCGGGGAACGGCCATCGCTGCCGGGTCGTGGTTTTGCCGGTCTGACCGAGGCTCCGCCGTCGAAGCCGCTGATCGCAGCCGTCGAGGGGTGGGCCCTCGCCGGCGGGTGCGAACTTGCGTTGGCGGCCGATCTGATCGTGGCATCCACCGACGCGAAATTCGGCTTGCCCGAAGTGAAGCGGGGACTTGCCGCGGCCGCCGGTGGCCTTTTGCGTCTGCCCAAGATCCTCCCGTACCAGTTGGCCATGGAAATCGCGATCACTGGGGATCCGCTCAGTGCCACCGTGGCGCATCATCACGGCTTGGTCAATCGGCTCGCCGAACCGGGACAGGCACTGACCGTCGCAGGCGAGCTTGCGGCCCGAGTAGCGGCAAACGGTCCACTGGCTGTTCGCGCGACCAAGCAGGTACTGGCGATGTCCGCCAAGTACACCGATCCGGATGCCTTTGTCGCGCAACGCGAATTCATCGACCCGGTCTTCACCTCACGTGACGCCAAGGAAGGTGCAACGGCGTTTGCCGAGAAGCGCTCTCCCGTGTGGAGTGGCTCATGAGTGCCGAGACGATCGAGCGCGCGGCCGTAAGCATCGAACGTGATGGTGCTGTCGCGACGATTGTTCTCTGTCGGCCGCACCGCCGCAACGCTCTCGATCTCGACGCCTGGATCGCTCTACGTGAAGCAGTCCTCGAACTTCAAGAGGATTCGCAGATTCGCTCTGTGATCCTGACCGGCGCGGACGGGACCTTCTGTGCGGGCTCCGATCTGGACAAACGCGGCTCGTCGCACCCGCTCGATCGCATGCGTGTCATCAACGCAACGGCGATCGCACTGGGTGAGTTTCCCAAGCCTCTGGTGGCGAAGGTCGACGGGTTTGCCGTCGGAGCCGGATGGAACATGGCGTTGCTCTGCGACTTCGTCGTAGCAGCCAAGGGCGCGAAGTTCAGCCAGATCTTTGCCAAACGGGGGTTGTCTGTCGACTTCGGGGGTTCGTGGATCCTGCCGAGACTGGTCGGCCTCCAGCAAGCGAAGCGACTGGTGATTCTCGCCGAGACGATCGACGCACAGGAAGCCTACGAGCTCGGGCTGGTGACCTATCTGGTCGAACCGGGTGAACTGGACGAACACACGTCGAAGCTTGCGCAGCGGCTCGCTGACGGTCCGCCAGCCGCACTGAGTCAGTCTGCCGCCATGCTCGAACATCACACTTCACTCTCGTTGCGGGAAGCCTTGGACAACGAGGCGAGGGCGCAAGCGGTCAATTTTGCGACGGATGCTACCGACGCGGTTCGTGCCTTCGTGGAAAAGCGGGAGCCGGTCTTCACCGGAGAGTGGGCCGTACCAGGGCTAACTCGAGTGGAGTGAGCGTCAGATCGCTGGTCGTATGATGGATGAGTGGATCTGCATTTCGTCACCTACTTCGTCGCTGTCGTCGACCACGGTGGGATAACGAAGGCCGCTCAGGCTCTCTACATTTCGCAGCCCTCGCTGTCACAGGCAATTCGCACGCTCGAGCGTCGACTCGGCGCCACGCTGTTCGATCGGACCGGCAGGCGGTTGGTTCTTACCGACGCGGGCCGCACGTTCGATCTCGCGGCCAGGAGAATCCTTGCCGACGTCGAGCGCGCGAAGGCTAAAGTGACCGCCGTTCGCGAACTCGAGTTCGGCCGGGTGGACGTCGTCTCGTACTCGGCGTTCTCCATCGATCCGATGGTCGAGTTGGTTCGTCGATTCCGGGCCAACTTTCCGAAGATCGTCGTGCGCGTCCTCGACACCTACGGCCCGGCCGGGGTCGACAATGCGTTACGGCGAGGGTCGGCCGAGGTCGGCGTCAGCGATCTGAGTATCGGGTACGAAGGTTTGGTCACGGCTCCGATTGCCGCTCAGGAGTTGGTACTCGCCACCCATGCGTCGTTGTCCGGCCGGCTTGCAACGCCGTTGGCGGATCCGGTTCCGCGAGCCCTCTTGCACAGTTTGCCGCTGGTGGTCGATCTCGGTGATCAATCGAATCAGTTCCGGGGTCTACTGAGCGAAGGCGCCGAGAACGTAGTCGTGGACTGTGTCCACCCTGTGACCACGTGGGAACTGGTTCGCCGCGGAATCGGCGCCACTGTCGTGCCGAGAAGGGTTGCACAGCAGCAGATGACAGACGTCTGCGCCTTCTCCTTCGATCCGCCGCTGACACGCGACGTCGGCATCGTCTATCGCTCGGGCGAGCAATCCCCGGCCGCCGCCGCATTCATCGCGACGGCTGCGGAAATGGCCACCTCCGCCGTTCCGTCCAAGGAAGAGGAGTGAACTGTGGAATTCCGGCAGATGGAGTACTTCCTCGCGGTCGTCGAAAACAAGGGAATCAACGGCGCCGCAGCTGCATTGGGAGTTGCTCAGCCGACCGTGTCACAAGCGTTGCGCGGGCTCGAACGTGAACTGGGAGTGAGGCTTTTCCATCGCATCGGGCGCGGCATGGTGCTCAGTGCGGCCGGTCGCAGCCTGGTCGGCCCGAGTCGACAGGTTTTGCGAGACGTAGCTTCGGCGGCTGAACAGTTGACGGCATCCGATGGCGCCATCGTCGGACGCCTCGACATCATGGCTTTCCCTGCACTGACCTCGGGGACGATCGTCGATCTGATTGCGGAGTTCTGTCGACGCTATCCGCAAGCACGAGTCAGATTCTCGGAACTCGAGCGTGAGGACAATCTGGAAAGTCTCATCCGGGACGGCCACTGCGAATTCGCGGTGGCTCATCTGCCACTCGAAGCGGGCGAAGGGCTCGAGATCGTCGAATTGGGGGAGCAGGAGTACCGCCTGGTCTACCCGGCGGGAACCGAACTGCCCGAGGGGCCGGTACGCCTTTCGGAAATGCCGGACATTCCCATGGTATTCGTTCCTCGCGGGGCAGCGATGGGCGACGCGATCGAAGATTCGATCCGAAAGGCCGGTATTAGAACGGAACTCGCGGTGGTGACCGAGCAACGGGAGTCACGGCTCCCGATGGTCATCGCCGGCCTCGGCGGTTCGTTGGTCGAGCGCTCGGTGGCGAAATCGATGCCTGGTCAGGTCGTGGAACGGGCCTGCGAGCCGAGATTCCTGCGTGCGTACGGTCTCGCCTTCGACCCCTCGACGTTGTCGCCGGTGGGACAGGTATTCGTGAACCTGATCCACGAGTACCTGTCCGACGAATCCCTCTCTGACGAACACCGGTCACAGCACTAGAGTCGGCAGATGCGTTCTCGAGCGGCAGCGTACTCGGCGGCGAGACGCTCTACTACTGCATGCGTCGGAAGTACGGCGTCGATCGCTCCGATGCCCTGTCCGGCGCCCCAGATGTCGCGCCACGCCTTGGTATCGGTGTCGGTGGTCGCGAAACTCATTGCGGAAGGATCGGATTCGGCTAGGTTGTCGGGGTCCAAGCCGGCGGCAACGATGCTGCCCCGCAGGTAGTTTCCGTGTACTCCGGTGAACAGGTTGGAATAGACGATGTCGGAGGCCCCTGAACCCACGATCATCTCCTTGTACGCAGGATCCGCGTTAGCCTCTTCGGTTGCGATGAAAGCTGATCCGACGTATGCCAAATCGGCTCCGGCCGCGAGCGCAGCGAGAATCGAATCACCATGAGCGATGGCACCTGACAACAGCAGTGGACCGGCGAACCACTCACGAATCTCCCGAATCAGGGCAAACGGCGACTGCCTACCGGCATGACCACCGGCCCCGGCAGCTACCGCGATCAGTCCGTCGGCGCCCTTCTCGATCGCCTTGCGTGCAAAGCGATTGTCGATGACGTCGTGAAGAACGATTCCACCGTATGCGTGGACGGCGTCGTTGATGTCGGTGCGAGCGCCGAGGGACGTGATGACGATCGGAACCTCGAACTCGGCGATGGTCGCCAGGTCCTCTTCCAGGCGGTTGTTGGACCGGTGGACGATGAGGTTGACGGCAAATGGCGCCGACGGATTTTCCGGGTGCTCACGATCATGGTCCTCACGAGCGACCGTGATCAGTTTGAGCCAATCCCGAAGTGCCGACTGCGGACGAGCATTCAGTGCCGGGAAGGACCCGATGACCCCAGCGGTGCACTGCGCGATGACGAGGTCAGGAGTCGAGATGATGAACATCGGTGAAGCGAGAACCGGGACACGCAGTTGCGACGTCAGGTCTGCGAAGGTCGTCACCTGGAACCGCCTTTCTGATCGACGGATTCGAGAAGTCTCGAGCGGAGGTCGGTCTTGAGGACCTTACCGGCAGCCGATGTCGGAAGGAGTTCTACCTCGACGACCTCGCGAATCTTCTTGTACRGCAGCACCTGCTCGGCGACAAACGCCTTGATCTGCTCGGCGTCGAACTCGGCGCCCGGAATCATCACCACGAAGGCTACGGGCTCCTGGCCGTTGCTCCCCACTTCGCGGCCGACAACCGCGGCAGTCGAGATCGCCGGGTGCGAAACCAGAATCTCTTCGAGTTCACGCGGATAGACGTTGTACCCCTTGTAGATGAGCATGTCCTTCGCCCGGTCACAGATGAAGAGGTATCCGTCCGAGTCCAGGTACGCGATGTCACCCGTGTCCAACCAGCCGTCGACGAACTGTTCTGCGGTGGTTTCCGGGTGTCCGAGATAGCCGTCGGTGACTTGAGGCCCACGCACCCACAGTTCGCCGCGTTCGTTCTCGCCCAGAACGGTCTTCCGGTCCAGCTGATCGCGAATCTGGATTTCGGTGTCGAAGATCGGGAGGCCGACGCTGCTCTGCCGGTATTCCGAGCCGTTGATCAGCGGAGCTGCCGTGACCACACAGGTGGCCTCGGTCAGCCCGTACCCCTCGACGACGAGCGCTTTGGGAAATGCCCGGCGGAGTGCGGCGAGCGTGACGCTGTCGATCGGGGCAGCGCCCGAAGAGACGACGCACACGCTGTCGGTGTTGCGCACCGTAGCGTCGGGATGAACCGACAGTGCATGCCACATGGCGGGAGACCCGGTGAGATAGGTGGCCTCGTGCTTTTCGATCAGTTCGAGCATCCGGCCGGGTTCGAACCGACCGGCAAATACCTGGGTGAGACCGGAAATCAACAGGAACGACGTGTTGAGCAACGAATGTGCGTGGAAGAGAGGTGAGACCACGATGGTCGCCCCTGTTCCCGGCGTCGGACCGAGCACGTCGAGGCCGTCGATGCGTCGAGGCGTGACGAGACCGTCCGGACCTGCCTCCAACTCGTGCCCGGTTCTCCACCCACACATCTGCGTGATGTTGCCGACGACGTTGCGGTGAAGAACACGAACACCTTTGGATACTCCGGTGGTTCCGCCGGTGAACGCGATGTGTGCGATGTCGTCGCTTCGGACGGAGGCAGGGGTGAATTCGGTGGGTAGATCGGCGATGAAGGCGTCGAACGCGACGACCGACTCCGGTGTGTCGAGCGCACCCTCGGTGTCCTGGACCATCACGATCGTACGTACGGAGGTTCCGGAAGAGGCCGCGAGCAGTGTGTGCAGCTGCGAACTCTGAGTGACCGCAGCAACGGCGGACGTCTCCTCGATCTGCTTGCGCAGTCCAAGTTCTGGCTGCAGCGGATTGACCAATGTAACGGTCGTCCCGGCCTGCAGGCAGCCGTAGTAGGCCTGGAGGAACTCGACGCAGTTGCCGAGGTGTAGCAACACGACGTCGCCGACGCCGACCCCGGCCTGCCGCAGTGCGCCGGCGAATTGTGCACTGCGCTGACCGAGTTCGCGGAACGTGCACGTGCGCTCGCCGTCCACGACGGCGAGGCGATCACCGTAGAGCGCCGCCATGCTGGGTGCCCAGTAGGCCATGGTGGTGTCCGGGTAGTGCATGTTGTGGCGCAGTTGAGGATTGGCGATCACGCTGATGCCCGTCACCGGGGAGCCATTCGGATAGCGCCGTCGAGTCTGATGGTTTCGCCGTTGAGATAGCCGTTCTCGAGCATCGAGACGGCCAGCTGGCCGAACTCGTCCGGGCGACCCAGCCGTGAGGGGTTGGGAACCGAGGCTTCGAGGGCCGTGCGCACATCTTCGCGCAGGCGCGCCAGCAGGGGAGTGTCCATGATGCCGGGAGCAATGGTGTTGACGCGGATTCCGCGGCTGGCGAGATCGCGGGCAGCGGTGACCGTCATACCGACGATGCCGGCTTTGGATGCTGTGTAGTTGATCTGACCGATCTGACCTTCGAATGCTGCGACCGACGCCGTCATGATGATGGCACCTCGCTCACCGTCCGCGGCATCGAGTTCTGCCATCCGCTCGGCGCCGAGACGGAGTGCGTTGAACGAACCGACAAGATTCAATTTGACGACGAACTCGAAATCTTCGACCGATCCGGCTTTTCCGTCCTTGTCGAGAATGCGCATGCGACGCCCGGCACCCGCGCAGTGGACGACGCCGCGAAGGCCGCCGCGCTCGTGCGCCGCGTCGAGTGCTTCGGCGAATTGTTCGCTGTCGGTGACGTCGGCCGGGGCGAATTGCGCGGCAGCTCCGAGATCGGCCGCCACCTGCTTACCGTCGGACGAAGGCAGATCGATCAACGTGACCTGCGCTCCGGCGTCGAGCAGCCGTCGAGCGGTTGCCAGGCCGAGACCTGAAGCGCCGCCGGTGATCGCGGTGGAAAGTCCCTCGAGTTTCATGGATCAATTCTTCTTTCCTGCTGGATGACGTGTCGGCCCGAAAGCGTTGTCGGGTCAGATCAATTCGAGAATGGTCGCATTGGCCATGCCGCCGGCCTCGCACATCGACTGGAGACCGTATCGAATTCCGTTGTCGCGCATGTGATGTGCCAGGCGAGTCATCAAGATCGCACCTGATCCGCCGAGTGGGTGGCCGACCGCGATAGCGCCGCCGAGCGGATTCACACGATCGATGGCTGCGCCGGTTTCAGCCTGCCAGGCAAGCGGGACGGGGGCGAATGCCTCGTTGATCTCGAAGGCGCCGATGTCGTCGATGGACAACCCGGAGCGGTCCAGTGCCTTTGCGGTGGCGGCAATCGGACCGGTGAGCATGATGACCGGGTCGTCGGCTGCGACCACTGCGGTGTGAATACGAACGAGCGGCTTCCAACCGCGTGCCCGGGCGTACTCGCTGGTCGTGACGAGTGTGGCGCCCGCCCCGTCGGAGATCTGAGAAGAGTTGCCGGCGTGGATGACACCGTCGGCGTCGAAGGCCGGGGGCAACTTCGCGAGCGACTCCAGACTTCCGCCTCGCCGAATGCCTTCGTCCTGGGACAACCCGGCGATCGGAGTGATCTGCCCGGTGAATGCTCCAGCATCGGTGGCGCTGGCCGCGAGTTCGTGTGAGCGGAGGGAATATTCGTCCAGAGCCGTTCGTGTGAGCGCCCATTTCCGGGCCATCATCTCGGCGCCGGTCCCCTGGCTGAAACTGTCCACACCGTAGCGTTCGAGTACCGAAGCCGGGAAATGCTCACCGTTCTTGCTGGCGGTTCCCATCGGAACTCGCGACATCGATTCGACGCCTCCGGCTACGACCACGTCGTTCTGACCGGAGATGACGGTGGCCGCAGCAAAGGAAACTGCCTGCTGGCTCGATCCGCAGGCCCGGGTCAATGTGACGCCGGGAACGCTGTCGGGCCAGCCGGCGGCGAGTGCCGCTGTGCGGGCGATGCTTCCGGCCTGTTCGCCGACCTGACTGACGCATCCCCAGATCACGTCGTCGACCGTGGCCGCGTCGAGTCCGGTCCGTTCAGCGAGTGCACGCAGTACATGTGCGGACAGTTCGGCCGGATGGATCTCCGAGAGGGCGCGTCCTCGACGGCCGATCGGTGTACGTACTGCGTCGACGATGACGGCATCTCGCATGTATCTCTCCTGCTGTTCGTGCCCGGTGTTGCGATTGTGCGGTCGGGGCGTACCTCGAGTCGATCACGAGCGGGTCGACCCGGCAATGTCTTTCGGTGAATGGCTTTGTTAGCGAATGGCTATACGTGGAGCATTCAGCCGCGGATGAGCTTGCGATCGCGCTCGGGATTGGCGAAGACGAGGACCAGAACCGCGGCGACGACTCCGATGATGCCGATTGCCTGGAAGGACTGGGCGTAACCGTCGGCCGGGGTTGCTGCGTTGTCCACGATGACTCCCGTTGCGTAGGGAGCAATCAGGCCGCCGATCGACATGATGGCGAGGAAGAATCCCATGGTGCCTGCAGTCTGCTGCGGCGGGCACAGTTCGGAGATCGCAGCGTTGATGAGCGGGAAGGTGATTGCCGAGAATCCGTAGCCTATCGAGACCATGGCGACAGCGACGATGGGAGTGGAGATCTGTGGCAGGAACAGGAGAATCGATCCGCAGATCAGAACGCCGACGCAGGGAACGATGACGCGAACCGTGCGAGAGGTGAAGCCGCGGCCGATCAACTTGTCCGTGACGGAACCGGAGGTGATCATGAGGACAAGGCCGACGATCGAGGGCAGCGCGAACATCGAACCGGCTTGCATCGCACTGTATCCGAGGCCGACCTCGAAGTACGACGGCAACCAGGTGAGAACGACGGTGGTCAGTGCGTAGATGGTGGCGATGAGGAAGCAGCAGCTGACGAAGGTGCGGGAGAGCAGGATCTTGCGCCACGGAACGTTGGGCTCGGTGACTGCCTTCGTTGCCGTCCCGGTCGCCTCGGTTGCTTCTGTATCTGCAGTCTTGGTCGCCTTGACGGCCTTGCTCGTGTACGGGCCTTCGGACCAACCGGCCAGCCAGCAACCCATCCACACGAGTCCGAGGACAGAGAGCGAGAGAACCGCTGCGCGCCAGCCGTAGTGAACGGCGATGAAGGTCAGTACGGGCGCGAGGGCGATCTTCGCGACGGAGGCGGATCCGGCGAGCATTGCACCGGGAAGGCCGCGCTTGGCCGGCGGGTGCCACGAGTACGCGGCGGTGTGCATCAGCGCCGAGCTGGGGCCTTCGGCGAATCCGAGGAGCATGCGCGAGACGATCAACATCGCGAGGCTGGCACCGAGAACGAGGGGGAGCATGACCACGGACCAGATTGCGGCCAGGATCAACAGCGCCCAACGTAGGGTCAGGTACTTGTTGAGCGGTCCGGCGAGAAATCCGCCGATGCAGAACATCAGGAAGAACAGCGAGCCGACCATGCCGATTTGCGAAGACTTCAGTCCGAGCTCGCGAGCGAGGGGCTGAGCGATGATTCCGAGGACTGCTTTGTCCGCGTAGTTGACGATGTAGAGGAAGACGACGAGCCCGGTCATCGTCCACGCACGCTTGCGGGTACCGAAGACGGGGACTGCTGACGAATCTGGCGTTGCTGTTGCTTCGGGCTGGACGTCGTTACGCTGTGGCGCGATGGGGGTCACGTGGCGTCCCTTCGAGACTGGTGGGCGGATGCGATCGTGCTCGAAGCGCGGCCTCGAAGCGATCGATGGTGTTGTGTTTGCCGGCTGACCCATTCAACGTGTTCTGGATCACTTTGAGCAATGTCGCGTCGATGATCGGAACGATAGCGGTTGCCTATGTATCGCAGGTCAGGCCATATTGGTACGCCCTATCGGACGCATAGCCGATGAGTGTTGGATCGAATGCGGAGCCTTGAGGCAAGGTGAGATCAGGATCACCCTGTTCCCTTGACCGACTGGAGTTCATACATGCAGCGCACCGTGTTCAACGAGGATCACGAGGCATTCCGGGCTACCGTCCGCGATTTCATCGCGAAGGAAGTAACCCCGGTCCACGAGAAGTGGGAAGGGGACGGTCACCCGCCCCGCGACTTCTACCGACGACTCGGAGAGCTTGGCGTACTCGGAATTCAGGTGCCGGAGGAATACGGCGGAGGCGGCGAGAAGTCGCTCAAGTTCAACGTCGTCGTCGCCGAGGAGGTTGCTGCCGCCGGGGCGTCTTTCGGCTCGCAGTCGGTGCATACGAACCTGATCCTGCCCTACCTGCTCGAGTACGCGAACGACGAGCAGAAGAGCCGCTGGTTGCCGGGCTTCGCCTCCGGCGATCTGATGTTCGCGATTGCGATGACCGAACCGGGAACAGGGTCGGATCTGGCGAACATCGCGACGACGGCCAAGCTGTCGGAGGACGGTACGCACTACGTGGTCAATGGTTCCAAGACGTTCATCACCGGCGGGGTACTTGCCGATCGCGTCCTGGTGGTGTGCCGCACCGCGCCCAGCACGGCGGAGAACCGACGCACCGGGCTGTCGATCCTGGTGGTCGACACGTCGTCGCCCGGATACTCGGTGGGGCGCAAGATCAACAAGATCGGTCTCAAGACCTCCGACACTGCGGAGCTTTCGTTTGTCGACGTACAGGTACCCGTCGAGGACCGGCTCGGAGAAGAGGGCGACGGATTCAGCTATCTGACCCACAACCTCGCTCAGGAGCGATTGACCATCGCTTTCGGAGCGGCCGCCACTGCCACTGCAGCGCTTCGCTTTGCCATCGACTACGTCAAGGACCGCAAGGTGTTCGGTAAGCCCGTCGCGGCATTCCAGAACACCAAATTCGTTCTGGCCGAATGTGCTACCGAGGTTGATGCCATCCAGCTGGTGTCCGACAACGCACTCGAATGTCATGACCGCGGCACTCTGACGATTCCCGACGCCGCGAAGGCGAAACTGTTCTGCACCGAGGCGGCAGGTCGAGTGATCGACAAGTGCCTCCAATTGCACGGCGGGTACGGCTACATCACCGAGTATCCCATCGCGCGTCTTTACGCAGACACGCGTGTCACACGAATCTACGGTGGCACAAGTGAAGTCATGAAGACCATCATCGCGAAGGATCTTGGTCTCTGACGCACTCTCGACATGTTTTCGGCCTCGGAACATTTGTTCCGAGCAGGTGGGCGCCGTCGAACGAGGCTGGGTTCGCGGCAGCCAGATAACTTCCGATTCGAGGCTGATCGAGTGCAGAGAACATCGGGTTGTTCTCCAGTTCACCGGAATTCACCACTTCCTCGAAACTGCGGTACCTCTCGAACAGAACCGACGATGTGTCCAGCGCTGCAGCGATCTCGGCGCCGCTGTGTTCCCGGAACCAATGTGAGAACAGAGCAGTGAGTACCTCTCGATGACGGTAGCGATCCGCTTCGGTGGAGAAGTCGGCTCCGAGTGCAGCTTCGACGGCGTCGACAGCCGCCGTGGTGCCGGTGACCGACGCAAGGTCGCGGAAATGGCGGGTAGTGAGTGCAACGATCATGAACTGTTCGTTGTTGCTGGAGACGAAATCGATTCCGTACGTGCCGTAGACGGCGTTTCCGCCGGACTCGCGACTGCGACCGTTCACTTGGACTTCGGTGAGGTAGCCGAGGGTTCCCGCGGTGGCCAATGCGACGTCTTCGAGTGGCAGCGTGATCTGCGTGCCGTGTCCGGTCGAGTCACGTTGGCGCACTGCGGCAGTTATCGACAGGGCGGCGTAGAGCCCGCAGGCGACGTCCCAGGCGGGCAGTGCGTGGTTGACAACTCCGGCGTAGTCGGCGGGGCCGGTGATCTGTGGAAATCCCAACGCGGCGTTGACCGTGTAATCGACCCCGGGGCTGCCGTCGCGGCGTCCGAGAACCTCGAGGGTGATGACGTCGCTACGCAACTGGGCCAGGGAGTCGTAGCTCATCCAGGTGCGACCGCCGGCATTGGTGACCAGGATTCCGCCGCCAGGTCCCGGAGCCGTGACCAGTTGGCGAATCAGTTCTTGACCGCGCTCGGCGCGCATGTCCACTGACAGTGACCGTTTGCCTTTGTTGAGTCCGGTCCAGTAGATGCTTTCACCCGTGTCGGTGACGGGCCAGCGTTTGTAATCGGAGGCACCTCCGATCGGGTCGATCCGGATCACCTCGGCGCCGAGCTGGGAGAGAGTCAGTCCGCACAGGGGTGCGGCGACAAAGCTCGAGACCTCGACGATGCGAAGCCCGGACAGCGGGCCTTGGGTCTGAGTCATCTGTGATCCTTCGTGGTAGAAGAGTGTGCGATCATGCCATCAACACGGTGAAACGCCAGTCGAGAACCGGAGTCTGTGTTGCAGAAGCATTGTGGGAGAACACGAGCGAACGCAGTTGCACTGCGGTTCCGTGTTCGAGGGGCGACGAACTTTCGACGTGCAGTTCGCTCGTGAGGGTGTCGCCCTCGTGAACGGGCCCGGTGTGATCGCACGAGTGCCATCCGAGAACCGTCACCACATTGGGCAGAGCGCGAGTTGCCTGGGCAAGTGCAATTCCGATGGTGTGGCCGCCGTAGACGAGGCGACCGTGGGTGCCGACGCGATCGTCGTGGTGCGTCGCTGCGATGTTCAAGCTCAGCCGGGCAAGTTCGGGTGCACTGGTGACGACGTCGCCGCTGCTACGGAATACCGAGCCCACCAAATCCGACTCGAAGTGCCTGCCGGGTACCCGATCTCGATATGTGTCGAGGTCCCAACCGTCAGGTGATACGTACGGCGCCGGTTCGGACGGACCGATCACGGAGAGGCCGTCGGCGTGGCGAGTTCTCGTCTCGATCGGGTCGGGGTTCAGTGGGAGCATGGCGCAGCGGTAGAAGTCGAGGACCGTGTTGCCATTCTGATCAGCGGACGTCATCCGTAGCGCGGCAAGTCCGGTGGCGCCGCGTCCCGGCTTGGCCGAGTTCTCGCGTAGACCGACAACCTCGGTGCGCGTGTACAGGGTGTCACCGAGTACCGGGAAACGGTGGAATCGCAGTCCACGGTAGAAGAGGTTTGCCTTGACGTGGTGTGTGACCACGGTTGACTGGCCGATGGCGACGTCGGTGACCAGTCCTGGATTCGCCACTGGTGCAGCGGAACCTGTGACGCTCGACGACAGATGTGCGTCGAGGGGGAGCCGCATGCGGTCACCGAGGATCGACTGATGGGAGGCGGCGAGTCCACTGGTCAACGTCACCGCTGGTGCTTCGTCGAAGATCTGACCGTGGGTGAGTTCGTCGAAGTACGGTCCTCCCACGTAGTGCTCGCTCATGCGGTGACTCCTTCGGCTCGGGCAAGCGTACGACGCGCTGCCACGGCCACTGCTTCGTCGAGCATTTGGCCGTCGAGCTGGGCGGCGCCGGAACCCAGGGTTTCGGCTTCTTCGAGTGCGGTCAATACCCGTCTGGCGTCATTGACGGCGTCGTCCGAAGGAGTGAATGCGGTAGTGGCCGAGTCGATCTGCGCCGGGTGGATGACCCATTTGCCGTCGAACCCGAGAGCGCTGGTCCAGTGCGCGGCGCGGCGGAAGGCGTCGTCGTCGGTGATGCCGAGAAAGGGTCCGTCGATGGCGGCGACGCCGGCTGCGCGGCAGGCGATCAGGATTCTGTCCTGGACGGCAAGCCAGTGTTCCGGCAGTGCCGAGCGTGAGCGACCCAGCGCTGCACCGAGATCGGCGTATCCGATGATCGCGGCCTGCAGACGAGGAGTCGCGCGGGCGATGGAGTCGGCATTCTGGACGCCGAGCGGAGTTTCGATCAGGGCTTGCAGGGTGGTGTGGTGCCCACCGGCAGTGAAGAGAATGCGCTCGGCCTCGAGGAGTTCGTCGGCGGACTCGACCTTCGGGACGATCACGCTCGTCAGCGATTCTCCGAGGGTGCCGCAGGCGATCAGGTCGTCGCGGGCCCATGGCGTGGTGAGGCCGTTGATTCGGACCGAGATGGTGCGCGCCCTACCGAACTCGTGCACCAAGGAACTCACGAGGGTTCGCGCAAGGTCCTTGTTCGCCGAAGTGACGGCATCTTCGAGGTCGAGAATCACCTCGTCTGCGTTCGAAGAGAGTGCCTTGCGGGCCTTGCGCTCGTCTGAACCCGGAGCGACCAGGGACGCACGGCGTCTGGTCGCGCGGTAGTGGTTCTCGTCCATAGTGTGTCGATTACCTCGATCTGGTGATCAAATGTACGGCCAGTTGCGAAATAGATGTGCTGCCGTGAACGGCGTTGATGTGCAGCGAACTGCCTCGATGCTGGCAGTTGCTGCGTATCGATGTCAAGGCGCGGTATTGACATTGCGCGAACAATATCGAAATATGGCCGTACAAACTTATTTCAAGTCGAGGCGGATTCATGCTCAAGCTCAACGACGAAGAGACATTCCTGATCGAAACCGTGCGCCGGTTCGTCGACCGAGAGGTCAAGCCCACGGTCCAGGAGGTGGAGCACGCGAACGAGTATCCCGAGAAGTGGATCGATCAGATGAAGCAGATCGGGATCTACGGCCTCGCGATTCCCGAGGAGTACGGCGGATCGCCGGTGTCCATGCCCTGTTATGCGCAGGTGACGCAGGAACTGTCGCGCGGATGGATGTCCCTGGCAGGAGCGATGGGTGGACACACAGTGGTCGCCAAGCTCATCTCGCTGTTCGGTACCGAAGAGCAGAAGGTGAAGTACCTGCCGCGAATGGCAACCGGCGAGATCCGGGCAACGATGGCCCTCACCGAGCCCGGCGGTGGTTCCGATCTGCAGGCCATGACAACCAATGCCAAGAGCGACGGCACAGATCTGGTCGTCAACGGCGCCAAGACATGGATCACCAATGCCCGCCGATCCGGCGTGATCGCCTTGCTGTGCAAGACCGATCCAAGCGCAAGCCCTCGTCATGCGGGCATCTCGATCGTTCTCGTCGAGCACGGCGAAGGCCTGACCGTGTCCCGCGACCTCCCGAAGCTCGGATACAAGGGCGTCGAGAGCTGTGAACTGTCCTTCGACAATTACCGCATCGCCGAGTCGGCCATTCTGGGTGGTACTCCCGGAAAGGGTTTCGGGCAGATGATGAAGGGGCTCGAGACCGGCCGTATCCAGGTGGCTTGCCGTGCACTGGGCGTCGCCACGGCCGCACTCGAAGATTCACTTGCGTACGCGCAGCAGCGCGAGAGCTTCGGCCAGCCGATCTGGAAGCACCAGTCGATCGGCAACTACCTCGCCGACATGGCAACGAAGCTGACGGCCGCGCGGCAGCTGACCTGGCACGCGGCGCAGATGTACGACAGCGGCGAGCGGTGCGACATGGAGGCAGGCATGGCCAAGCTGTACGCCTCCGAAGTGGCGATGGAAATCGCGTTGTCCGCCGTCCGCATCCACGGCGGTTACGGCTACTCGACGGAGTACGACGTCGAGCGGTATTTCCGTGATGCACCACTGATGATCGTCGGGGAGGGAACCAACGAAATTCAGCGCAACGTGATCGTTTCGCAGCTGGTTGCCCGCGGCGGTCTGTGACGGACCGGTGAGCAAGTAGGATCATGTCGCTATGAGCGGTAAGGAAAGAGAGACGGAGCCGGCGTACCAACGCCTCTCTCGTGAGCTTCGTCAGCAGATCTCTGCCGGTACCTACCGCGACGGCATTCAACTGCCCACCGAATCCGAACTGGCGCAGCATCACGGCGTGAGTCGGCAGACGGTCCGCCGAGCCTTTCACGATCTTGTTGCCGAGGGCATCGTGTACCGAGTACCCGGGCGCGGAACTTTCGTGACCGAGAACAGCGGCCGCTACCTCCGTCATCTCGGATCCATCGAAGATCTCATGAACCTTTCGCGGGACACGACGATGGAAGTGGTGTCACCGCTGCAACGGCGCGTGGACATCGAGGCGGCCAGTCGACTTCGGCTCGACACCGACGTCGTGTACACCGTGGTCTTCCGACGGATACACGAGGGAGTTCCGTTCGTGCAGACGACGGCGCATCTGCCGGAGGCGATAGCTCGGCAGATCATCGACCTGCCCGCCATGGCGGCCGGTGCGGTGAGCGCCAATACGGTGATCGGTCTGCTGGAACCGCTGATCGACAGTCCGATTGTCGAAGCAGCACAATCGATCACGGTGTCCCCGGCAACGGCAGACGTTGCCAGGGATGTCGATTGCGAGATCGGCCACGCCATGTTGCGGGTGGACCGTTTGTACTCCAACGCGCAGGGCGTTGCCAACGAGTTGTCGGTGAGCTATTTCTTGCCGGAGCAGTACACGTATCGGGTCACGCTGCGCCGCGGCGCACATTAGCGCTGCACTTTTCTTTGCTGTTCAACACCTTTCAGGAGAGAACTATGCGAATTTTCAACGGAATCGACGAAGTTGAGACGGCTGTCGGTGAGCACTTGGGCTACAGCGCGTGGTTTCCGGTCACACAGGATCGGATCGACAAGTTCGCCGACGCCACCGAGGATCACCAGTGGATTCACGTGGATCCCGAGCGCGCAGCGCAGGGTCCGTATGGCGGCACCATCGCCCACGGCTATCTGACTCTTTCGTTGTTGCCGGTGCTCGGCGCTCAGGTGATGCGTGTCGACGGAATCTCCATGACCGTGAACTACGGCAGCAACAAGGTGCGATTCCCCGAACCGGTCAAGGTCGGTTCTTCGGTGCGGGCAGGTGCGGAGATTCTTTCCTTCGAGCGCACCGCGAAGGGCGCGACGATTGTCGTGCGGTACACGATCGAAATCGAAGGAGCAGGTAAACCTGCGCTGGTGGCGGATACCGTGCGCCTGTTGGTCTCCTGAATCCTTTTCCATTCTTCCAGAACGAGATTCGAGGTCAGTTGTGAAACGAGCAGCATTGGTCGCGCCGGTCAGAACCGCGGTGGGCCGTTTCGGAGGGGCACTTCGTGACGTGCCTGCGGAAAGTTTGGCTGCCACTGTCGTCAAGGAGACCGTGCGTCGTAGCGGAATCGATCCGTCCCGCATCGACGACGTCGCGATGGGGCAGTCGTATGCCAATTCGGAGGCACCGTGCATCGGAAGGTGGGCGGCGCTCGAGGCCGGGTTGCCGATTTCGGTAGCCGGCTTCCAGACGGATCGCCGATGCGGAACGGGTCTGCAGGCCATCGTTACCGCGGCCATGATGGTCCAGACGGGTGCTGCCGACGTGGTTCTCGCGGGCGGCGTCGAATCGATGAGCGGGATCGAGCACTACACCACCGGAGCGCGGTGGGGCACCAAATCCGGTGGGCTGCAACTGTTCGACCGCCTCGATCGTGGTCGAGAGCGCTCGCAACCCGAGTGGCGTTTCGGCCGAATCAGCGGAATGATCGAAACGGCCGAGAACGTCGCGACACGCTGCGGGATCACGCGGGAAGAGTCGGACGCCTTCGCCGTCGAGAGTCACCGAAAAGCTACACTGGCAAGAGAATCCGGCCGATTCGATGCCGAAATCGTCGCCGTCGAACTGACGGATCGAAAAGGGAACGTCACACAGTTTCGTGCTGACGAGGGGATCCGTCCGGATACCTCACTCGAAACCCTGGCACGGCTGCGTGCGGTGTCCGAGGGAGGCGTCGTGACCGCCGGTAACGCCAGCCAACAGAATGACGCTGCGGCAGCGATGTTGGTGGTCGCCGAGGATCGCCTGGACGAGCTGGGGCTGGAACCCATCGGGTTCCTCGACAGTTGGGCCGCGGCCGGTTGTGAACCGGCGCTGATGGGCCTCGGACCGGTTGCCGCCGTCTCGAAACTGTTTGCTCGCACAGGGGCAGGCTTTGCCGACTTCGATCTGGTCGAGCTGAACGAGGCGTTTGCGTGCCAGGTTCTCGGCGTCGTGAAGGAATGGGGTTTCGAGGACCTCGATCGACTGAACGTCAACGGTTCCGGCATCTCGCTCGGGCACCCCGTGGGAGCGACGGGTGCGCGTATGGCAACAACCGCGCTTCACGAACTCGGCCGTCGCGGCGGCGGAAAAGCGCTGTTGACCATGTGTATCGGCGGTGGCCAGGGCATGGCAGCCGTGGTGGAGTCTGCCTGACGAGGTTCGCTTCTGGGTACACTTGCGGCGGGGGATCGGAAGTTCTACGGAGGCAGTCGGTTGACGAATGCAGGCGCAGCAGACACCAGTGGCGCGCTGAGCGTCGAGGATGTTCGTCGCGCCAGGGCTGCACTCGAGGGTCTCGATGTCACCAGTTGGTCCGGTCGCTTCGAGCTTCTCTCCGACGCCAACCGTCTGCGTCTGTTGCTCTGCCTTCACCACGCACCGGGTATCTGCGTCACGGATCTGTCCGTGGCGCTGGGGATGAGCGGCACAGCCGTCTCACATGCGCTGCGGCTACTGCGTAGCCAGGGGTGGGTGAGCGCGACGCGCGACGGCCGATCGATGCGATACCAACTGGCAGACGACACCGTTCACCAGCTGTTGCATTCGATCGGCGCCACACATTTTCACGACGAGACACCCACCCCCGGGCACACGCACAGCTGAGCGTCTCTCAAGGAGTCGCGAAGAACTTCTCGACGGCCGGCGCAGCGTTCGGGTTTCCGTTGGTGATTCCCGCGCCGACTCCGGCAACCGTGCCGATGACTCCACCGACGATGCAGCCGGCGATGAAGTTCGGGAAGATCGACAGGCAGCCGATTCCGACGCCGAGGTTGGCTCCGATGAGCGTCGACTGCACGCCGCCGTTGTTCCAGCCGATATTGACCTCGTTGGCCATCGTGTCGAACGCGGCTTGCTTCGGATCGTTACCGGGGAAGAGCATCAACGCCGCCTGGCTGTTCGACTCGGCGGTCGGTGTCAGTAGGGGTTGGGACGGATCGAAGCCCGCATTCGGGGGCGCTGCGACCGCGGTGCCGGCTCCGGCGCCGACAGCGGCGACGACGAGAACGGACATGGTGAGAGTTCGGGACAGTTTCATGGGGACGGCCAATCTGTCTGTGTGGAACCAGTCGTGAATGGTGGCGGTGCAGTTCGTCAGCCTGAACTCCACCGTCTGGATCGATCGTGCGGACCTCCTCGGGCACAACGGGACCCGTCGTCTCCGCGCGACGGGCCGTGTTTGGTGGCTACCCGACTCAGGGGGCCCTGAAACCGCCCAGTCTCATTCGTTTTTCGACAACCGCGCGCGCAATTCTTCGACCTCGGCAGTAAGCCGATCGACCTCGGCTTGCAGGGGTTGGCGTGCCAGAGCGAGGGATTCGTCCATGCGCTCCTTGTCGAAGCGAGGTGTGATATTTCGACTGCAGTTCCAGTCGAACGCTTCGACCTCGACGACGATGGAGCGCTGCGCTTTTGCTGTCATGGTGCCGCCGGGGACCTGCAAGAGTTGTTGCAGCAGTTCAGGGTCCTCGTCCGCTTCGATCACGTGTGCACGCCCGTAGATCTTCAATCTCGTTCGCGTCGGGTAATCGATGACGAACAGCGAGATGCGATTGTTCTCTTCCAGATTGCCGAGCGTCACGAACTGCTGATTGCCGGGGAGATCGGCGAATCCGATTCGATTCGGGCCCAACACATGCAGGAATCCGCGCGGGCCGCCGCGATGTTGGACGTACGGCCAACCGTCGGGCGTCACAGTGGACATGAAGAAGGAATCCACGGATTTCACGAATCCCTGAGCGCGGAAATCGAATTCCATCGGGCCTTCGTCGGGCTGATCGAGCTTTGAACCGTAGACGGTGAAACTCCCGGTCGACCGCTGACGCTCCACCGCAGCGGGGGAGAAGGCGATGTGTGCGTATCGGGTCGACATTCTTTATCTCCTGGTGCTCAGTGCCAGCGGTGGTCGGCAACGGCAGTTCGCGGACCGAATTTGGGTTTGACGGCTTGGCCGCTGACCTGCAGAAGCCTCACGGCACGGTATCGATGCGGTTGGAGGGGAGCGAGGTACTGCACCATCTGGGCGTCGTCGATCGGTTCACCCAGGAGCGACCAGCCGATGACCGCAGCGAGGTGGTAGTCGCCGACCGAGAGTGCGTCCGAATCGCCGAAGGCGCGCTGAGCCACTTCCGCGGCAGTCCAGATCCCGACGCCGGGCACCGCTCGCAATCGTTTGGTCGCTTCGGCCCGGGGGAACGATGACGCCTGCTCGAGGCGGTCGGCGACCCGAGCGCACTGAACGATCGTCTTGGATCTCGCGGGATCGACATTTGCGCGATGAAACTCCCACGACGGCATTCGTCGCCATTGGTCCGCGGTGAGTGGAACTCGCATTCCGTCGGGCGCGGGGCCGGGTGGGCGCTCCCCGAATTTGGTCAGCAGCCGGCGCCATGCGGCAAACGCGTCGATGCCGTGGACGCGTTGCTCGAGGATCGCGGGAACGAGGGCTTCCATGACGCGTCCGGTGCGGCCGATGCGCAGATGAGGGAAGCGTCGATGAGCTTCGGCGAGCTTGGGATGCTCGGGCGCAAAATCTTCGGCCTCGTCGTCGAGACCGAGCAGAGCTTCGGCGCCGGTCAGAAATTCCGTGGCGCCGGGACCCCAGCCCTGTACCCGGACCGTATGGCGATCCGACTGCGTGATGCGGTAGGTCACAGGACCCGAAAGTTGGCGGGAAACTCGCCAGATCGCTCCGTCGGCTGACCGTCGATGTGCGGGGTCGCCGGGTCCGCGCTGATGCGGGCTGAGCGTCAGCGCGGCATCGAGCGGTCGCTGAGAAGTCACCGTGACTTCGTCGACCGGAGATAGCGGCGTCATCGAGGTCAGCGTATCGCCACCGTCCATCCTCCGTTAAGGCGTGTGTCGGTGGCGCAACGTATTGTCCGAGCCATGATCATCGTGAGCACCGACGGATCCTGTCTGCGAAACCCCGGCGGGGCTATCGGCTGGGCGTGGGTCAATCACGAGGGTCCGAGCATGTCCGGCGGAGAAGCGTCCGGCACCAATCAGATTGCCGAGTTGCGTGCGCTCTTCGAGGCCGTCGTCGCCCATCCCGGTGCTGATCCTCTGCTCATCGAATCCGACTCGCAGTACGCCATCAAGTGCGCGTCGGAATGGCTGCCGAGTTGGAAGCGCAAGGGCTGGAAGACCGCGAGCGGCGGGGCGGTCAAGAACCTGGAACTGGTGCAGAGCATCGACCGAGCCATCACCGATCGAGTCGGTCCGGTGCGCTTTCGTTGGGTGCGCGGGCACGTCGGCAACCACTACAACGAAATGGCAGACAAGCTGGCCGGCGAAGCCGCACGCGCCATCGTCTCGGGGGACATCGCATCGGTCCCGCTTGCTGCCCCGGTGAAGAAGGAACCGACCGCCGTGAACTCCCCTTACAAGGAGAAGTCCACGACGGCCGAAGAACCGGCAGATCTGTTCACACTTTTCTGAGCGGTTCAGAAACCGTCGGCAACCTGAACCAGTGCCCGGCCGGTGTACTTGCCTTCGCGTACCTGATCGATCACCGAGACGACGTCACGGACGGCAACGAGGTTCGTGATCTCCTTCAGATGACGTGGGGCCAAGTCGGAGCCCAGACGGGCCCACAGCGCGCGACGGGGTTCGATCGGCATCAATACCGAGTCCATGCCCAGCAGTGAGACTCCGCGGAGAATGAACGGCAGCACGGTCGTAGGCAGCGCGGCGCCGCCGGTCAATCCGCTGGCGGCCACAACACCGCCGTAGTTGATCGTGCTCAGAACGTGAGCGAGGGTCTTTCCACCGACGCAGTCGACGGCCGCCGCCCACTGAGATTTTCCGAGCGGGCGAGGCTTGGCGTCGGGATCTTCGGGGAGCCGGCCGATCACCGAAGACGCACCGAGTGACGTCAGAAGGTCTGCCGCGCCTGGCTTACCGCTGGAGGCGACCACGTCGAAGCCTGCGCTTGCCAGAAGGTCGACGCTGACGGTGCCGACTCCGCCGCTCGCGCCCGTCACCAGGACGGGACCGTCGGCGGGCTTCACTCCGCTGGCCAGAATGGCTTGGACGCTCATGGCTGCGGTGAATCCTGCCGTGCCGATCGCAGCAGCGTCGGCGGTGGAAATGCCGTCGAGCTTCACGACCCACTCGGCAGGCAAACGGGCGATCTCGGCGTAGCCGCCGTTGCGGGCGGTCCCGATCTCGTAGCCATGTGCGACGACCTTGTCTCCCGGGGCGAATGCGTCGGACTCGGAGGCAATGACCTCGCCGGCGACGTCGATGCCGGGGACGATCGGGTACTCGCGGACCACCCCGCCTTTCGGCGTGACCGCGAGCGCGTCCTTGTAGTTGACGCTCGAATACTCGACGCGAATGGTGACCTCACCTGCCGGGAGGAAGGATTCGTCGACGGTTTCGGGGGCGAAGTCGATGGTGCCGTCGCTTTCGCGGGCGACCCAGGCGTTGAAAGTAGTCATGGGTCGAACATAAAGGCCTTCGGTCCTGTGCGCCTTTTCGGTAGTGCGAACTACCGGAAAGGCGCACAGGGGCGGAGCCCCTAGATCAACACAGGGGCGGAGCCCCTAGATCAAGCTGCCCTCATGCACCGCTCGATCGAAGGCCGGCAGCGGACTACCGTCGCGCAGGGTTGTCGCCAATGCCGGATCGGCGAGGTGGAGACGGCCGATCGCGATCAGATCGAACTCTCCACTGCCGATGCGCTCCTCGAGCTGTGGGATGTTGTCGACGACAGGGGCGACGCCTTCGATACGGCTGTCCCGCAGCGACTTTCCGATACCGACGCTGCCGACGGCCATCGTGACGGCGCCGGTCAATTTTTTCGCCCAGCCGGCCAGCGAGAGATCGCTGCCTTCGAAGGCGGGGACGTCGAAGCGCCTGATGCTGGCATCGAGAACGTCGACTCCGGCGTCGACCAGCGCGCCCAGGATGACGCCCAACTCCTCGGGGGTCTCCGCGATCTTCGCGGTGAAATCCTGCTGCTTGTGCTGCGAGAAACGGTAGATGATCGGCAGATCCGGTCCGATGGCCGCGCGGATCGCAGCGACGACGGCGGCCGGGAACTCGGTTCGACGCTCCAGGTCGCCGCCCCACGCGTCGTCGCGCTGGTTGGTGCCCTCCCAGAAGAAGGAATCGAGGAGGTAGCCGTGACCGCCGTGGATCGCGATACCGTCGAAGCCGAGTTCGACGGCGTGCTTCGCGCTACGGACATACGCGTCGATGACGTCCTGGATGTCTTGCTCGGTCATCGCTTCGGTGCTCGCCTGCGCGCGTTCGACGTAGGCCGCGGAGTACGAGGTGACGCCGAGCGGACCCCACTCGCCCGAGGGACGCATCGGCTTGAGCGAAGGGTCCATCTGCGTCATCGCGCCCCACAGAGGCCCGACGTGCCAGAGCTGAGGCACGATCTTGCCGCCAGCAGCGTGCACGTCGTCGACTACCTTGCGCCATCCGGCCTGAGCAGCGGGAGTGTGGAGGTTGGGGACGTTGGCGTGGTCGACAGCAGTCTCGTGATCGATCGCGACGCCTTCGGTGACGATCAGTCCGGTACCGCCCTCGGCGCGTCGGCGGTAATAGTCGGCGACGTCGCGGCCAGGCACGCCCTCGATGGAGTACGTGCGCGTCATCGGCGACATGACTATGCGGTTGGACAATTCGAGCGAACGGATGCGGAGCGGTTGGAACAGCGGGTTGGTCACTTCGTCACAGCGCTTTCATGAATCGGAAGAATCCGGGGTCCTGGTCGACACGGAGCCGGGTGAGGGTTCGGTAGCTGATCAGCCACTTGCCGTCTTCTTTGCGGTATTCCTCGTGGTAGTGGCCGTAGCCGTGCAGGTGTAGTTCTTTCTCGCCGTCGTTCCACCACAGCATGTCTTCCATCGCCCAGATACCGGTTGCGGTGGTGGGTGACGTCAGCACGATTTCGGGAGTGTGTGCGTGGTGCGCCGTGGTGAGGGGGATGTCGCCGTCGAGCATGTTCCGAATTGCCGCGGTGAGTTTGTCGATGCCCACTACCTGGTTCGAGGTGTCACCGGTCTTGGGTTGCTTGTCTGTCGGGAGTCCGCCCCACGTCTCGCTGACGACGTCTGCGGTGTGCAGGGTTGGGTAGACGTGCCACTGCTTGGTGTCCATGCAGCGTAGGCGCGCGGCGAAGACACGTTTGATTTCCTCGATTGCGAGCAGTTCCTCGACGGCACTGATCGATCCCACTTCGGACTCGGCCTGAGACATTCAACCTCCAACGGTGATCGGCAAGATGGGTTCACATTCGGGTGCTCAGCGCGGGCCGTCAACGACCTGTCCCGGTGAGCGCGACGGCACTCGGTATGGTCGAGCGAACGAAAGGGGTGTCAGACGTGTGTACCGAAGAGGTCCCATCGACCGGACCGGAGGAGATCGCCGAGGTTCGGGCTTTCTGGCGCGAGTTGGGTGTTCCTGGCGTGATCGACGTCCATACCCATTTCATGCCGAAGAGCGTCATGGACAAGGTGTGGGGCTACTTCGATTCAGCGGGACCGATGATCGGTCGACCATGGCCGATCGCGTACCGACTTGCCGAGGAGGAGCGGGTACACCGTCTCCGCGAGTTCGGTGTCCGGGCTTTCACGTCGATGATCTRCCCGCACAAGCACGCGATGGCCGAGTGGCTCAATCAGTGGGCCGTCGAATTTGCCGCGCAAACACCTGATTGCCTGCACACGGCCACGTTCTATCCCGAGGAGTCGGCGGCGTCGTACGTCGGAAAGTCCCTGGAGTCGGGCGCGCGAATCTTCAAGTCCCACATCCAGGTCGGAAACTACGATCCGAACGACCCTCTGCTCGACAAGGTCTGGGGTCAGCTCGAGGACTCCGAGACGCCCATCGTGATTCACTGTGGATCGGGACCGGCGCCGGGGGAGTACACGGGACCCGATCGCATTGCTTCGCTGCTCGCACGGTACCCGCGCCTGTCTTTGATCGTCGCCCACATGGGGATGCCCGAGTACAGCGAATTCCTCGATCTGGCAGAGGCTTACGGCAACGTCCGCCTGGATACGACCATGGCGTTCACCGATTTCACGGAAGAGCAGTGCGCCTTCCCGAAGGCAGACGTTTCACGGCTCGTCGACATGCAGGACCGGATTCTGTTCGGTAGCGACTTCCCGAACATTCCGTACCCGTATCTCACAGCCTTGCAAGCGGTTACGCGCTTCGATCTCGGAGACGAATGGCTGCGAGCCGTCGTGCACGACAACGCTGCGAAACTCTTCTCGGTGAGCTGA
Source organism: Rhodococcus sp. P4_F3_2 (assembly GCF_056401335.1). NCBI lineage: Bacteria > Bacillati > Actinomycetota > Actinomycetes > Mycobacteriales > Nocardiaceae > Rhodococcus > Rhodococcus sp. P4_F3_2. The sequence continues at coordinate 92,053 of NZ_JBFUJN010000015.1, forward strand.
GCCCACCGAGAAGTATTTCGCTCAGCGCAATTTGATGCTGCCGCCGTCGGCCATCAACGTCTGTCCGGTCATGTACTTGGAATCCTCGCTTGCCAGGAATACCACGACGGGAGCGATGTCGGTTTCGGGATCACCGATGCGTCCGAGAGGTACCTTGGCAACCGATGCGGCTGCGCGCTCGGGGAAGGCTTCCTGCCACTTGACGACGCCTTCGGTGGCGGCGAACGGGCAGACCACGTTGACCCGAATGCCTTCCGGCGCCCACTCGTTGGCGACGACGCGCGTCAGGCCTCGCACAGCTTCCTTGGCCGCAGCGTAGGACGTCTGGGTGGGCATTCCGTCCAAACCTGAACCCGATGCGAAGTTGACGACCGAACCCTTGGTCTTCGCGAGTTCGTCGTGGCACGCCTGCATGAGGTGGACAACGGGGTAGAAACCGGTGTTGAAGGACAGGTCGAACATGTCCTGCGTGGTTTCGAGCAACGGAGCCTGACGGGACGCGTGAGCGTTGTTCACCAGGATGTCGAGCTTGCCGAAAGCCTCGAGCGCGGCGTCACGGATCTGCTCGGCCGAACCGGCGGCAGCAAGGTCGACGTTCAGGAACTTGCCGGAGCCGGCCAGTTCTTGTTCGAGGGCCTGGCCCTGCTCGTCGTTGATGTCGACGAACAGGACCTTCGCGCCTTCACGGGCGAAGACTCGGGTGATAGCGCGACCGATTCCACCGGCGCCGCCGGTGACGATCGCTACCTTGCCGTTCAACCTCATGAAAACGCTCCTCTTCGTAAGTGCTGCTTAAACTGTTGCGGTCTCGTCGACTGCAAGTGCGATCTTTTCGAGGCCGGCGATGCTGTAGGCAGCGTAGGTTTCGTACGGCCCACGGCCGGAGAAGTAAGACGAGAGCTGGCCACCGAGTTCTTCGACGGTGAACGCGGATCCGGCTGCGTCGAAACGGTTCTCGACCTTGGGTGCTTCCATCAACGCCACCATCTTGCCGTAGACGACGAAGACCTGTCCGTTGATCTCGTCGGAATCGGGGGATGCGAGGTAGCTGACCAGGGTCGCGACGCGCTCGGGTGCAAGCGGATCGAGGCCGACGACGCCGGTGTTGTTCTCGCCGAAGGCTTCTGCCGTCATGGCGGTGCGGGCACGGGGGCAGATCGCGTTCGTGCGGACGCCGTAGCGGGAGAGACCTGCTGCGCTCGAGAGCGTCAGAGCGGTGATGCCGGCCTTGGCTGCCGAGTAGTTGGGCTGTCCGGCGCTGCCGAAGAGGAAGGCCTCGGAAGAGGTGTTGATGATGCGGCCGTAGACCGGTGCGTCGGCTGCCTTGCTGGCTGCGCGCCAGTGGACTGCGGCTGCGTGCGAGGTGGCGGCGTGGCCCTTGAGGTGCACGCGGATGACGTCGTCCCAATCGGATTCGGTCAGGTTGAAGATCATCTTGTCGCGCAGGATGCCTGCATTGTTGACGAGGATGTCGAAGGATCCGAAGTTCTTGACAGCCTCTTCGATGATGCGCCCGCCGAGCGACCAGTCGGAGACGTCGCCGGTGATGGCGAGTGCCTGTCCACCTGCGGCCTTGATCTCGTCGACCACGTCGTTGGCCGCTGCACCCATGTCGTTGACGATGACGGCTGCACCGGCAGCCGCGAGTCCGAGTGCTTCGGCGCGACCCAGGCCGGCGCCGGCGCCGGTGACGGCGGCAACTTTGCCTTCCAAGCTCAGTGATTGCGTCATGTCGTGCTCCTTCGATCCGGTCTGCCGGGTAGGTACAGCAAAATTAGTATTCATTCTAATTTGAAGTCGAGAGTTCGGCAGTCTTTCCGAAAAAATCATTCGAGCGAAATCAGAATTAGTTCTAGTTTTGAGCAGAAGTTTGACCAACTGAGGAGCAGTCTCACTCAGCGGGAGCGGTGATCTGGGTCACGAGCGCTGCATGCCACCTTGGGTCGACGCGGCGATCCCACCGCGTACGCGTTTGCGTCACCACCGATCCGCTCAGTTCTCGGCCGCATTCGTCGGCTCCAGGGTCGGATAGTTCTCACCGAAAACGCAGTACGGTCGGCCCCGAATTCACCGGGCCGGACATCAAGGAAGGCACCAGCAGTGTCACTGAATTTGGCAGATCTGTACGAGGGCATTTCGGATCTGATTCCGGACCGCACGGCGCTCGTGTGCGATGGCCGTCGTCGCACCTACGTCGAACTGGACGAGGGATCGAACCGCATTGCCCGCCACTTGGCGAGTGTCGGTGTCGGGCCGGGCGATCACGTCGCTCTGCACATGCGCAACAGCGTCGAGTTCGTCGAGAGTTTGCTCGGCTGCCTCAAGATTCGTGCGGTCCCGATCAACGTCAACTATCGCTACGTCGACGCCGAACTGACCTACCTGTACAACGATTCGCAGTCGGTGGCACTGATCGTGGACGAGGAGTTCGTTTCCGTCGTGGAGACGGTTCTCCCGGCCGCGCCCGGCATCAAGCACGTCGTTGTCGTCGGCGAGTCAGCCGTCCGCGATATCGAAGGCGTCGACGTCGTTCGATTTGCCGACGCCGCCGCGGAGCAGCCCGCCACTCGTGACTTCGCGCCCCGCAGCAACGACGACCTCTTTGTCATTTACACCGGCGGCACGACGGGGATGCCCAAGGGTGTCATGTGGCGTCATGAAGACTTCTACTTCGCGGCGCTCACCGGCGGAAATCCGTTCGGTCCGCCGCACACGACCGCACAGGCTCTGTTCGCCGCGGTGCCGAACGTTCCCGCGATGAACATGCTCAGTACCGCACCCCTGATGCACGGTGCGGCGTCGTACTCGCTGTTCACCGGATTCTTCATGGGCGCCAACGCAATTCTCATGGCGCGGTTCGACGCGAAGACGACCCTGCAGCTCGCCGGGAGTGAGAAGGCCGTCTCGATCACCGTCGTCGGAGACGCGATGGCCCGTCCGCTCGCAGACGAATTGGCAGCAAACGCAGCAGATTACGACCTCAGTACGGTCGGCATGGTCTCGTCCGGCGGGGCCTTGTTCTCGCTCTCACTGCGGGAGCAGCTCAAGTCGATACTTCCGAACCTGGTGATCCGCGACGGATTCGGCTCCTCGGAGTCGGGCGTCGACGGCAATCTCGAGATCGGCGAAGACGGCCTGATGCGCATCGCCGCTCGCGACGAGACCCGCGTCGTGGACGAAAGGATGCGGCCGCTGGAGCCGGGATCGCCCGAGACCGGTTACATCGCTCGCAGTGGTCACGTGCCGGTCGGTTACTTCAACGATCCGGTCAAGACCGCGGCTACGTTCCCGGTGATCGACGGGGTGCGGATGTCGGTGCTCGGCGACGTCGGGCGCGTGGAAGCCGACGGCTCGATCGTCCTGCTGGGGCGTGGTTCTCAGTGCATCAACACCGGCGGGGAGAAGGTGTACCCCGAAGAGGTCGAGCAGGCACTCAAGAGTCACCCGGCGGTGCTCGACGCTCTGGTCGCGGGAATTCCGGATGCGAAGTTCGGTGAGCGCGTCGCTGCGGTCATCACGACCCGCGAAGGCTTCGACGTCCCGGACGCTGCCGAGATCGGTGAGCATTGCGCGTCGCAGGTCGCTCGGTACAAAGTGCCGCGCACCGTCATGAACGTTCCGTCGATCAGGCGTTCTCCCAGCGGAAAGGCCGACTATCGCTGGGCCAAGGCCACTCTCGCCGAGCAAGTTTCCTAGTCCGGCCGGAGCCATCCAGCGCGTTTGTGAGGGACGCGTTGGGTGGCTCTGGTGCTCTAGCCTGTCACCGTCAGAACCAGCAGAGCGACGTTGAGTGCAACGATCAAGCCGGCCGCAATCCATGCCGCGACGGTCGTGAACGGGGCATTGCGCGCGTCGCCCATGAGTTCGGGGTCCGAGGTCATTCGCACCAGCGGGATGATCGCGAAGGGGATGCACAGGCTCAAGACCACTTGGCTGAGCACGAGTGCCAGCGTCGGGTCGACGCCGAGTCCGAGCACGATCAGTGCCGGGATGAGAGTGACGATTCGGCGTGTGATCACCGGAATGCGAATGGCCAGAAGACCATGCATGATCTCGGCGCCGGCCGCGCACCCCACGGAGGTCGACGCGAGTCCGGAGGCGAGGAGTCCGATCGCAAACACCACGGCTACACCCGGACCGAGTGAATTCTCGATCGCGGCATGCGCGCCGTCGATGGTGTCGGTGCCGGGTACTCCGCGCAGCGCCGAAGCGGCCAGAAGCAGCATGCCGATGTTCACGCCACCGGCGATGATCAACGCGACTACGACATCCCAACGGGTGACTTTGAGTAGTCGCTGCAACCGTGGCCCGGGTTTGATGTGGCCGTGGCGATCACGTGCCAATGCGGAGTGAAGGTAGATCGCGTGCGGCATGACCGTTGCTCCGAGCATGCTGGCGGCGAGCAGTACGGTCTCGGTTCCTTCGAAGCGGGGGACCAGTCCGGCGACCGCTTCGCTGCCGGAGACGTCGGTGAAGGCGAGCCCGGTCAGGAAGCCGATGGTGATGATGGCCAGCAATCCCATGACCACGAACTCGAAAGTGCGCTGTCCGCGCCGACTTTGGATCGTCAGGATCACCATCGACACGCATCCGGTGATCAACCCGCCGAGGAAGAGCGGGATGTTGAAGAGCAGGTTGAGTGCGATGGCGCCGCCGATGACCTCGGCCACGTCGGTCGCGATCGCCATCATCTCGGCCTGGAGCCAGAAGGCGCGGCGGTTGTTCTTACGCAGGCGCTGACCCAGCATTTCGGGCAAGGATCTGCCGGAGACCAGCCCGAGTTTCGCGGACAGGTACTGCACCAGGACGGCCATTGCATTGGCGAGTACCAGCACCCAGATGAGGAGGTAGCCGTACTTCGCGCCGGCGGTCAGGTTGGCGGCGACGTTACCCGGATCGACGTACGCGATTGCCGCGACGAACGCCGGACCGAGCAGGGCGATGGATCTTCCCGTGGGTCGTCGGCGCGGAGTCGTCGGCTCTTGCGTACTGGTGCTCATCGGTCTCCTGGTCACACGTGCTCGGACCTGTTGGTTCGAATATGTGAACTATAGAGTTCGGGGAGCCGAACTTTCAACAGCTGTGTGCGGTCAGCGACCGCAGAGGGTCCCTAACCGCGCACAGGGGTTAGGCAGTCACCCCGGCGGCCAGGAGAGCGCGGGCCTCGGGTCGGCCGTCGAGGAGGGCGTTGGTACGCAGTTCGACCTTCCACTCGCCGTCGGTCTTGATCAGTTCCCAGCGGTTCGCGGTGATGCGGAGGACCTTGAACCCCGTCGGGTTCTCGGGGTCCTTGATGACCAACTGCGAATGGCAGGTCGCGACGGCCTTGTTGCCGTCGATGCGGATGTGCGCGGGCGTCATCATGTGAGCCGCGCCGTTCATGATCCAGTTCTGGTGAGAGGCGCTGTGAACCATCGCGCGCAGTTCGCCGCGGCCGTGCATCGCGCCGGTGTCGACGTCGTAGACACCGTCCTCGAGCCACAGGTTCGCGACCTCGTCGGCTGATCCACTGTCGACGGCAGGGCTGTACGTGGTCAGCAGTTCGGTGATCGCGAGTTTGTCCTCGAGCAATTCCACTCGGGCGAGCAGAGATTCGATCAGGGCGGTCGAGTCGGTCATCGGTACGTCCTTTGTATAGGAAGGTTGACGAATCATGGGGTGGTGAAAGCGAAGCCCTCGGCGAGGGCGATTCGGTGAAGTTCTTCGAGTTGTTCGCAGTAGTGCTGGACGCTTCGAGCGCCGACCGAGCAACTGGCTATGGTCGCCCCGGCGTCACGGACGCGTGTCAAGGCGCGAAGGGCGGATTCGCGATTGCCGAGGGGGTCGAGCGGAGCACCGGCGGGAAGCACTACGTCGAATCCGTCGGGGAGCGTCGTGGCGTCGAGCATTTCCTTCAGTTCGGAGAATCGCAGCCCGAACGGCACCCACCCGTCGCCGTGTGTGGTGGCCCGGCGCAACGATCTCTTGGTCCGGCCGCCGATCCAGAGGGGCACACGTTTCTGGACGGCATGGGGTTCGACGACAAATCCGGAGTAGTCGTAGAACTCGCCGTGATACTCCGGAGTCGGAGTCGACAGTGATGCTCGAAGTGCTGCCAGAGCGTCGTCGGCACGTGCTCCTCGGTCGACGAACGGAGCATTTATGAGATCGAATTCTTGTTTCAGAGTCCCCACTCCGAGACCGAGTATCAGGCGTCCGTTGCTGACGCGATCAAGCGTTCCGTAGCGCTTGGCGATCTCGAGGGGGTGGTGATAACCCAGTACCAGCACCTGCGTCGCCAGGAGGATCCGCGACGTGCGTGCGGCCAGGTAACCCAGCGTGGCGAGCGGATCCCAATAGGTTCCGCCGCGTTCGGTGGCAATTTCTTCGGGAACCGCCACGTGTTCACTGCAGGTCAGATGATGGAAACCGAGTCGATCCGCCGTGGCAGCCACTGTGGCGATCTCGCCGATGTCAGCACTCGCCTCCCACTCCGAACGCGTGCTCGGGTGCTGAATCAGGACCGGCGTGACGATTCCCAGGTGCATCGGGCGTTTATAGCGCTCCCACCGACGCGGCGGCGGGTGAATTACCGCTGATCGGGATCGAAACGACCGATTCACTTTCCAGAAACTGTGACCTGGGTTATAGTCGGTAGAATCAATTCCAGTTTTCGGGAGGCGTCCATGACCATCGTTGACATGAACGACACACTGTCCACCGTCCAGAACGCCGCCGGGCACCCCAAGAAGGATCTGCCGCCGTCGATGGTCGAGCGGATGACATTGATTCTCGACGCCTTCGACGGCCGCGCCGCGCGGCTGACGCTGGAAGAAGTCGCGTGCCGCACTCAGTTGCCGCGGTCCACCGTCCACCGCATTCTCGATCAGCTCGTCAAGCTGGACTGGGTCGATCACGCATCGTTCGGCTACTGCCTCGGGCGCCGCGCGCTCGGCCTCGGTGGTGGCGACGGCGGCCACAGCCAGATCCGCGAAGCCGCAGCACCGCTTCTGCACGAACTGCACCTGCAGACCGGCATGGTCGTTCACCTGTCGGTGCTCGACGGACGCGAGAGCGTCTACCTCGACAAGGTCGGCGGACGATTCGCCGCGGCGCTGCCGTCCCGCGTCGGCGGCAGAGTGCTCGCTCATTCGACGGCCGGCGGCAAGGCGATGCTGGCATGGATCGACCCCGAGCGCGTCGACGCTCTGTTCGGGTCGGCTCTTCCCCGCTGCACCGAGAACACCATCACCGACGTCGCCGTGCTCCATCAGGAACTGAACCGCATCCGTCAGCGTCGGGGACTGGCCTTCGAACGCGGGGAGTCGGCGCGTGGAGTCGCATGTGTGGCTTCGGCAATTCGCGGACACGAGGGTCCAGTCGGCAGCATCGCGTTGTGTGGTGACATGCGGACCGCTCAGCTCGAGCGAGTTGCTCCGCTGGTCGTCGACGCGGCTCGCGAGGTCTCGCGGACGTTGTACCCCGAACTGGGTGCTCCTCGACGCGGCCGCAAGACGCCTCCCGTTCCGACCAATACGTTCTCGGCGGAGACGATGGATCGCCTGCTGGCAGCGTCGTCCGACCACTGGATCTGACGTATTTTGATCGACTTGTCTCGCTGATCGGGACGAGTCATAGCAGCTCAGCGGTACTGATGGCACCGTTCGGACCATGACGACTGAACTGAGCTACGAGGGAACCCTGAAGGAACTGCAGACCGATCTCGGTGTGCTCCGGTACCACGAAGCCGGCGACGGCCCGCCGCTCCTGCTGCTGCACGGTTCGGGCCCCGGTGTCACCGGTTGGCGCAATTACCGCGGCGTTCTCGCCGACTTCGCGGAGCACTTCCACTGCTACGTTCTCGAGTTCCCCGGATTCGGCGTCAGCGATCCCGGCCCCGACCACCCGATGATGATGGCGCAGGCATCGGTGGGGATGTTCCTCGACGGCCTCGGCCTCGGACCTGTCCACATGATCGGCAACTCCATGGGCGGCATCGTCGCCACCAAGGTCGCGATCGACGAACCGCACCGGGTGAGCAAGCTCGTCACCATCGGCGGCATGGGCAAGAACACCTTCTCTCCCGGCCCTGGTGAAGGCATCAAACTTCTCATGGAGTTCACCGACAACCCCACCCGCGAAGCTCTGGTCCGGTGGCTGCACTCGATGGTCTTCGACCGCGCGGTCGTCACCGAGCAGTTGATCGAAGAGCGCTGGGCTCTGGCCACCGAGCCGATGACGCTCGAGATCGCCCGACGGATGTACAGCAGCAAGGCCATGGCCGCCATGGGCGCGGCTGCCGCTGCGTCGACCGCCGTGCCGTACTGGGCGCAGCTGAACAAGATCAAGGCGCCGACGCTGTTGACCTGGGGACGCGACGACCGCGTCAGCCCCGTGGACATGGCGATACTGCCGATGCGCGACATCCCCAACGGCGAAGTTCACATCTTCCCCAACTGCGGACACTGGACGATGATCGAAGCCCGTGACGCCTGGGTCGCGTCCGTTCTGGCATTCCTGACGCGTCCAGAAGGCAAGTAAGGGGCTTCGCCCCCGTGCGCCTTTTTGGT
>NZ_JBFUJN010000016.1:0-79186 GCF_056401335.1 Rhodococcus sp. P4_F3_2
TCGCGAACAGCATGGACAGCAAGTAGGAATAACTCACCAAAGAAGGCCCGYACGGATTCGGTGCGGGCTTCACTGCTATACCCCTACGCCGGGGCAGGACGCTCCGGCATCTTCATCATGATCAGTTCCGCGCCGTCCTTGTACCGGTAAGCCCACCGACCATTAAACCCACCGGCCATCCGTCGTCAGCATCGTGCCGTCCTCGCCCTCGTCGGGGGCCGGGCTCCACTCTTGAACCTCATCCAGCTCTGCAAGTCTCGCTCATCTCGCTCGAGTACTGAACCATGTCGTCCATTATCGTTCGTGAGCTGGGTCGCCCGAGCACGCGCCTGTCGACGACAGTGATAGTGGTTATGGGGGCATCGTGCACAAGAACGCAGGTAGGGCCGGCGCTGTAGGGTGACGTCGTCGAGTCGTTTAGGGTGTTGAATGAGGTGCGAAACAATGGGATTCTCGGTCGAGCGGTTTGACCACATCGTGATCAACTGTCGTGATGTCGACGCCACAGCCCAGTGGTACGCGACAGTACTCGGAATGACGATCGAGCGATTCGGCCCTACGGCGCGCACTGCGGTGAAGTTCGGAAATCAGAAGATCAATTTGCGGCCGCTCGGAAGGGTGGAGCACGACCCGGGCTGGACGACCGGTGCCGTCGAGGCGGCAGGTTCCGAGGATTTGTGCTTCGTCACGTCGGCTTCGCCTGATGCTGTCAGTGCCCACCTGGAGAGCTGTGGGGTGGAGGTGCTCGACGGGCCCGTGACCAAGCTAGGTGCCCTCGGAGAGATGGTGTCGCACTATTGTCGGGATCTGGATGGCAATCTCATCGAGATTGCCGTCTATCCGTGAATTGAGCACGCCGAGAATGGCTTACCGTCGTGGCAACACGGTCCGATGTTGCCTCATTCGCGTTCGCATATTTCGTAGCAAGCAAGTAACGCACAGGGCCCGCGAGGAATGGTGGGTCTCCCGCAGGAGTTGACGAAGCCGCCGGAACCGAAAAGGTGTCCAGTGGCTTCACAGGGTCGGCGCCGGTCTTGCGCCTCTCGGCAAGTGGCCGCTCGAAGCGGCATCGAGAGGGGCGGGGTAGTCGCGGGTGAGCGTGAATCCGGAGCGAGCGAGTCGGTGTTGCGTCGTCATCAGTGCGTCCTATCGGGTCAGAGTGATGTGGATTGTGCCGCTCTCGGCTACTTCGGTCGTAATGGTGTGGGTGAGTTCTATGCTGCGCAGGTCGTCCCACAGTCGATGGCCGCGGCCGAGGAGAATCGGGGCGACCAAGAGGTGCAGGTCATCGACCAGTCCGGCGCGCAGGAAGTCACGCGCCGTGCGGTACCCACCGCCGACGCGCACGTCGAGGTCGCCGGCGGCCTCTGTTGCCTCGGCGAGCACGTCCTCGATTGCGGTGTCGCGGAAGTGGAATGTGGTGCCCCCCTTGCATCGGGCGCGACGGGCGTGGTGCGGTGTGGGTGGGCACGTAGACGGCGGTGCCGAACGGCGGTGTATCGCCCCACCAGCCTTTCCAGTGCGCATCGTCGGGGAAGGCATGGAGCCCGAACATCCCCGCGCCCATGATCTCGGAGCCGATTCCCTCGGAGTGCGCGGCGGCGTATCGGTCGTCAACGCCGGTCGTGCCTGCGCCGCTGGTGTCGCCGAAGACGTTCTCCCGGAACGTACGGGTCGCGGCGTACGCAGTTGTGAGGCGCCCCCAGTCTTCGCCCATCGGGTTGTCCGGGGTCGGGTCGGACGGGGTGTAACCGTCCAGCGAGATGAATAGATCCATGCGAACGCGGGTCATGTCAGGTTTCCTTCGGGGGCGTGAGTGCTAGATGGATGCCGAGCCGGTCGGCTCGGTGTTCTGCGGGGGTTCGCGGCTCGCCGAGCCACAGGTGCAGCACGTCGAGGGCACCTGGTCGCAGTCTTACGGTGCGGAGCGTTCCTCTGCTCGTCGAGCGCATGGCGGGGGAGAAACTTTCCTTGCTGGTCGCGTCGTAGCCGAAGGTGTCCGCGGCAGAAAAGTCAGATATCGAACAGGCGAGAGTCTTTCTCGCATTGCTTAATTCGGAGATCGACGAACTGTCCGAGCGTATCGAATCCGCGCTGCGACTGGCGCGGGGTACGCGTCCGGCCGGATCGGCTCAGGCATCGGCAGCGCGCACCGACGCGGCTGCCCTGCGTAAGGACCTTCACCGAGTTCATCGTCTGGTCGAGCAATTGATCCTTCGCTTTCTTGCCACCAACTGTCCGGCTGATCATTCCTCTGCAGCCGATGGACTTCCGTTGCAACATTGATCAGGCTCCGCCCGCGGTCGAGCGGCTATCCTGAGTCGCCCTCCACTTCGCGGGCAGGAATCTACGGGGACGGTGAGCTGCGGGGATGGATCGGCAACCAGCATCAAGTACGGCCGCTGCTGTGGTCGACTGCGCCGTCTACGTCGACGGGATGCGACTCCCCGGCACCCACACACCGGAGAGTGCGTTGGGCGAGGTTTGGCGCCGCGGGTCAGGTTTCGTGTGGCTCGGGCTGTTCGCACCCACCTTCGAGCAGATGACGGCCGTCGCACAGACCTACGGCCTGCACGAATTGGTCGCCGAGGACTCGGTGCATGCGCATCAACGCCCCAAACTCGAACAGTACGACGAGGTGACGGTGTTGGTGATGCGCACGGCCCACTATCTCTCGCCGACGTCGATCCGGACCGCGCCACCCCGGCTGGTGAGGCAGCGCTGGTCGAGGACCGTGCGTCTTTGGCGGAATTGGCACGTGAAGTGCTCGGCCCGTCGTGGCCTGAGAACTGATCTCACCGAACAAGTTTCGTGGTCCTGCGGCATGCGGCGTAGATGAGCGTACCGATCGTGAGTACACCGATGCCGATGGCGACGGATGCGGTCGGCAAGAATGCCGCCAGCGCGACGCATCCGATTCCGCCGAGCGCCGGCACCACACGAGTGCGAGCGGTGGGGGGGCGGAGGCACCGAAGTTGATCAGACTCCGCCCGTGGGATGGTCCGACATCGTGTTTACGCCTAATCCCGGCACCGTCATGGATGGCACTTCCTCCGTGGTTTCGAAGAGTCATCCGCGCGCCATCCTCACGGCCAATGTGAACTGTCGCTCGGACGGTAGGTCTGCAATCCGGATCCTCGTGAATGGCAATGTGGTGAATAACAGTTCCGATATCGAGGGTTATGACGTTCGCGGCGGAACTGCAGTCGGTTACCCGTTGACCGCCGGGGACAGGGTGAAGGTTCAGTACAACGGAATCAGCCAGTTCGGCACCACTATCTTCACACGAATCGGCTTTACCGTTCTGTAAAAAAGGGCGCCTCTACCGGGATTCGGTGGGGGCGTCTTTTGCTGTTTCATACGGCGTGATTGGCCGAATAAACTGGGCCGAGTTGGTTGGCCCCGCAGCAGCGGTGGGTGGGCTCTGTTGGGACTTCAGCGGACGAGGCGGTGCCCGAGAGGTACGCCGAAGGGCTGAGTCGTGGCCACCGAACCGAGTGATCGGGTTACGAAGGCGATGACGAGAGCTCCGGTTATGAGGAGCAGTGCTTTTCGTTTCACGACATCTCCGTTTCGAGGTGTGTTAGATACGACGGGCTTCCTGCCGCAGGTAGTTGCCGAGGGTAACTAGATTTGGCGTTCTGCGCTCCGTAGCAAGGCAGCCCTGACGGCCACACAAGATAGGGGACCGTCAGGGCTGGTACACGAACAACTGTAGCGTTATGCGTTTACAATCCGACCATACCTGCAACGGTAGCCGTATCGTAACTTCGGGGTCTTTTCAGCTCCGACTTCGCCCTCTGCCTCAATTAGGCGGGGCGCGTGATGTGTGAGTTCGCAGTGGCAACCCGAGACGACGTCGAGAGCGACTCTCGGATCGGAATGACATCCGCAGGGCAGGAACTTCGGTGATCTTGCTGCAGTCTCAGCCGTTCGGTCGGCGAGATCCATGGGCCGTTGTAAACCACGCTGCTGCAGCGTCGGCATTGCGTGCAGTATGCACCGTTTTTCATCAGCTACTACAACTCTCGGCGTCCGGGGCCCGACCCGTAGAAGATCTTAGTCGGCGCAGTCGAAGTGAGCGCTGGCAACTCGTCGGACTGGGCCGTGTGGCTGACCGGGTTACCGACATCGAGCTGCCGCGGCAGCTGTCTACCGCGTGAGGGGAAGGTCAGACCTCAATCTCGTCGGGCATTTTCGAAATCCAGGGGTTACCAAGAAGGGCCACCAGCGAGTGTGTGATCAGCACGCTGGCGGCCCGGGGTGCGCCGAGAACCGAGGCCTGTAGCGGCGCACCGTTTGTGGTGCCCCGCCGGCTGTCTGGGGGATCGCGTCGGCAGGGCTACGCCATACTCGAAGTTTGGGGGTTCGAGCGATGCCGCCGAGGAAAATCTACGGATCCGAGGGTTCCGATACCAATCTTCGCGGCGTCACAGATACTTGAGTGTTGAACTATCCCCTATTCATGCACAGGGCATGGGGATTACTGATCCGGCTGCGCAACTCTCGAAGTGTTTCGCTGCGCGAAGGTTCAGAAACTCCGTGGGAAAATGACACCTATGTCGTCAGGATTCGCAACTTGGGTTCGTGACCAGATCGCGGCCTGCGGCTATCAGAGCCCCGAGGAGGCAGCTCGGGCGCTGGGTGTCTATCCATCGCAGATGCTTCAGTGGACGAGGATCTCGCGATCACCGACCCCGCAAGTGTTGAGGCGCGTCGCAGCGTTGTTCGATGCGCCTGTGCAGGAAGTGTTGATCGCCGCCGGGTTCATGACTGAAGAAGAAAACGTGCCGTTGTCGCCGACAAGAATGTCGCTGCAGCAATTGTCGAACAAGCAGATTCTCGACGAGATTCGGCGCCGGACTGCCGGAGACTTGGGAGGGCCGCCGATTCCTGTGCGCGTAAACGGAGTTCTTCATTCGCCGGATGGCCCGCCCACAGTGTTCGTCAGTTACACCTAGGCGGGCCGCGCACGCCGAGCCGGCAAAGGCGAACGTGCACGAGCGATACTACTTCTCGAGTATGGGGCCGAACCGCGCTTGGCGGTTGCACACGGTACTTAAGTATCAGGCAGGCGCGTCGCCAGCGCGTCCATAGTGCCTACGGTTCAACGTGGCGGCGTGAGCGTTTGGAGAGACCCACCCCCGGCGAGTGCACAGCCGGAGGGCAGGCCTTGCGCGGCCGAACTGATCACTCAGAATCGCCGCAGCAATGAAATGATATCCAATTTCCGCGTTCAAAATGCCAGATAGTACTTCGAGTGTGCGATCCAAGTGCGAAAATTCATTGCCGATAACTTATATTTTGCCATGCTAACTTCTGCATATATTGTGCCGCAGCGTCTTTCGCTTGCAGTGGCAGTCCAGCTGCCACCGCGAAACTGCACCGCGGTTTATGCAGTATTCGAAAGCCAGCCGTCGAACGAATTAGGGCGCAGTGCTAGCTGGAGTCGAGGTTTGGGCTGGTCAGACGATGCCGCCCAAACCTCCCATGCGTGTCGTACAACCGCTCCTGTCCTTCCACACAGCGGAACCCTCCACGAGTCGCGCGCTCATGAATCCGCCGCCGTCACCCCACGGCCATGCGGTACCAAGGTCGGCCACAACGTCCTGGACCGAATCAGCCATCGCCCACAGCGCGAATTCTTCGTCCGAGTCGACGTGGGTCCCGATCCAGCTACCATCGAATTCGCCCGGATCGACGCCGGCAACCGTCACCGCGCTCAGCAGGAACACACCGTCGATCTCGGGGTCGTAGTCGATCTCCCAATCGACGTGTTCAATATCGTTGCCGTACTGGCGCACCCACAGGTCGCGGCCCAATCGAGACAAAGCCAACGTCCACGGCTCAGACAAGTCCGAGTGCACCACCCGAACCCCCAGCAAGGGAGACCACGTGGCACTCAAAGACAAATCGTGGTGACGCACCGAGCCAGTCTCTCAGCCCAGTGGTCCACACCCGACGTCGCGGGCGCGCCCCCCAGCCTGGCTCATTCCCCACGAACTCGGAACAATACGACCAATCTTGATATGCAGCGTTGTCAACAATGATCGAAATGTGCAGTGCAGCAACGAAATACATTCGCATTGAACGTGCATCGCGGTGTCGCTACCAGAGTGGGAGCGGACGTCCTGCAGCCTCGGCCGCGGCGATTCGCTCGTCGATGACGTCGCTTCCTACGTCCTGTTCGATCCCGGTCCGGATCGCGGCGGCGATGGCACGAGTGCGACCCGCGGGCCCGCGAACGTCGGCGAGTGGGCTGGCGATGTTGCGTCGCCGGAGCTTGTATTCGCCACGGGTTGCTGCGATTGGTTCCCAACTGCATGTGTGCCGGGTTGGTGCAGCCGGCGAAGTCGACGATGCGGTGCTGTGCCATCAATGCGACGCCGTATTCGGGCTGGTAGGCGAACAGATGCGCCGGCACGGTCCCGTGTCGTGACAGCCCGGGCAGGCTCGCCGCACGGAAAGATCCGTGCCCGGTCGAGGACACTCCGCCGATCCACGGCCAGCACTGCTCTCGCCGTCGGTAGCGTTTGGATTCGAAGCGGGACACGACGGCAGGATCGTCGAGCCAGGAACGCCACAGACGTTCGGGGATGCGTACAGGGTGGGGCTGCCCGATCAACATCATCTGGAACGCCGGCAGCGCGGGAGTGTTGTCGGGCATGCCAGGCAAGGGCGATGGAGCATCGTTGACGAACGTCATCAGCTGCTCCTGGCACTCGATCCGGACTGTTACCCGAACCGACTGTAGGAGCGTGCACCGACAGGGCCGTGCTCACGGTGGTCTCGGACGGACACGGGTAACAGCTCCAGCGAACGACAGCGGCATCCAGCACACTCGGCTCCGCGCGTTTCCTGAGCATGCGACGCTGGGCCCGAACGAAGTTGCTCTGTCAGAATCAGGCAGATGACCGACAAAAACGGCAAAAGCAAAGACGTGGCCGCAGTAGGTGCCCGAGTTCGAATCACGGTGTCAGACTCCGATGCTGATGGCGCCGTGACATGCACGGGTGTGGTGATCGAGGACTACGCGGACATGGTCATCGACTCCGGGTCGGTAGGGCGGGACTGGGCTCCGGTACATCGCTGGGCGATCGCACTGGATGACGGACGACTGATCTTCGCCAACGACGAAGACCTTGCCCCTGCAGACTAGAAGCACCCCGCGGCGCGTCTCGCTCTTCGAAAGCGGATTCGGCACAGAACTCCTGGATCGGGTAACAGCGCCAGAGCCGGACTGCGCCGTGGGAAGGTAGTCATCCGCGACGCAGAGCGGGAGTCGTTTCTCGGCTATGCGGTGGGCTGCTGTTCCTCGATGGTGTCGTCTGTTCGGATACGGTTGCCGGTGAACCGGTCTCGGTACTGGACGAGGTGCGGGGCGCCGATTTGTTGCGGCCAGAGTTGGACGTGGGGTCGTATCTGCCTCTCGATTGCGTATGCCGCGGGCCCCGGAGAATGTAGGCCGCCAGGATCTCAGCGAATAGGCAAGCGCGTTGTGGGGTCCCCGTTGCGGGTAGTCAGGTCAAGGGCTGGATGACCGTCTCAGCGGAACTGCTTGGCGTGGGATTGCTTCATTGAGCCAGGTTCCGCGCGTAAGTTCGATGCGTTTTTACGTGTTTACTGCCCTGCGGATATCCGCAGCCGAGGGGATTCGGCCTGTGGCTCTGCGAGTTTCACAAAATCGTTGACTTAGTAAATTTTTTCAGTATATTGAACGTAGCGCACATCACAGGAAGGACTTCTAATGACGCTTGATGCTACATCGCCAGCTGTCATGAAGTCCCTCCTCGTTAGCGTCGGAATCCAGGTCAAGGCATTGCGCAAGGAGCGGGGTCTCACGCTCTCGCAACTTTCTGAACTCACGGGGCTGAGCCCCGCGATTGTGAGCCAGATTGAACGCGGACTAGCGAACCCGTCATTTACTACACTCGCTCAGCTCGCCCACGGACTGGGGATCCCCGTTGGACGGTTCTTCCCTACCCAAGAAGAATCCACGTCCCCGGTCGTGCGGAAGGATGAACGGCGCAACCTCAAAGGAACTGCGCGAGAATCCGACGGGGGAGAGGTCTACGAACTTTTGACCCCCAATCTCAACGGATCCTTGGAGGTGCACTGGATTGTCAGCCCTCCAGGGTCCGACACCAGCGCCACCCCCTTCCGCCACGGCGGAGAAGAATTCGGTGTTGTGCTCTCCGGGAAGAAGGACGTCTACCTCGACGGAGAGTTGTACGTTCTCGAGGCCGGCGACTCGATCACCTATGCCTCCGATGTCCCCCATTGGTACATGAATCCATACGACGAAGCCTGCGTCTCCATCTGGGTGAATACTCCACCCACCTGGTAATAGTTCGCTACACCTAGCAGGCGTTTCCCCTCACTGATTGGCTCTAAACCGTTGTGCATTGTGCCCACCGGTTCCTCAGTCGATCCTTCATGCGCTCTGACGGCGCAAGTGAAAGAAGGAAATCATGGTAGAAACCGTTGTCTCCCCAGCGGCAAAACGCAACACATCACGCTTCTCTTCCGAGGTTCGCCGAGGCCTGTTCGGGCTCGGACTCGGCAATGCCCTCGAATGGTACGACTGGATGATCTTCGGTCTCTTGTCGGCGTTCATTGGGCCAAGTTTCTTCCCCTCTCACGATCCTGTTACCGCAACCCTCGGTGCCCTGGCCGTGTTTGCGGTGGGGTTCGCGTTCCGCCCTCTTGGCGGCATCCTGCTTGGCACCCTTGCCGACCAGATCGGCCGCCGGCGCGTGATGCTCCTGTCGATCATGATGATGGCAGCTACAACATTGGTCATCGCACTCACTCCCACCTACGCACAGATCGGTCCATGGGCAGGAGTCATCCTGCTGCTGTGCCGCGTTGTTCAGGGAATTTCGGCCGGTATCGAGGCTCCATTGTCCACCGCACACGCTCTGGAACTGGCGCCAGAAGGCCGCGAAGGTGCCGTCGCCGGCATCATGACGTTCTACGTCAACATCGGTGTCTTGCTCGCCTCGATGGTCAGCTTCTTGTGCAGCCTGGCTCTGAGCGGTGATGAGATGACCGCGTGGGGTTGGCGCATCCCATTCATCATCGGGGCAGTCTTCGGGTTCGTGGTTCTCTATCTGCGCCGCACGCTCCCGGAAACGATGAAGCCGGAAGAGTTGGCGGAAACGACGACGAAGTCTGTTTGGGCCGGTGTACGCAAGAACTGGCTGAGCGTTCTCGCGATCGTCTTTGTTGTCGGTGCGGTCCAGGCCTACAGCTACGCTTGGACCACCGGCCTGCCCAGCGCCGCACGCAGCGGCTTCAAGGAAAATCCGACTTCGGTCTTTGCCGTGACCACGATTCTTGGCGTGATCATGGTGGCCGGCAGCTGGATCATTGGAAAGCTCGTTGACGGCCGACCCATGTCGCGCTGGTTCATCGTGACGCGGATACTCGCGGTCCCTTCCGTTTTCCTCATGCTGGCATACACCGAGCCCGGCATCGGAGGATTCGCCGTGGTGCTTCTGGGCGGTTCGGTGGTGCTCGTACTGAACCTGACCCTCTACAACGTGGTCTCCAGCTCCCTGATGCCCAAGGCTTCACGTGGTGCCGGCGTATCACTGGGCTACGGCGTCGGCGTCGCACTCTTCGGAGGCACCGCTTCCTATCTGTTGGTGTGGCTGCAATCGGTCGGTGCTTCATGGCTCTTCCCGGTCTATGTAGCAGTTCTCCTCATTCTCAGCATCGTCTTCTACATCCTTGCCCGCCGTGCCAACGGCCTCTACATCGGAAAGTGAAGAACCACAATGACTGCACTAGACCTTCGAGTCACCCCCGCGACCTTGAAAGCACCCGTAGTTTCGCGCTCCGACGTCATCGTCGTGGGCGGTGGACCCGCCGGTGTGTCCGCCGCGGTCACCGCAGCGCGTTCCGGCGCCAAAGTCACTCTGCTGGAGAGGTACTCATACCTCGGCGGGCTCGCCTCCGGCGGCATGGTCCTGGTACTCGATGACATGGTCAACGGGTCGGAAATCTCCGTCACGGGCATCGTCTCCGAGTACATCGAACGCATGGACCGGCTTGGCCTCGTGGTGGTTGCACCGGAGGAAGACCGCTACGCATCGCGCGAAACCTGGAACAAGTGGGGCAGATACGGTCTCTTCGACTTCCATTCGCATGTGCAGCCAAAGCCGATCTGCTATGCAGCGGCGTTCGACCCCGATGGCTGGAAGCGGGTCTCGAACGACATGGTGCGGGAAGCCGGCGTCGACCTGCGTCTCCACACCTGGTTCAGCCAGCCCGTCGTTGAGAACGGCGTGATGAAGGGCGTGATCTGCGAATCCAAGGCCGGCCCGCAGGCATACCTCGCCGACATCGTCATCGACACCACTGGCGACATCGACGTTGCCTCCCGCGCGGGCGCCAGCCACATCCAGGACAGCTACCTGACCACCCTGGTGTTCCGGCTCGGCGGCGTGGACACGGATGCCGCGGAGCACTTCGAACAGGAAAACCCCAAGGAAGCACGCGCCATCAACCGCATCATCAAGCGCCTGCTCGGCGGAGCCTGGGAACTGTGGTGGCTGAAGACCCCGCTGCCCGGCGTGGTCTGGTGCAACGCTCCGCACATGACTGGCTACAACGGCGTTGACCCCGTCGATCTCACCCGCGCCGAGTTGGCGGCCCGCGACCGGATCGCCGAGGCTGCGTCCTATGTGCGGGAGAACTTGCCGGGCTTCGAGAACAGCTACATCGTCGATGCCGCACCACAGATCGGTGTGCGCCAAACGCGCCTGCTGCAGGGCGAATACGTGATGACCAAGGACGATGTCACCACCCGCCGCCACTTCGCCGACTCGGTAGCACGCGGTCGCGACTACTACTACCCGTACCGCTCATTACTTCCCAAGGAAGTCGACCAGCTGCTCGTCGCGGGCCGCCACTACTCGGCGACTCCCGACGCCCAGAAGTCCTCGAGGGAAATCCCCCCGTGCATGGCCATGGGACAGGCCGTCGGCGTGGCCGCAGCCATCGCGCTGGACAAGAACCTCCTGGTCCGGGATGTTTCCGCAACCGACATTCAGGCAGGCATGAAATTGCACGGAGCCGACCCCGGCGACGTTCCTGCCACGAACGCAACCATCGACGCCCCCGAGGAGGCACTGGTATGAGTATCACCGACACCCGTCCGAATGACCTGAGCGAACCAGGGGCAAAGGCCCTGCCGCTCCCGCTGGCCGGGATCACCGTTGTTGACTTCACCCAGGTCTTCATGGGGCCAAGTGCCACCCAGATGCTCGGGGACTTCGGCGCCGACATCATCAAGATCGAGCGCCCGGGCCTCGGCGACATCGCCCGCAACTCGTTCCCGGACAAGGACGGGCAGGACAACCCGATCTTCCTCTCGATCAACCGGAACAAGCGCAGCCTCTCGATCGACACCCGGGAGGAGGAAGGCCGCGCGGTACTGCGACGCATCATCGCCGAGGCCGACGTAGTGGTCAGCAACTTCCGCCACGGTGTCATTGAGCGCATGGGCTTCGGCTACGAGGAACTCTCGCGTGAAAACCGCGGCCTGATCTGGGCTTCCGGCACAGGATTCGGCAACGAAGGGCCGTACGCACACAAGGGCGGGCAGGATGCGATTGCGCAGGCCTACTCCGGAGTGATGTGGCGCCGCGAATCGCCCGAGATCCCCCTGTCCATGTACCCCACGACCCTCTGCGACTACACCACCGGAATGCACCTGGCCCAGGGGATCCTGCTCGCCCTGCGCACCCGCGACCTCACGGGTCAGGGCCAGAAAGTGGAAGTCACGATGTACGACTCGATGCTGCACATGCAGATGCAGGAGGCCTGCATGCAGCTTAACCGCGGCTACGAGGTCAACTGGGCCGAAATGCCGTTGAGCGGGGTCTTCGAAACCACCGACGGCGCCCTGTGCCTGGTCGGCGGATTCACCCAAAACCCGTTGCACCATCTGTCCCGGGCACTGGACCTCGAGGACGACCTCAGCGAGCGCCCCGAGTACGCAACGCTTGAACAGCAGTTCGCCCAAAAGCCGTCGCTGCAAAAGATCTTCGCCGCGAAGTTTGCCACCAACACCACCGCGTACTGGTGCCAACGGCTGGAGAACGAAGGGCTGCTCAACGCCCCGGTCAATTCCCTTGAACAGACGCTCGCGGATCCACAGACCGCCGCCAACAACATGATCGTCGAGGCCGAGCACCCGGTGGTCGGCACCGTGAAGATGTTGAACGCGCCGATCAGGCTTTCGGCCAACCCGCCCGAGGTGCGCCGGGCCGCACCCCAACTCGGCGAACACAACGTCGAGATCCTCCGTGAGTACGGCGTGGACGACGCGACCATCGAAAAGCTGCGCGCGGACGGGGTGCTGCGATGAGCACGCCATTCGAGACGCGCGACGGCGTGAGCTTCGAAGTCGCCAACCACATCGCCCGGGTGACGATCGACCGGCCCCAGGTGCTCAACGCGGTGGACGGACCCGCCTTCGGCCGACTCAACGAGATCTGGGATCGCATCGAGGCGGACAGCGATGTCCGCGTGGTCGTGGTGACCGGTGCGGGGGACCGCGCATTCAGCGTGGGGGCAGACATGACCCCCTCCGCGGTCGCCAAGACCGGCCTGGAGTACTGGGCGGACATGGATCCCAACGGGTTCGGCGGCCTCAGCCTGCGCAACACCCTCGACGTGCCGGTCATCGCCCGGGTCAACGGCTACGCGCTTGGCGGCGGCATGGAAATTGTGCTCGGTGCGGACATCGTTGTTGCCGCCGAGCACGCTCGTCTGGGGCTCACGGAACCCAACGTCGGGCGGCTCGCACTTGACGGTGGGATCGCGCTTCTGGTTCGCAAGATTCCGCACAACGTGGCCATGGGCATGCTGCTCACCGGTCGCAAGGCCAGCGCGCAGGAGCTGCACAGTCACGGGCTTGTCAACGAGGTTGTCCCGTACGCCGAGCTCGACGAAGCCGTCGAACGCTGGGTCCAGCAGATCCTGCGCTGCGCACCCACTTCGGTTCGTGCCGTCAAGCAGATGGTGACCCGTACCGAGCGCCTGTCGGCACGCGACGCCCGTGCGCTCCTGGTGCCGGCACTCACCGACGCACTCATGAGCGAGGAGCAGGAAGAGGGAGTCCTGGCCTTCCAGGAGAGGCGGGAACCGGTTTGGAGCGGCCGCTAGGCCGGAAACCGCGCGTCGAAGCAACCAAACGAAGCAAGCAAGTGAAGCAACCACCGGAATGTTGCACACCAAGGAGTTTGAATATGACCACGAAGCGCACGGAAGGGCTTGTCCCCGGGGTCTGGGGAATCGTTGCCACGCCGTTCCAGGGAAGTACCTTCGACATCGACGAGGAAAGCCTTGCCACTCTTGTCGAACACTACGAACGAATCGGGGCGACAGGCCTCGCCGTGCTCGGCGTCTTTGGAGAGGCGGCAAGCCTGACCGCCATCGAGCGCGAGACCGTGATGGAGGTCGTGGTCGAGAGCACGACGCTGCCGCTGGTCGTCGGGGTGGCGAGCCTGCACACACGCCCCGCGCTCGAGGAATCCCGGCTGGCGTTGGAAACCGTGGGGGACCGGCTTGCTGCCGTGATGGTGCAGATCAACTCGGCGCGTCCGAACCTCGTGGTGGACCACCTGACGGCAATCCACGACACCCTCGGCGTCAAGATCGTGTTGCAGGACTACCCGGCGGTGAGCGGGGTATCGATGTCCAGCGCATCCGTCGCCGCCATCGTGCGGGCCTGCCCGTTCGTCATTGCGGTCAAGTCGGAGGCCCCGCCCACCAACCTTGCGATCGCGGAGCTCCGCGAATCCGTTGACGTCCCGGTCTTTGGCGGGTTGGGCGGACAGAATTTGCTTGACGAGCTGCTCTCGGGCGCCGCGGGCGCGATGACCGGTTTCTCCTACCCGGAGGGACTGATCGCGTGCGTTGACGCCTGGCAGAGCGGCGGTTTCGAAGCCGCCCACGAGGCGCTGGCCCCGTACCTGCCGCTCATCAATTTTGAGCAGCAGCCCCGCATTGCCCTCGCCGTGCGCAAGGAGCTGCTGCGCCAGCGGGGCTTCATCAAGGAGTCCGGAGCCCGCCTTCCCGCTGCGGCGTTCCCGGAGATCCTGCACGGTTCGCTTGTCACGCACCGGGAAGCCCTCGAGCGCGATCTGCTGCAGACTTCTTCAGCTCCCGTGGAGGCATAGTGGATCTCGGAGTTGAGGGACGCGTCGCCCTCGTTGCGGCATCGACCGGCGGCCTCGGGCTTGCGGTGGCCACGTCCCTGGCAGCCGAGGGTGCACGCGTGGTGGTTACCGGGCGCGATCTTGAACGTGCCCGGTCCGTGGCCGCGACACTGCCCGGCGCCACCGCCTTCCACCTGGACCTCGGCGTCCCGGGTGCGCCTGCGGAAACCGTTGACCGGGTCACCGTGGAGCTGGGTTCTGTCGAGATACTCGTGACGAACGGGCCCGGCCCCAAGCCAAAGCTCGCAAGCGACACGAGCGCCGAAGACCTTTCCGAAGCAATCGACGGACTGTTGCTGCCCCAACAGCGGCTGATTGCCTCGGTGCTGCCCGGCATGGTCAAGCGCGGCTGGGGTCGCATCCTCGCCATCGGCTCGAGCGGGATCACTGCGCCCCTGCCAAACCTCGTGCTGTCCAACGTCGGGCGCTCGGCGCTCGCCGCGTACATCAAGACTCTTGCCTCCGAACAAGCCCATCAGGG
Source organism: Rhodococcus sp. P4_F3_2 (assembly GCF_056401335.1). Lineage (NCBI taxonomy): Bacteria > Bacillati > Actinomycetota > Actinomycetes > Mycobacteriales > Nocardiaceae > Rhodococcus > Rhodococcus sp. P4_F3_2. The sequence continues at coordinate 14,716 of NZ_JBFUJN010000016.1, forward strand.
AGTCACGGCAAACCTGCTGCTGCCCGGCCGCATCAACACCGATCGCGTCGATGCACTTGACGCGGCGGCCGCGTCACGGCGGGACACCGACGTACAAACGGTGCGCGCCGAATCGTTCGCGGCAATACCTGCGGGCCGCTACGGCCGCCCGGAAGAATTCGGCGCCGCGGCTGCCTTCCTCTGCAGCGACTCCGCCTCCTACATCACGGGGGTTGCGCTGCGGTGCGACGGCGGACTTGTCCGCTCCCTTTAACCTGACACGGCATTGGAGAACACCATGACCAGCACCCTCGAAGCCTCAGCCATCGCCCAAAACCTCATCGGTGGTGAATGGGCCGGAACCTCGGATTTTGAACGCATGAATCCGGCCCGCCCCGGCCAGATCGCCTCCGTTTCACCAAGTTCCACGGTCGAAACCCTGAGTAATGCCATCGGCGCCGCAAGCGCCGCGCAAGGCAAATGGGCGGCGCTCCCCATGCCGGCCCGCGGCGCAATCCTCATGGCCGCCGGAGAGATCCTCCGAGGCCGGATTGGCATCGTTGCCGCCGACCTTGTCCGCGAAGAAGGGAAGACCCTCGCCGAGGCCACGGGCGAGGTGAATCGTGCCATCGATGTGTTGCGCTTCTTCGGTTCACTCGGGTGGGCCGCAAGCGGCGATGTGTTGCCCAGCGGGTTGCCGGGAACGAGCATCCACACGCGCCGCGAGCCGCTCGGGGTGGTGGGGCTGATTACGCCATGGAACTTCCCGATCGCCATCCCGGCATGGAAGATGGCCCCCGCGCTCCTGGCCGGCAACTCCGTGGTGCTCAAGCCGGCAGAGCTCACGCCGATGTCGGCAACACACCTGGCCATGGCCCTCATGGATGCCGGTCTGCCCGAAGGCGTACTCAACGTCGTCCACGGCAAGGGACGGGTCATCGGGGAGGCGCTGGCCAATGACAAGCGCATTGCCGCACTCTCGTTCACGGGATCAACAAACGTGGGTCTCGGTCTGCACCGCGCGCTGAGCGAACGCCGCGCCCGCGTGCAGCTTGAGATGGGTGGCAAGAACGGTGTGCTTGTCCTTGACGATGCATCCCCGCGTGACGCGGCACAAGTGATCGCGGCCGGCGGTTTCGGCCTCACCGGCCAGGCCTGCACCGCCACTTCCCGCGTCTACGCGACCCCCGGCATTTTCCCTGCGCTGCTCGACGAGCTCGCGGTCCTGGCACGCAACTATGTCCCGGGTGATGGCCTTGATCCGGCGACCGCCATGGGCGTGGTGGTGAGCGAACAACAGCTGGCAACGGACATCGCTGCCGTTGAAGGTGCGACCCGGCGTGGTGCGCGCGTGGTGCAGGGTGGCCGCTCAAACGGCCAGGCCTTTGAAGCGACGGTGATTACCAATGTATCCAACGACGACCCCGTCGTTACCGACGAGATCTTCGGCCCCGTGGTCGCGGTTCTTGAAGTCCCCGACTACGAGGAGGGGCTTGCCCAGATCAACAACTCCCCCTATGGCCTCACCGCAGGCATCTGCACCGACAGCCTCGCTCGATCAACCGACTTCACCCAGCGCGCCCAAGCCGGGGTCGTCAAGGTCAACCGACCCACTGCGGGGTTGGATCTGAACGTACCGTTCGGCGGGATCGGGGATTCATCGACAAACACCTTCCGGGAACAGGGCCACACTGCGCTGGAGTTCTTCTCCTGGGGCAAGACCATCTATACGGGTGTCTAGGAGCTGTGAAAAATGGCCTACGTCATTGCACTTCCCTGCGTGGATGTCCTGGACCGGTCGTGTGTCGAGGCCTGTCCCGTTGACTGCATTTATGAAGGTGAGCGATCAATGTACATCCACCCGGGGGAGTGCATCGACTGTGGGGCCTGCGAATCGGTTTGTCCTGTCGAAGCAATCTATTTTGACGAGGATTTGCCTGACATCTGGGCTGGCTATGCCAGCGCGAATGCCGAGTTCTTCACTGACATAGGCTCTCCGAAGGGGGCTGCAGCTCTGGGACCAATGTCCTTTGATGCAGCTCTCGTTGCAGCACTTCCCCGGCAAGAAGTAGCTGCCCATCAGGCATAGGAGTATCCCTATCTCCAAGTGTCCACCAGGCACGGATGACCTCGAGGTCGACGACAGCGCCGTAGCCTTCGACAATGTCGTCGAGATGTTCAGGGTGGCCAAGGGTCAATGTTGCCAGTTCGGACAAGGGATCGCCCTGCGCGGCTTCGGACCAGTCGATGACACCGGCGACGGCACTGGCACGTTAATCGAAAAATGAAGCAGCGAAGCATGTTTAGTGCAGTCGGCTACAGGATGCCACTGGCCCGTTCACTTTCACGCAACAACACCGGTCGCGGCGACTTCCCGCCAGACCGCGACCCGGTGGGTCATCTCGGTATGCCATTCGGGCGCCGGGAGTCTGTGTCGGCGGGATCGGAAAGCGGTGAAATACCCGAGAAGGTGGACAGGAAGCGTTTCGCGTGCCGGGCCGATGTGCACCGTTTCATGGCCCGTTCTCGCTGCCTGGCGGGTTGATGCGAGTTCTCGGCTTGATTGTCCAAGTAGTTGGATCGGCGATGCTCGACCGAGGCCAGCAGCTCGCGATGCGCCACTTGGTGGCTGCCGAGCTTTTCGGTGACGATTGCTCGCGGCACATCGTGCAAGCCGCTCGAGTAGCTTACGGAAGAATCGCTTGGCGGCGTTGCCGTTTCGTCGGGGCTGGACCAGTACATCGAGTAGGTTGCCGTGCTGGTCGACCTCCCGCCGCAGGTAATGTTCCCGGCCGTTGATTCGGATGAAAACCTGGTCGAGGTGCCACTTGTCGCCGGGTCGCGCCCGCCGTCGCCGCAATTGGTTTGCGTATGTCTGCCCGAACTTGGCGTACCACCGCCGGATCGTCTCATCGCTGACCACGACACCGCGTTCGAGCATGAGTTCCTCGACTTCACGGAAGCTGAGCGGCAAACCGAAAGTACAGCCACACGCAGCGGTTGATGATCTCGACCGGGTAGCAGCGACCTTTATCCGACGGCATTGGGGTGCCCATTCATTCTCCCAGTTGCCGTGAGCAACAACGTGACAGTGCCCTCAAGGGTATATCCCTCGCGTAGCCGTCAGTTGTTCGATTCTGTCACCACGCGCGTGATCTTCGGAAGCACCCGGATGGAGCGGACGAAGAAACCTACGGATGGGATGCAGTCGCGCAGCCGCTCTCGAAGTGGGCCTCTTTCAGAGTTGCCCTAATTGGGCCCCTCGCGTGCAGGCCGCGAAAGATGTTTTTTAACAAGCTGTCTGAGCCGCCACGTGCGGTCGGATTCCCATTCGAGGGCTCCATTGACGCTCGTCCAGTACCAGCCGTCGTCGAATGCTTGCGAGGTCGTCAGACTGTCGGCAAGGTCAGTCAGCATGGCGCTGATTGAGACCCAACGGGGTCCGGGTTCGTCTGCCCCGGTTTTGTCGAATTCGGTTACGCAACCGTGCATGGGGCCGGGGCGGGTGTCGACGCACAAGAAATTGCCGTCCATCCCTGCGAAAGGCACGAAATCCGAGAGGAAGGTGTCGGCTTGAAATCCCGCCTCGGTAGGGGCTTCAACGGGGCCATCGCCGAACAAGCGCGCACTCTCGTCCCAAATCTGAATAGACGATTCCCAATACCAGAGGACATCGTCCAACGTGAGAAGCGCGAAACGGTGGAGCAACCCCAGCAACCTTTCGTCGGAAACTCCGTCGACCAAGGTGTATAGCTCGATCAACTCGGCCGGCCAGCTTTGTCCCGTTCTCTCGATCGCGGCGTCCACACGGTCACGCTCGGCTCCAGTGATCGCCATGCCGGGAAAGTGGACTCGCAGCCACTCGGTGATCCGGTTCCACTGATCACGAACTGAACCCGCCGGCGTTGAATGCGCGGCTCTTCGCGCGTGCGAAGAACCGTCGATCATCGCCTCGACAGCGGCGCGGCGCTGTGCGTTCTGCTCCTCGGTGACACACCGGCGGATCTCGGCTTCGAGTTCAGTACGGCCAAGACTCTGGTCACCAAAGCCCGACACCCGAGCGTTCGCGCTTCCCAACGACACCCAGATCATCGGCCGCGAACCGTCCTCCGCCGTAGCAAACTGCAGACCTACGTCTGCGATCTGCGCGATCGCGGCATCGTCACCGACGACGTAACCATCGCGTACGAGAACCTCACCGGAACCCGAGTCTGGCCGAGCAACCGCCCAATAGGTCACGAAGTGCTCCCTTTCATCCGACAATGGAAACCGACTGTCTGTCTCCGGGGATTGTCTCAGCCGAGCAGGGCGGCACGGACAGTGGCGTTGTCCGTATTCGTAGTGTTCGCGTTCGGAGCAATTGATCCCGCGTCGCGTACCTGGTCGGGAGGTGGGAACGGCATTTCGTGTCCTGCTTGACAGGAGTTTTTTGAATTTATTTGTGGGGCAACACCTTTGAGGCGACCTTGAAGTCGCTCGTCGGATCGTCATCCGCGAGGCCCAACCCGCCTAAGTCCATCGCGGCAATATAGAAATCCAGCAACAACAGGCGTGGCATCTGAGCTCGGGTGCTCGTGCGCCAGGAGGGTTCGTTGGCGAGACTGAGTCGTGGATCGGGTTCAGTGCCGTCGCCATAGAGTTGACGGGGTCAGCGCCGAACGCGGCTGTCGTCGAGCGCTACCTCTCTGGCATTGGGGTAATTCATTTGTCATGTGACTGAACACCTTCCGGGTGGGGTGGATATTCAATGTCGCGGGGGATGTCGTGCGAGTTTGTATGTGCACCCCACTGGTGGCGAGGATGGTCGGTGGCGCCAGTTCTCGGCACGGGGCGGTGGAGGTGAACGCACCTGCGTCGGTGGAGGCTGCGATCATCGAGCGTTGATGGCGATGTCCTCGTCGTACCGGCGACCAGGTCGACTTCCCCTGCGTCGCGCTCGCGAACGAGATCGATTACAGGAGATCAACGTACTGAGGTCGGGCCTTCATGGCGTGTATGAGTAGCTCGTTTCCGCTGTCGAAGCGCAGCACAACCAGCTCTAAGAGACGCCCGTTCGGGTCGACGCCCAGCCGGAACTGGCGGGCAGGATTGTCGTCGTCCAAGTCGGCGACCAACACGTGGTGCTCTGCCGCGTAGATGCCGGCGTCTTCGCTGATTGCGTGTTTGAGTGCGGATTTATGGGCTTTCACGCGACCTGGGTCCAGGCACGCACTGCTTCTCTGATCGCTTCGGATCGGGAGACGTGTTCTTGCTCTGCGCGGGCGTTCAACGCTTCGAGCAATGCGGCGTCCATTCGTACGGGCACTACTGCGCCGGGGCCTGCTCCGAGAGTGGGCCGGCCCCGTTTGCGCAACTTTTCGACGTCGTAACCGGTTTCGGCTTCGTCTGCCCATTCTTCCATCATGTTGTCGGTGACGGGCTGATCGTTGATCGTTTCGTCAGTCATAGTTATTAGTGTAATACGAAATTGTGGCGGTGAACGATCGTTCCGGATCCGGGTCCGGTGTGTCATCACAGGCGTCCGTAGCCAAAATCCCGTCCCTACCCGTCTGGAGTGCATCGGGATGCGTCGGCGAGGCGCAGCAGGGCGGCACCACGATGGCCAGCATCGTTCGGGACGCCGGTCCTATGTTCTGGGTTCTGCTGCAGGACCGGCCATGCCCTGATCATCTGGTTGCTGACCGAGTCAGCCAGCCGAGGCGAGTTATCGGGAGTGTGCGAGTACCACCAGGGCATCAAGGTGTCCTATCGGTATCGAGGGCTTGTGCACTATTGGGGCCGCTTTATTCGCCGTTCGCCTTTCGGGAAAGATATCGAGACTCTGGCTCGTTCTTCGTCATATCCGCGGCCGCGAGGAAGTCTTCTCTCGCCGCGACGGCATCTCCTTCCGCTTCGCGGAGGTGTGCACGGATCGCGTGCGCGCGATGCCGGGTCAGGGGATGCTGGAGAAGTCGGTGGTCGCGATCTAGTTGCTCCAGCAGGACGGTGGCGCGAGCAGGGCCGAAGGCGTGGGCAACGGCGACGACTCGTGCGAGCATGACGAGCCCGCTGGGCTCGACTTGTTCGAGCGCCAGGTAGAGCGCAGCGATCTGTTTCCAGTCGGTTTCCTCGGCGATAGGAGCGGATGCATGAACGGCGGCGATGGCGGCCTGTAGGCGGTACGTTCCCACGTTCCCTTGCGACCATGCGGTGAGGATCAGTTCCGATCCTTCTTGGATAGTTGCGTGGTCCCACCGCGTTCGGTCCTGGTCGGCTAGCGGAATGAGATCACCGTTCTCCGTGGTGCGCGTTGCGCGGCGCGAATCGATCAGCAGCATGAGCGCGAGAAGGCCTGCCGGTTCGGGATCATCGGGAACGAGCGCGTGGAGGAGTCGCGTGAGGCGAATCGCCTCGCCGGTGAGGTCGGTTCGGGTCAGCTCTGAACCGGTGGTCACCGTGTATCCCTCGTTGAAGATCAGATACAGAATACGCATCACTGCGGAGAGGCGGCCCGAGAGGTCGTCGTCCACCGTGAATTCGAATCGGGCACCGCTCTTTTGGATCTGCTGCTTTGCGCGGCTGATCCGCACGGCCATGGTCTGTTCGGTTACCCCGTAGGCGTGTGCGATGTCTGCGGTCGTCAACCCGCCCACCGCGCGCAGTGTGAGGGCGATGCGGGACGCGAAGGACAGGGCGGGGTGACAGCACAGCAGCAGTAGGTTCAGGCTGTCGTCGTGGTCGGTCAGGGGTGGGTGCGAGAAAGGAGTGTTCGGCTGGGCCGCCACGTACTCTTCTTCGCGGCGGCGGTCCGCGGACTCGGCGCGGAGGGTGTCGATCATCCGGCGGTAGGCGATGCGAATCAGCCAGGATCTGGGGTGTTCGGGGAGCGCGTCTGGGTGCCATTGCTGGCTTGCTGTTAAGAGAGCGTCCTGTACTGCTTCTTCGGCGATGTCGAAGTGGCCGAAGCGACGCACCAAAGCTCCGAGGACCTGCGGTGCCTCGGAGCGCAGCAGGTCCTCGATCGCGTCGGTTCGGGCGGTCACGCGAAGTCGTCGCCCATGATGGGTCGTATTTCCATCGGCTCGCCGAGCATCTCAACCATCCGTGCGACGATGTCTTTCGCTCGCTCCAATCCGGACACGTCGATGACAGCGAACGACGCGAGGACTTCTTTGAGCTCCACGAATGGACCGTCGGTTATGACGATGCTCCCGTCGGTCTTGCGCACGGTCGTCGACATGGCTGGGTGTCCGAGTCCTTCTGTGCTGACGAACTCACCGCTGGCACGCAGCTCCGCTTCGAATTCCTGATATGCGGCGAATGCGGCAAGCGCATCTTCGGTGGGGGCATCCGCGGTTGAGGCGTCCCAGCTGCTGCTCGGCGTGTAGCCGAGGATGAGGAACTTCACGTTCTCGTCTCCTTGGGTAGGCGGGAGTCCAGGCTAGCGAGGTACGTCGGCGACTTCAGCAAGGCGATGGCCGTCATGGTGCACCAGCCGAAGGCGAAGAGTCCGGTGATCGCCACCTGGATGCTGGCGATGTCGGGGATGACAGGGGCGAGGAGGGCGATCGCGACGATGCCATTGCCGATACCGGCGGCCACACGACGCTCGCGGATTGCGCGCACGAGGGCGATGATGGCTGCCACGGCCAGCGCGGTGAACGCGACGATTGCCGCCACCATGTGAACGAGAGCGTGCCACGTGGGCTCGGCGACCGGGCCGTCGGCCACGCCGAGGGGGAACCCGTTCGCTGGGTCCTGCGGGAAGACGCCGGCGGCGATGAAGCCCACCCCGCTGATCGCGACGAGGACTGGAATGGCGGCGCGGCCGAGGCCGCTGGCGGCGACTCGCCGGTGGCCGATCGAGAGGCAGATCAGTCCGAGCCCGACCAGGACGAAGGTGAGGATTTGGATCCAGCCCTGATCACCGGTGGACAGCTGACTGAGTGGATGGATGCGAAGGTCGAATCCCGGGCGTGTCAGCATCTGCACGATGGCAGACAGATAGAACAGCGGCCCGGCGAACGCACCGGCGAGCAGAAGGGACCGCGTCGAACGAGGCAGAGCTCTGCCCGCGCTGTGCGTGGTGCGTGGTGCGGAGTGGTTGATGGTCACCGTGTGCTCCTCGTGTCGATTTGAAGGTCGTTGCACAGATACCTCGGAGCCAAATGGCGAACCTTGACATCTTGCTGCCGCGACCTTCGTCCGACCGTCCGCGGGCGAATCGTTTCCAACGAGTTTCCGCACAGATGTCAATCGGCACCGTTCGGCTCCGAGGTATCTGAAAAGGCTGCCCGCCGGGCCGCCCGCGAAAGGACATCTGATGAACGAGAACCCGCTGGAGAACATCACGGCCGAGCAGATCGACGCCTACGGACTCGGTGAGCAGCCCACGCCCAGCAGCGCGGTCACGGCGCTTGACCGACTGGTCGGCGAATGGACAGTGTCAGGGGGCGCTGAGGGCGTCATCCGGTACGAATGGATGGCTGGACGATTCTTCCTGCTCCAGCACGTCGAGCTCGAGCAGTTCGGCCAGGCCATCACCGGCATCGAAGTCATCGGTCAGCTGCGTCCCTTCGGAGAACCTGCCGGCACTGACGTCGTTTCCCGGTTCTATGACTCGATGGGCAACACCCTCGACTACGTCTACGAACTGGAGGGCGACAAGCTCACCATCTGGGCGGGAGCGCAAGGAAGCCCGGCCTACTTCACCGGCACCTTCAGCGGTGGCGATCGCGTGCTCGATGGTGCCTGGGTATACCCCGGTGAAGGCGGATACGTGTCCACGATGACTCGCCGCTGAGACAGTCGACCTCTCGAAACGGACGGAACCACAATGCCGAAAAACAATGCCGCTCCCGATCCCTCGCTGTACCAGGTCACGTCCGCGGACGGCACGGAGATCTCGTTTGAACGCAGCGGGCAGGGACAGATTGTCATCCTCGTCGCGCAGGCGTTGTCCGATCTTCGGGACAACCGTCGCCTGGGCGCTCTGCTCGCAGTCACCCACACCGTCGTGAACTACGATCGGCGCGGCCGCGGGAACAGTGGAGACACCGGCGCCTGGAGTGTCGTTCGCGAGATCGAGGACATCGAGGCGCTCATCGATGCGCACGGAGGTAGGGCCGTCCTGTTGGGTGCATCATCCGGCGCGGTCCTCGCGTTGGACGCAGCCGCAGCGCTACCCGCGAAGGTCGTAGGACTCATCGCCTACGAGCCCCCCGTGATCGTGGACGATCGACGCGCACCCGTTCCTCGAGACCTCGCAGACCGCCTCGAGGAACTTGTCAGAGACGGGCGTGCATCTGATGCGGTTCGCGAGTTCAACCGAGTCGCTCTCGGTGCGTCCCCCTTCATGATCGGGGCGATGCGATTGATGGTCGGTCCATGGCGAACCATGGTCGCGATGGCCCAGACGACGGTCTACGACACGCGGCTCTGCGTGGGGCTGCAGGACGGAGTACCTTTTACCGCCGACCGGTGGAAAGGCCTGCGGGGGCCCTCTCTCGTGCTCGTCGGAAGCAAGAGCGAACCGTTCATGCAAAGCGGAACCCGTGAGCTGTCATCGTTGATCGGAGCCAGCTACGCGACGGTCGATGGCGCACATCACGCGACGCCGATGATGAAACCGTCCGCGCTGATTCCGTCGGTCCTGTCGTTTCTCAGCGCCGCACATCCATGAGGTCGCCCCCGCCGATTCGATGAGCCGAACCATGTCAACACGGAGGACGGGAGGTGCGACTTGATCTCAGATGAACCCCCCACAGAGAGGCGGACCGTGGCTTTCTGGCTGGGGGACGCCACCCGGCGCGACATCCTTGCGCGCGTGCTGCGCGAGGAGCAGTCGGTCAGTGCGCTCGCGCGTCGCTACGACATGAGCTTCGCGGCCGTACAGAAGCACGTCGCGGTGCTCGAACGCGCTGGACTCATCGTCAAACGTGCGCGCGGGCGGGAACGGGTCGTGAACGCAGAACTGGCGATGATCCAGCGGGCGTCGCAGCTGCTCCGCGCCTACGAACACTTTGACCAGGAGCGGGCGACCGACTCGCCAGATTCAGATGACGTTTGGAGGATGAGTGTGCTCGAGATTCCGCAGCCTGATGATGTGACCCCCTCGACCAGGGGAGACTTGACGAACGTGCGTTTCCTCAAGAGTGATGTCAATTCGCCTTTGATCGAGGCCGGTGACTATACCTACTATGACGATGAGGGTGCAGGGGGCCGGTTCGAAGAAGTGAACGTGAAGTACCTCTATGGTCCGCAACGACTGATCATCGGGAGGTTTACCGCGCTCGGACCAGGCGTGACGTTCCTCATGCCTGGAGGAAACCATCCGATGGTCGGGCCTTCGACGTATCCGTTCACGATGTTCGGCGGAACCTGGGGGGACAACACTCTCGAAACCTTCATGGCGATCGAACAACCCGCGGACACGGTCGTCGGCAACGACGTATGGATCGGCCGTGAAGCCACGATCATGCCGGGCATCTCCATCGGTGACGGCGCGATCATCGGCGCGCACAGCGTTGTGACCCGGAATGTCGAACCATACGCAGTCGTCGCAGGCAACCCCGCACGGCGGATCCGGGTCCGGTTCGCCCCTGAAGGTGTTCAGCGGCTGATGTCCAGTCGCTGGTGGGACTGGCCGATCGAACTCATCACAGAGCACGCGGCGACGATCATGGCCGGGACTCCCGCTGAGCTCACGGCCATCGACGATGAAAGGCGGATGAACACGTGACTGACACGACTGAGCCCATCGCTGCACACAGCGTTGCGGTGCTCGACTATGGAATGGCCGGTCCATACGCCGTTGCCTTCGGGCCCGGCGGGGACATGTGGGTCACGCTCGTCAATACCGGAGAGCTCGTGCGGCGGTCCCCGGACGGGCGCGAGCGCCGGTTCACCATCGGTGAGCGGCCCGGACAGCTCACCGTGACCTCCGAAGCGACCTGGTGCGCGGTCACCGGCGCAGATCGGATCGCCATCATCACGAGCGATGATCGGCTGAACTTCATCGACGTTCCAGGTGGGCCTTACGGCATCGCGGCTGACGGCCCCGGTGCGTTGGTGACGCTCACGCAGGGCAATAAGCTCGCCGTGGTCAGTCGAGACGGAATCCGCAGCGAACTCGCCGTCCCACTGGATGGCGCATACCCGGCAATGGCCACCGCCCATCGCGACGGTTCCGTCTGGGTTTCGCTCAACCAACGCGGGGCGCTCGCGCGAAGGGATGCCGCAGGCGATACCGAACTCATCACGCTGCCCGACGGCGCAGCCCCAGTCGGCATCGCGGCAGCAGGGGAGCATGTCTGGTCCGCCGACATCGCTCGAGGAAGCATCCTTCGGATCGACGACGATCTGCACGTCAGCGACTTCGCCCTCGCGCCCGACAGCCGGCCGCACGCGGTGATCGCCGACGACACCGGGTGCTGGTTCACAGAATGGGGAACGAACAGGCTGGGCAGAATCACGGCGGAGGGCGACCTCGCCGAGTTCGATCTCTCAGGCATCGGAGAGGAACCGCACGGCCTGGCTCTCGATGGTGACGGCGTCGTATGGGTTGCTTTCGAAAGCGGGGTCGTTGCCGGCATCAGGCTGTAGACGGCGGTTCGACGCGCGCTGCGCCGCTGCAAGTTTCCTTATCCACGACGTCATGGAGCGATCACAGAACACGAACAACTCCACACGTATGCCTCAGATACGGCGTCTGCAGATCGACTCGCTGATCAGGCCTATCCGGACAGCACCACGGCCACCCAAACGCTGCCGTAAACATTCGTATTCGGCCCACGAATCGACCCGAATCGGCGCGGTCGGGCGGACACGCGAAACTGTCGACCGGAACTCATCCAAAAACAAATCGACCGAAACGGGCGAGTAAACCGTTTTCGGTCGTTCGATTGATTTGCTCATGCGAGGTTCTGGTGTGACTCTCGGAATTAGTTGGCAGGTTTTTCACGGAAGTAGTTGGCATGGGGCGCTCGATGGACGCGGTCGGCCGTAAACTTGGCGGATCGCCCGACTGCGCGAGATCAGAGTGCCAGGAGTCTTTCAGCGTCCCGCTCGGTGCGTGCCAACTCGATATTCGCGTATAGCGCCGAACGCTTCAAACCTGTATTCCTACAAAGTGTTTCGATATTGAACTGGCCAGTCTCATAGGTTTGCAGCAGGTATGCGCGCTCTTCCGGTGTGAGCTTGTGCTGACGACCTTTCATTTTGCCGGCTGCAGCAGCTGCCGCAACGGCGTCCCTGGTCCGGCTCCGGATCAGGTCTGACTCGAATTCGGCCATCAGCCCAAGGACACCGATGAACATCTTGCCCATCGGATCTGCCGGGTCGTAGATCTTCCCGTCGATCGACAACGCAACGCCCTTGGCTGCAAGGCGCCCGACCGTCTCGTGGAGATCTTTCGCCGATCGGGAGAGGCGGTCGAGTTTGGTCACGCAGAAGACGTCGCCTTCGCGGGCGGCGTTGATCGCATTGTCGAGTCCGGGGCGCCGGGTCTGTCGACCGCTGATTCCGTGATCGACGTAGACCCGGTCGCGATCGACTCCCTCGTTGGAGAGAAGCTCGACCTGAATCGACGAATCTTGAGCCGCCGTACTCACTCGCGCGTAGCCGATCTTCATTCCACTCCCGATTTGCGGCGTTCAGCCTTGTAGCAGACAAACTGTCCGCTAGAAACTATGCCATAACGGATTATTCACCGGACAGCAAAATGGACGAAACGTGCCGAAATTTTCCCAGGTGAATCGCACGCAGGAGTGCGTTCGAGATCGTCCGGTATGACGATGGTCAAAACGCACACCGAAACCCGCAGGAAGGCTCTCAGCCGGTTCTCGGACTTGAGCGCTGCTGGCGATGCCTCTTGATATCTAGCTAGGTGCGCAGCCTACGAAAGCGAGTGGGGCAGAGCGCGTCGTCGCAGTGGAGGTGCTCCGAACAGAAACCAGGTTGCTGCTCCGACAATGGGGATCACGATGACGAGTGCGGACCACCAGAATTTGGATGCGGCGCGGTCATGTGGCGTTCGAAAGATGGAAACCAATGCAGCGACGGTAAGGAGAAAATATCCCAGCACCATTATTGTCCACGTGATATCTAAACCTATTGGGGCAGTGGGATTTTCGGCGTTGCCGGGGCTTTCATTCATCTGCTTGCTCCTGCCGGTTCATTCTCCATGTATCGAGCTCGGCGAGCTTCCGATCGGGGCTACAACCTCGCCGCGCAGCATCCGTGTTTCCGCACCGTCGACTATTCCGGGATGAAGCCATTCGTCGAAGTCCCTGGAAGCTGTGCGAGGCCGAGTTATCTTGTTGTCATGCATTCGGTAATGGATTCCTCTGTTATCTCAGGAATTGAGCATGAGTAAGAAGTCCACCCTTGTTTAGAATATTCATCTTGTGAATTGTCTACTATTACTTCAACCTGAACTGAGTCGGGCAGTACACGTATGTAATCGACTATCTCGTCTCCTTCTGTAGTTGTTGAACGCATGGTAAATTCAGATCCTCCGGAAGTGCGTGACTGTCTCATGCAATCGATTTGAGATGATTCGAATCGGTTTCCTTTGCTAGCGTTCGTGATTTTGGCCTCCCCGCAACTAGGGAGCGGCGTTCGGGCGGTGAAGAAATCGGGATCTTCTGGCGGTTTCGAACATGATGCGCAGACCAAAAGGCAGCCAACTATCACTACTTGGAAGATTGAATTCTTGGAAGTTTTCATCAGGCAATTATATCCTGCGTGAAAAATCTTGTCTTGATTGGAAATATATCGGCTGTGATTGGATCCGGCGATGTGGCACGCCTTGCGTCTTGGAAGCGGCGACGAATGATGGCAGGGGCACTTTCGCGACCCTGCCATCATCTGGTTTTTGTGAGACCTCTACGGCGTCTGGGTCGGCGTCGTCGGGGGTGTCACTGAAGTCGTCGTAGTGACAGGCTTCGTCGTGGTCGATGGTGCTGTCGATGTTTCACCTGGGCGAGGCCCCTCACTCGGCTCTGCCGAGGGTATGACAGACGGCGGAGGGGCGATAGTCGTCGTGACCGTTGGCAGACTTGTGCTGCTTGGTACTGACGTTGCGCCTTGTGGGCTTGGATCTCCGGCAGCGCCCGCAAAAGGTATTTCGTTGGCAATCGCATCCTGCATGGCAGTTCGAACACTGTCCTGATTCTGAGAGTCACGACCCTCTGCTCCACGGGATCGACTGTTGTCGCCAGACACTGGAACGTCTCCGGTGATAGGGATTGCCGTATACCATTCTTCCGTCGCTGAGTAGCGTGCGGCGATCAGATATGTCACGCCTGGAGTCAGAAGCGCGCTTCCCTCTTCTACTGAGACGACCCCATCTTTTAGTCCTCCGGTCTGGTTGATTTTAACTTTTCCGGAGGCTCCACCCTTGAGGGTCTCGGTGACAGTCCCACTGAATTGCGTCTCCAGGACTCCCCGCTTTTCGGTTGATCCGAGATTTTCCTCTATATCGGCGAAGAATATGTCGGATGCGAATCCTGCCACTTCAGCTAAATTTTCTCTGTCAATGACGCTGCTGGAATGTGCATAGCTGGTTTCGTAGGTCGCCGGGCTTGGTGTTGAGCTAACAGAAGGATCTTCGCTTAACGAGCAGCCGGACAAGAGGACGGCTATGGTCAGTGTCGCTATTCCACCTCCGACAGGAGCGAATTTTCGTATGTTCAGACTTTTTGCGCTCATTCTCAGCTCCATAGATGACGGTATACAGCCTGGTCAAGGCTCTCGATATTTGTGGTGGTGCGATCATCGTCCGTGGGGCCCATGATCTGCGAGTCGCATGAGTGACTCAATCCCATTGCGTGGCCAAGTTCATGGGTCATCACCGCGCCGCGATCTTCGGGGGTGTAACTGTCGGTGTAATGCTTGTTCAGCACGATTTGATCGGCCAGTGGCCCGCGATAATTGTAGCGTCCACTGTAATCGACCTCGCTGAGGTTTACGTCGTTGACGGTTACGTCATATCCGAATGTGCCAGATGGATGGACATTGACCAAGCCTAGTGCGTTCCATTTGTTGACGGCTACCGACCATGCAGTGGCCGAATTCGGATCACCAAAGGTCGCACTGTAGGCTATTTCATTTCCGTTATCGACGGAACTGTATCCCGGTGTGTATGTTCCAATATTTGAGACTAAAGCGCCACCTTGGAACTTTTGAGCAGTCTGTCCACATCCGACATTTTGTGTATCTTCTATGGGATATCCGTACTTGCCATTTTCCCAGTTAGCTGCGCCCCATTGGGTACCAATGTCTTGTAGCACTACGCGAGCGCCGGTATCTGGGTGCCAATAGATCCACCCACTTTGAAACTGTTGACCTCGCCCGTTTCCGGTCGTGACATATTCGTCAGTGACGGGAAATCCTAGAGGACTATTCTCCCATCCAAGCCCAGCCCATTTGTCTCGTATAAGACCCCAGACGGCATGCGCACCATACGCTTGGGACCAGTAGATAGAGCCACCTTCGAAGTGGTTGAATTTTCCTGGCTTGGTAGGGGTGTTTGTTTCACGAGTCGTGGGATAGCGCAGATCGCCGTTCTCTCGACTGTAATCGTTCCATTTGTCGAGGATTGCGCCACCCACCTGGTTGGCATGGCCTCCGGTTACCAAGGGATGCCAATAGATCGTATTATTGTTGACGAACGGCTGCCAGCGACCGTCCCGGGCAGCGGGCAACTCTACATTGGTAGCATTCCCGACAACGGGAAAACCTCCAATCTGAATGTACTCTTCGAGAATCTTACCGCCAATCCAGTACCCGTGAAACTCATCAGCTTGCGCCGCGGTCGGTACAATCAGAGACGACACAATCGATAACGCACCGGCTGCCAATAGGGTCCTCTTCCGGTTTTTGTATCGAGTGCGTGAAAGTAGTTTTCTTTTGAACAGCATGATTGTCCTTTCGATTTTTCGTGCGGAAAGATTGAACTCGAACGAAGGTGGAAAGTTTGAGGACTGGCTGTAGCTATGAGGTGACGGTGTGCCCTGTCGCCGCAACCCATTTGATCCAGCCGCCCTGAAAATCATTGCGGCGTCCGTCGGGAGTGGCATATTCGTCGGAGGTGGGGAATCCGAACCGTCCGCCTTCGTAGCCGTGGCGGCCGTATTCGGTGAAGATGGTGCCATAGACGCAGTGGGTTCCGGCTTGTGGATTGAAGTAGATGTTGCCTTCGGCGAAGCGGTTGAAGCGGCCGATTCCGTTGGGGGTGCCGAGTTCTCCGCTGGTGGGCCACCCCAGGGGGCTGGTGGGTCCGCCGAAGTCGAGGTACTTCTGCGCGATCAGCCCGTACGTTTCCCACGCTCCGGTTGCGGCGCTCCAGTAGATGCGGCCGTGCTCGAAATCCTGCACCCGCCCGTTCGCCAGCGCCTGTTCGTCGCCGGTCGGTGCGCCGAGAGGGGACGTTTCCGCGCCAAGTTGTGTGTAGCGGGCGCCGATTGCGCCGCCGACGGTGTACACAGGGCCGGCAGGGGTGACGGAAGTTTTGAACTGCATCGCATGATACGGAGTACCGGTAGACGTATTCCATTGCGAGACAATCAAATGCAGATTGTCCAGGGTGGAGGCGGGATGGATGTAGCCGCCGTAGATCTGGCCGTACGTCCCGTCATTTGCTCCCCAGTCGCCGCCCTTGACCTGAACTGTGGGTTCGGACCAGAGGCCGTCGATGCGGGCCGCAGTACGGGTGACGATCGCATAAGCCTCCGGATCGAAATATGCGAGGACCCAGGTGCCCTGGACGTAGCGGACACACATCTCGCCGATCCGACCGGGAATGATCGGTGTCGGGGCATTGCCCCAGGCCCAGCCGGTCTGCTCGGTCCACCCCCACCCTTGGTAGGCGGCGGGGGTGAGGATCTGCGCTTCCGGGACTCGTCGCAGGATCATGCCCGCGGGCTTGTTACGTCCGAACGCGGTGGAGATGACGTAGACGTATCCGCCGTGTCGTTCCATCGTCCAGCACTGATCCAAGGCGCCGGGATGATTGTCCCAACGTGCCTGCGAGAGAGCCCAATTCTCTCCCGCGTCGTCGGAGTAAGCGAGGTAGGTGAAGTTCGTTTTCCAGTCCTCAGAGTCCCAAGCGTGCACGCTCATCACCGACAGGTACGTGCGTGTTCCGATCGTGAGTGCATCGCCGGGGATGACCGTGAACTCCGTGCCGGGAGCTTCGATGCTCGGCAGCTGCCGGGTGTCGTGTGCGTTCGGCAGGATCTCCTTCGCGTATCCGCCGCCGGCAGCTGAGTTGAACACGATCCCTTGATCGAGATTTGTTGTCGTGGAACGCAACATCACCGGGCTGCGCCACCCCGGCCCACCAGGGGCAAGGGACTCGAAGGTGTCGCCGAAGAAGAACCCGAAGCGACCGTCCCGCAAACGCACAGGAAACCCCAGATCAGTGCCACCCACGCCCCACGAACCGGTTTGGGACGAGCCGGTCAGATTCTTCACAAATACGGCAGAGGCAACAGGAGTAACGAGAATGTCAGGCACGCAAAACCTTCCAACACCGAAGAAATCGCATCAACCCAAACTGAGAATGCTGGGAATCTCCTGCGAAATGACTGTGAACCCCGAACGCTGCTTACCGTAAAGAGTTACTCATCAGTTTCACAGGAATCATTCATATCAATTTGGTAACAGACCGGTCTGATTTGTTTAAGATGCAGGTGGGTGGGTTTCCGTGTGTGAAAGTTAGTACTTTTGACGGAGCCTTAAATTGTGGGGCATTTGGTCCTGTATGTGACATCTTCCGTAAATCGTTGATCTCCAACACTTCTGGCTTCTTCAACACGGATTGCTGCCACCTATCGGTGCCGCTGGCGGCGTCCGGGCGCGCCTCGTGGTGTCCGGTATGACGATGGTCAAAACGCACACCCAAACCCGCAGGAGGACGCTCAGCCAGTTTTTGGTTTGTACCGACAAGCCCTGCGATTCAGAGAGACGACGACCAGAGAAGGCCGTGCACGAATCATGAATGAGCCGTTGGGTGCCGGGAATTGTCTGAATCTCGACAGGTAGCGTCGAGGGGGAATGCTGCGTATACATATGGCTCATTGTGAGGGGGCGGAATGACTGACACCCGTAGGGCGATACTGGCAGGCGGGTGTTTCTGGGGTATGGAGGACCTGATCCGCCARCAGCCTGGAGTGCTCTCGACGCGAGTTGGCTATACCGGAGGGCAAAATGATCGGCCGACCTATCGCAACCATCCGGGTCACGCGGAGGCCGTCGAGATCGTCTATGACCCTGCGCGAACGGACTTTCGGGCGTTGTTGGAGTTTTTCTTCCAGATTCACGATCCGACGACACTGAACTACCAGGGCCGAGACTTCGGATCCAGTTATAGGTCTGCGATCTTCTATCTCGACGACGATCAGAAGAGGGTCGCGCTGGGCACCATCCTCGATGTCGAGGACTCACGTCTGTGGCCCGGCAAATCGACGTCGCAAGAACAGCGAACCGGGGTGGCCACTCGCGAATCCAACTATCCCCGGGCAACAGGCGAATATGCGCCCAGCAAAGTCGTCAGTAGGGCGTACACAGATGGGTCCGGACAGAAAGTATTTAATCAGCAGTACTCGTGGAACGGCACCACGAACAAACCCACCAATTTGCACATGGCGTGGGGCATGGAGCTCGAATTTACGCTCTACAACGGCACGATTGCTGGCGGAAATTCTCATCCACTGTGCCCAAGTGGTACCGACGACAACTTCTGGGCGGCGCGTGGCGTGGCCAACAATGACGAAGTGATTTTTTGGGCCGCCGCCAGTGCGACCAAAGACGACGACGACATCGAAGCCTATTTTGATGGGTTCGACGCCAGCGATCCATGTAATCGATCCGGCTTCGACATCGGTATTGGCTTCCCCCAGCGAATCTCAGACACGCCGTCGTACATGGCCGAGTTGGGAACGGTCATTGTGACAGAAACCGGAAACCAGCCGTCCTCAAAATTCTCGGCACGCTACCAGGCGGTCTACGATGATTGTTTCGGGATGCGACGAACCTCCCTCTGCATGAACCTAAACCTGCCGTGGTTCTCGTCGGATTGGACTGGCCCGATCCAAGGCAACGGCCCGTTCTTTGGCATAGCCCGCGAAAAGTACGTGCAGGGTGGTTATGTCTACGAAAATGGGTCAGCGACATACCTTGCGGACTGCACGATCACGGGTGCTTTCGGCGTTCGATACAACCAGATCAACGGGGGCAACGGCCCACTGGGGCGGTGCGACAGTCCGGAGATCATCCGCTATCCAAGCGCTTCGTACACTCATCGCGAACAGAACTTCCTCAACGGGAGCATGTACTGGAGACCGGAAACAGGCGCATGGGAAGTCTTCGGAGCGATTTTCAACAAATACGAGATTCTGGGCCGCGGCACTCCCGGCCCCGGTGGCGTGATGGGCTGGCCGACAAGTGGTGAGGTTGGAACTCCCAACGGTCAGGGACGGTTCAAGCGCTTCGAGCACGGCAATATCTACTTCGGATTTCCGGTTGGACGTGCTCATATGATCCATGGTGCGATCTTCAATCGGTATGGACAGGAAGGCTATGAGGGGGGTCGCCTCGGGTTCCCAACCAGCGATGAACACGAAGTCGTCGGAAACAGCAGACTCGTACAAGTCGATTTCGAGCGCGGGTGGATTTAGTACAACTTTGATACCGGTCAGACGATCGCCTCTTAGCGTTATGCGTATGCACTGATTTCAAGCTGAGTTGAGCTCAGCCGCTAAGGCTTAGGTGTGCAAGACGAGTCGGACGTGGAGTTGACGGATCTGCGCCGGTAATCCCGAAGTCCGGATTGGTGCGTTGGCGCGAGCAGTGGATGAACCTCCACCTCGCGCCTTCGTCGTTTGGATGTCAACGACGCCGATACATGCAACGTATTGCAGTGGAACTGCATTCGGTTGGTGCAGGTCGTCGTGTGGCCCATATGGCGTTCCTTCCATTTGGAAGAGATGTCACGGTCGATTGGACGGGTGCGAGCCATCATGCACGCGTCGATCGGCCACGGTGGTACAGACATTCCGGAATGTCTGGAGTATTTCCGTTCGGGTCGCTTCTGAGGCGCTGCGTTCGTCTCGCGCGCGCAAGTCAGCGTGACGAGTGAGCTGTTCCGCGCGTCGAGTGCGATTGTGTTCGTCGTTCCGCTCGGTGGGGGTGGTTGTGGCCCAGTCGATGTGGGTTAGTCGCCAGCGTAGGAATGCAGTCGGTTGTGGGATGTGGTTGGGCCAGGTCCAGCCTCGTTGTTGGGTGTCTGTGGTGAGTTGGTGTGCGATGTCTCGTCCGGTCCAGCGGGTGGTGTCGATTCCGCTTTGTTGGAGCGTATGGCAGATCATTCCGATGTGACTGGCGGGTGTCAGTGCTGGTGCGTGGGCGATGAGTTCGGCTGCTGCGCGTTGGAGGTGGATGGGTCGGGGTGTGGTTGTTGGTTGGTGTGTTGTCTTGCCCACGCGTGTTGGTGCGCGCGTTGGTGAGATCTTGAAAGCAAGAGCTTTAAGTGCAAATCCCCCGGAGGGGGATAGGGGGTCACGGGTGCCGGATTGTGGATGGTTCCGTGTGGTGGTTCTGGATCTGTATGCGGCGGTGCGCAGTGTGGCGCGCGAGGGAATCCGGGGCTTCGTGAAGCGAGGGGTGACGGTCGTGACTACGGAGCGAGGTGTGGTGAGCGCCCATGTCGATGCTGCGCGGAATTGGTGACGGCCGTGGTGCGATTCTGCAGCCATCGCTTCCAGGCGGCTGAGGTAGCGACCGCGAACGAGTTCCACTGCGACTCCTAGGGCTGTGAGGACTCGTCGGGCGCGTTTGACGGTGGAGGCGCTCACTCCTGCACGGCGGGCGATGGTCTCGCGTGAGGCGGTCACTGATCGTCCAGTTGCGCTTTCGGCGAGGGAGGCATGGATGACGGCGACGGCGAAGACGGCTTCGGTGCTGATGGTGTGGGTTGTGCAGAGTCTCGTGCCGGTGGGGGAGTTGAGGAGTGTGCGGACTTGGTGTTGCCAGTGTGTGCGGCTGGTCCAGGTGGGGGTACGGCTGTAGGTGCCGTCGGGGATGGGGAGGGACCAGGAGTTTCCGCGTTGGTTGCTGGTTCGGTTGAGTGTTTCGATGCGGGTGACGTTTTCGGTGGCTTGTTGTACGGCGTGAGCCCATTCGGTGTCGGAGACTGGGGCGTGGCGCGTTGATGGTGAGCGGTCGAGGATTGTGTTGTGTGGAAGTGTTGAAGCTGGTTCAGGGAGTGCGTTACCCTGAGATGTACCTGTCACAGGTAAATCCCTTCATGTGAGTGAAGAAGTAGTGCAGTACAGAAGGCGGAGTGGTTACTTCGGCTTCATCAGTGACAGCGAGCCGGGCCTGGCTTTGCTGTTGATTTGGCTCAGTGTGTGGCGAACCCCCGTAAGGGGGTTTCGTCGTTTCTGGACTGCGTCTATGGAGTTGTGTGTCAAGGTTTTTCGGATGTCATGCTGTGTGGTGGCGTTGCCTCTCTTTTCGGCGGTGTTCGGGTCAGGCCGGGTGTTTATTGAGATCAGTTGCCGCTGGCGGTCTGTGACGGACGCTGGCCCCGATGTGCGGATCCTGTCGCGTTTCGAATATCAGGAACGTGTGGGGCGAAGCGAAAACACCGCTCCCACAACACCGGCACACCCCAACACGACAGCGAGAACAAGCGCAATCACGAATGATTCGCTCGAACGGGGATGTGCAGATCCAGAAGCCCGCGCAGCGCAACCGCGACTTCGTGAATCTGATCGACCGACGCAGTTTCCGGATCGGAGGCAACGAGATCTGCCACGTCGATGAGGTTGTCGCGCAACCCGACCGACAACTCGCGAGGGCCGGCGAGTGCGTCGACGGTGTCCCGGACGATCGTTTCGGCGAGTTGGCGTACTTCGGCCATCTCGGCGTCGGTGGGGAAGGTGATGCCTACTTCTTTCAGGAGCGCTGTGGAGGCGGTGCTGATCATGGATTCGATCAGCGGCGAGCGATGCGGTGTTGTTGTCATGATGCTGCCCCCAACTGTGTGGAAACAGATGATGCGGTGGTGCGTGTGGGATGAATCCATTGTTCGACGGCCGCGGTGATAGTTGCGCGGGCGGTGGCAGGGTCCTGTGCGGTGATGACGGCGGTGAATGCTGAGGTGACTGCTTCGATCCCGGAGGTCTCGAGTCCGTTGCAGTGGTCGAGTCCGTCGGTGATCAGCTCCAGGGCAGTGTTGAGGACTTCCCAGCGACCGTCCTCGTGCGGGGAATGCGCTGCGATGAGTTCGGTGGTGGGGAGTTGTTCTGCGGCCCATAGTTCTCGCATGTTGAGGGGGTGGATGGGGTGGGCGGTGAGTTGGCACAGTCGGGCGACGGGGGCGCAGACGTGGTCGAGTCCGTCGACGATCGCGGTCATTCCCCACTGTGGGTGGGTGAGGAGGTCCGCGAGCCATTGCCATCGTTCGGAGGGAAGGCTGGTCGAGGCGGGGGAGGGGAGGGCCCCGGTACTGATCCCGTAGATGATGTCGGGGAGGGGGCGGTGGGGGTTGTTCAGTTCGTCGAGCAATCGGTGTGTTGTCATGTGGGGCAGTCCAATCGGGTGACGTCGAACGAGGCGTGTGACGTGCAGGTGGGAAGGTGCGCGGAATCTGTCGCACCGGTACGGAGTGGTGTGAGGACCGCGGCATTTGAGGGGTCGACCCGCAACGGGCCGTGGGCGTCGATCAGATCGCGGGCATGAAGAACTGCGCGGGAGTCCACGTCGATCAACCCGTACACATCCGGTGAGTCACCGATGTCCGGGTGATCGTGAAGGAAGGTGCGTCGACTACGCAGGCGGCCGGCGACTTCGACGAGGATCCACAACCGGTCGTAGCGGTCCCGTACCGGCACATGGCCGTGCGTGTCGGCGAGGATTCCGTACACCGACCACGCTGATTCGAATGTCCTCAAGATCAGCGCCGCGGATTCTTCCGATGCCGGTGTGTCGAGCGGCGGCGTGAAGACCGGAGCGAACGCCCCCACTATCGGGGTCACGCAGCGCTCCCACGAGAAGTACGGCGATGCCCGTCGACCCGCCGATAGTACGAACGCAACACCGCATCCGAGGTAATCGGCCGGCCACGATGACTGAACGGCACACCCGCCCAAATCATCGACCGAGGCGGAGTATCCGCCGCCACCATCGACGACAACTCCTTCCGGCAATCCGCCAAACGCGGGCACCGGAAACACTCCGCCTGCGCATCCACACCCGCGCGATACGAACCCTCATCCAGATCCCACGATTGAGGATCGACCGCGCACGCCAACACAGTCGGCGGCGGCACCGCGGCCCTCACGCTGCCACCTCCGAATCCCGGCGACGGCGCGTTGCTGTCGTCAACGACTCGTACAGGCCCAAGCGTTCACCGTCGACGATATTGCCGTGACTGTCATACGCGTTGCCCGCCATGATCATTCGCTGTGGACCATCCCCACGTTCCACCGCCGCGGCCGCATCGATGCGGCACCGCGCCAACAACGGGCACGCCTCACACGAGGAGATCGCGCGGCGCCACTCCACCACCGTTCGTCCATCCATCTCCCACGAACGTGACTTCCCCGCGCACAAACCCTTGCCCGGATCGGCACCGACAATCGGCACCACGCCCCGAACCTCCAACTCCACACGAACAGCTCGCACAGTCGGGCACACATCGCACTCCGACGAGAAAACGAACCCGCACCGCGCGCACCGACCAACCCGATCAGGATGATGCGAAGCAGCAACCCGAAGAAGATCGTCAGTACTGAACTGCGGCAACACGACCGCAGATGTTCCCCGGCCCTCACGGTGCGTCAACTCGCGCAACGCGGCCGCAGCCTCCGGGCACAACGGAACAAGCTCCGAAACACTGAAACCGCAACCATCGCAACGCCCGCCGATCGACGAATGCCGCGCAACAAGCCGACGAAGCGTCAACGTCGAGAGCACGGCATACCGATTGCGGAACACGTCATCCGGACCTGATGGGTCCACTAAGATAGACATCGCAGAATCCTTTCTGCAACTGAAGAAAACTCTGGACGGGCGCCAACCCGTTTGGACATCGTTCCCCTGGTCGTTGGTAGCGACCGGGGGAACTTCTTTCGATGTGTCAGATCACCCCTTTGCCTGTGAGATGCGGACTTGCTGCCGTGTGCTTATTACAACAATTGCATCGATTAAAGTCATGCACGTTTAGACCCTAGAGGAGGTGCGGCATGGTGTCTAGCAATGACGAACGGAATGCCCACATGAGTCGCCGTGTTATGCGCGGGTTCGAACCCGCGCGACTTAGTCGTGCGCGTGAGAGCAAAGGCCTCAGTCGAGCAGATCTTGCTCGTCGCGCTGGGGTGGGCGGCGCGACTGTGCAGCAATGGGAGTCCGGCAACCGGAGTCCTCAGGTTGATACGTTGGCCTTGGTTGCCCGCACGCTTGATGTCCCTATGAGTGAACTGGTAATAGTTCCGGAGGATGAACGGTTCCCCGGAGACTGGCGCATCCTCCTCGGGCTTACGCAACCTCAGCTTGGAAAGCTCGCGGGCATCAGCACCTCGATGATCGCGCGAATAGAGCGAGGCGAAGTGCTCTTGACGCCTGCGAGTGCTCAAAAGTTGGCGGATGCCCTGGGAATCAGTGCAATTGAATTGCATGCAAGCTACGAGCGTGCCAGGACTCGACCTGCTGGGGTGCCTGCATAGGTAAGCAAGGGCATCGACATGGCAACTGAGGTAGTCGACGTGTGTGCGGCACAAACGGGCCTCCGGTTGAGTCTCAGGTGCGGGATCGAGCGGTAACTAGTACCGTCCGCGCTACCTGGCGGAGTCACCTGTAACCACTCGCTGCCGGAGCCCATGAAGGGCGCGCAGTTGCACGTTACTAATGCCTAGTGTTCTACCGCAATAGGCCGTAAGCATCTTGGGTACTAGGTCCCAAAACGCTTGAACATTCGGTGATCATTGCGCGCGACGCCGCCGAAGTCGATGTTCATCGGCATCACGCACTGATGGCCGGGACTGGTCCAAGTCTTCGAATCAATTGCGGCAGAGGTGAAATCGTAAATGATCTTTAGGCCAGTGAAGGATGAAGGCGCAATGTCAGATGCATGGGCCTCTCCTATTCCGGAGAACTTGCCTCGCGAATCATGACCAGGCCTGCCGTCGTATGCTGGTCCAGCATCATCAGAGTTGCCTCCACCGCATAGGTTTTCCAGGCTCCGCTCAATTGGCGGAAACGAATGACTCCGTGGGTCTTGCCCCGTGCGAGACCTTCTGACATCGCAAGTGCAATGTGGAAGTCGTCCGGATGAATGCTGGGTTCGACCTGATCGTCAACCGATTCCCATGCAAGTCCCGGCATGGCGTCGCCGACCCATCGAATCAACTGCAGGGTCTTGAGATTGACGATGGCTCGATACTCTCCGTCATTGGTTGCCGCCTCTAGCACTCTGTATTCGAGAACCACCGGAGGAGGTGCGGAGGTTACTTCTACTGCTGGTCCGATATCTTGAGTAATCCCGCGCAAGATCACTTGGGGTTGACCTGTTTCCGGATCGTTCTCTTTGAGCATTCGGCAGGAGAAGTGAGCTGCTCGCAGTTCTCCATCATCCCTCTCCACCGTCCAGACGGCTTGGTGAACCGTTCCGGGTTGCGACTGGACGATCTTTGACAGTGCGTCGCTCTCGTCATGATTTGTCCGCAATCGTGTGAACGCGCCCGCCATCGCCTTCTCTGTGTGGCGTTCGTCCTCAGGGACGCCGTACAAATCCAGTAGGGCGACGCTCCCGCTTGCTTTGCCTGCCGTAAGATTGAATAGCCATGCGCCAGCCGGATCATGTTCGGGTACTGTTTCGTTCGATCTTCCGAACCACAGATGTATTCCATGCAAGCGACCGCTGAACGTGATCAGGGGCTCAACGATGAGGCGACGTTGCCCGTCTGCTGATCTCCGATCAATTTCTCCAGGTGAAGCACTGACTTCCTCGATGATCCGCTTCACAAGTTCGAGTGAGTCCCTACTTTTCAGTACTCTCTCGATTGGCACGAATCGCCTTGGTGCGCTACCCAACCCAACAATGGATGGTGCAGCGTCGCCGAATGTTTCGATCATCAACCATTTTGTTGTCACAGTGGTCGTTCCTCTCCCCGCGGATTGTGAACAGACGAACACTACGCAAATTCTTCTGTACATGTAACCGCCGATAACGGAAAAAGGTCCCAGGCTGGTGGGCGCAATGTCCTCATACGGACTTCGTTGGGTCAGGCTAGGAGCGATTTGCCCTATTCGTGGCCGGTATCAGGCGTTGGTATCCAGATCCGGAGATTCTGGTCAGTGCGTCGATGATACGAGCGTCTGCGCCGACAAGTATCCGGGGACGTCCTTGTTTTGCGCCACGTAAGATAACCTGCGCGGCCTTCTCCGGTTCGGTTCTCGCGATGCTGTGTTCGAAGGACTCGATGACTGCTTGTCTGTCTATCGGCGCAGCCATACGGGCAGTCCGTGCAATCGAGGTCTTGATTCCACCAGGGAAGACGCAAGACACCTTGACTTGCGGATGCAGAATCAACATCTCCTGCCGTAGCGATTCGGTGAAACCTCGGACGGCAAATTTGGCTGCGTTGTATGCCGAGTATCCGGGCGCCGACATCAAACCGAATGCCGAGGAAACATTGACGATGTTTCCCTCATTCGATCGAAATATGAAGGGCAAAAACGCTTTTGATCCGTTGACTACACCCCAGAAGTTCACCCGCATTACACGTGCGAAGTCATCGAACTCAGCATCGAGCACGTCCCCGGTGTAGAGGACGCCAGCGTTGTTGAATACTGCGTCGATGCTCCCAAAAGCGTCGAATGTCTCAGCGGCGCAGGCATGCATAGCGTCACGGTCGGAAACATCTACAACCGACATGCGGATTACACCTGATTGCGTGCCTATCAAGCTGATCGTTTGATTGAGTGCATGTTGGTC
Source organism: Rhodococcus sp. P4_F3_2 (assembly GCF_056401335.1). Lineage (NCBI taxonomy): Bacteria > Bacillati > Actinomycetota > Actinomycetes > Mycobacteriales > Nocardiaceae > Rhodococcus > Rhodococcus sp. P4_F3_2. The sequence continues at coordinate 41,678 of NZ_JBFUJN010000016.1, forward strand.
GCGGTCGATCAGAGAAAGTGACGCGCCTTGTCTTGCCAACTGAATGGCCAGCTGGCGGCCCACCCCCGCACCTGCACCTGTCACTGCGACAACCCGACCATCAAAATAGCTCACCTACACACACTATCCGGCAACGAAACGGGACACAGATGCTGGCGTATCAGAGTGAATCGGCTATTGCCGGTTATATGGCCCTTGGCGGTATCGTTCCTGGCTTAAGCGTGCGGCTACGTCCCTTCGCATCGTACGTGCATGTCGATGGTGACTCTCTCCCTTGCTCGGATTTGCCAGTGGGGCGGTGTCTTCTGGCTTAACTGAATCTCGACGTCGCCGAGCTGCGGGAGATCCCACGTCACGCCAGGCGGGAAGAGGTCGGTCGTTCCGAACTTGTTGTTCGATTCGCTCTCGCTGTCGAGTGCGCCTTGCGGAGTGGTGAATTCCTGCAAGGGGTAGTCGAGTTCCTTGTTTTCGATGGCGATGGTTTGGGATCCATGCGTAAGTAGGGCGTTCCAGCCGTTAGGTGCGGTGATGCCGATTGTGAGATTGTCTCCTGCTCCGATGCACCTAGCTTGGACCTGGTCGGGGGCCGGTGTGGTGATGAATTGATTGCTTTGGATGTCTCCCACGCCGATCGCTAAGTTTCCTGGCCAGAGGGAGGATTCGGCCGGCGTGACGACCCCGATTCGGTCGCCATCGGTGCTGGCGGATTGGTTGGGGGTGGCGACCCTCTGTGTCGCTGGTGTCGAGCATGCAGGCAGGAGCGGCAGTAACGTAAGGAGCGCCGTGACTACAGTAATACGTCTTTTCATGAGTCTCCTCGTCGATACAGGTCTAATGTGATGGGTGTAGCGCAGGACGTGAAAAGCATTGTGTACAAGTAATATTCGACTGTATTCTTGAAGTCGTCTATCGACTGGATTTCGAAGGACGATCCTCCACTTCTTTGCGTCGGTGGATGGGCTATTTAGTACTGAATGGTGTCGATGCGCCACTGATCAACCTCCTTGGAGAGCGTGACCCACACGGTCGTTTCCGGTACAACAGGATTGGTCGCATCTCCGGTAATTACGGTCTGGCGGATGGTGGCGACTCGGCGGACGAGTGCATCGGTATCTGGTGGGCAGCCGGAGCAACCCACAGTCACATCGGCGACCACTTTGGCGTTGTCGGAGGCCCATTGTTTCCACTGTGCTCCTGGTCCTCGTTCGGTGTGCGTGTCGACGAGCAGGGTCTGTGCCAGGGTGTCGGTGAACCATTCCCGGGCGCGTGCGTATCCATTGGTGGGGCTACGGTCCGTTGCCGGGTACCAGGTGAACGCCACGGAAAGTGCCTGGCGAGCGATGTTTTCGGCTCGCTCCGTATCCGGATCTTCGGTGACGTCGATTGTTGTCGGAGCCGGCGAAGTCGAAATGGTCAGCGGCGCCGGTGCTGGGGCGATCTGTTCAGCTGTCTCGGTTTCCGTCTCGTTGCCCCAACCGAAGAGGAAGTACACCAGTCCACCGACGAGGAGGACAGCGACGGCAAGCAGAACCAGCTTGCGTGCGTTGCTCACAGAACCCTCCTGGCTTTCATATCGCTCTGCAGTGGAGCTTGTTTGACGACGTCCCCCGTAGTGGGAGCATGGATCATCTGGCCTCCGCCGATCGCGACGCCGACGTGCCCCGGACCTGTTCCGGCCCACGAACCGAACACCAGATCCCCGGCTTGTGCTTGGTCGATAGGGATCTCGACTCCGACGTTCCACTGCTGTTCGGATGTCCGGGGCAGGGTGATCTTGTTTCCACTTCCCTGGTAGATGGCGTAACTGGTCAGTCCGGAGCAGTCGAATCCACCGCCGGTGGTGCCGTTGATGTTGCCGCCGCCCCAGACGTACGGGGTGCCGAGGAATTGGCGGGCAGCGTCGACGACCTGCGATCCGGACGCCGAACCGGGCGAGACGATCAGTTCCCCGCTACCTCCGGGGGACGCGAACTCTGCTTCGTATGCAAGGACTTTCGCGACGTAGGGCTGTGTCTGGGTGGTGTAGTCACCGCCGCTGGGCATTCCGCCGGCATTCTTCACCGCGCCTTCACCCGCGTTGTAGGAAGCGATGTAGAGCGATTTCGGATCGCCCTTGACCGATCCGTCGGCAATCCATCCGTCGACCTGCGCCGCGATGGAGCAGAAGTATCGGCCCTGAGCCATGATCGCGTCCCCATCGTCCCAGATCGAGATCTTGCCGTTTCTGTCGTCGTCCTGGCCGTAAGAAGCAAATGTTCGCGGCATGAACTGCGTGACACCTTGCGCTCCACTGCCGGAGGTCAGGCCACGGGTCAAGCCGGATTCGGCTTTTGCATCTGCGGCCAACAGGGAGGGCTTGATCTGGGGGCAGATCGATCCGGCCTTGCGGAACCACGGTTCCATCTCCGGAGGAACGGATCCGGCTTTGAGATCGCCGCCACCTGCCACGCCGAAGTCGGCGCAGGCGATCGACGATGATGACGCGGCCAGCTCGATGGCAGGAGAATCACTGCCCGCTTCGCTGGCGGGGAAGGGGGCTTCGTCGAGCTTGGTCATCGGATCGACGGCGGTTCCGCCCTGCAGTCGTCCCCCGTCCCAGTATTCGAAATGCAGGTGTGCGCCGGTGGATTGGCCGTTGTTTCCGATGTTCGCGATGTGGTCGCCGGCCTTGATCTGCTGGCCTTCCGTGACGAGGACACCGTCGTCGAACATGTGGCCGTAGACGGTGCTCACGGGTTTGCCGTCGACGAGCGAGTCGAGCACGATCCAGTTGCCGAACCCGGATGCGGGCCCGGCCTTGACCGCGATGCCGTCGAGTGCCGCGTAGATCGGTGTCCCGACGGGGCCGGCGAAGTCGACGCCTTTGTGTTCGGTTCCCCAGCGAGGCCCGAACGGGGAAGTGAACGTAGTCGTTCCGTCCTTGGTTGGCTGGGTGATCGGTCCCGATGCTTTCAGTTCGGTGTTCCCGGTCGCCGAGGTGGCTTTGTCGTCCCCCTCGCTCGACGAGGTTCCGCCGCAACGGTTGTGGGGGATCACCGGCTGCTGGGTGCATCCGGACAGCCCCAGGATCGCGGCGGTGGCCGCGGTGACGGTCAGGGCCACCGCTGCACGGCGGCGACTCACAGCGTTCCTGGGAGCGGTGTGTCGAGGTCGGGAATCGGGATGGGGCCGGGGACGGGAACTGGTGCCGGTTCGAGGTCCGCCGAGGGAACAGCGACCGAGGTGGTCGATGTCGAGATAGTGCTCGGCGAGGACGTCGATGTCGGCGTCGTGGTGGTTGTAGCAGCTTCCGAGGTCGGTGGGCTCGCGAGGGAAGGTACGCCGAGCTTGTCGATCTCGCTGCGGTCGAGGGTGGGCAGCGGCGTCTGGATCTGCCATGTCGACCCCTTGTCGGTGCCCGATACTTTGAGCGTGATCCGCAGATTTCCGGCCTGCGTCGGGACGATGACCTGTACGGCGCTCTCGCCGCCGGTGCCGGCCACGATCTCACTGCGCGTCGGGCCGGTGATCGCGACCGGTACGAGCGGGCGGGCATTGACCACAGTCACGCCGGGCGCTTCGGCGGTGTGCACGCCCAGCTTGGTCTTCCATTCGCTGTTCGAGAGTGACTGATCGACGTAGACGTGCGCGTAGGCCATCGCTGTCGCCGGTGCGCTCTCGGCTACCGACGCGGTCGACTTGCCGGCAATGGAAGATTCGGTCACTTCGGTCAACTCGTAGCTCAGATCACCCGGGGTCGAGGACGCTGCTCCTGTCGTTGATGCGGTGGATGCCGGGATCTTCGAGGCGGTATTCGACGGAGCGGGGGACTGGCCGAACACTGCTCCCGCCACGAACAGCACACCGAACGCAGAGACGATCGTGATCGTCAGGTTGGTGCGTGAATAGAGAACCCACCGCCGGATCGGTGCTAGGACGGGATTGGCTGTGCTGGAGGGCATCAGCTGAACCTGTCGGTCGAATCGGACGAAGTGCCTGCTGAGGTCAACGACGGCGTCCACAGTCGTGCCGTCGACCGCGGAGGAGTCGACGAGTTCGAGCGCGTCGCGCCCGATCGAGGCATCGGAGTTCCGGTGGGGGCATCCCGCGAGGACGGAGTGAACACCTTCATCGGCGCGATACTCGACCGCGGACCCCCGTCCCATGTCTCACTCACCAACGAAGGGCTGCGCGGCGAACCGGCCTCGATTCCGACCAGCTGCCGAGCGACGGTGCGGCTAGGTTTGGCAGCGGGACCGGCGGTTTGTGGCCGATCCCACATGGGCCGCTTGGTGCCCGCAGAACTCTTGGCGGTATCGACGAGGCTTCCGCGCCGCACGTCCTGGGCGTCCCTCCGTGAATCCGTCAGACGCTGTTGACGATCCATCGTCTTGCGTGCCTCGACACGCGATTTGTCGACCTCGTGGCGACGTCGCTGATTCAACTCGCGCCCTTCCGGACGCACTGGTGTCACCGAATCCTTGTCGAGGTCACCACCGCGTTTGGTCGCCTTCCGAAGCGCTCCGACACCTTCCTCGACCATCGACGCCGCGGGACCGCCCACGACGGCGCTGCCGGCCTTGAAGAACTTTTGCTTCATCGACGTCTGCGCGTGACGAGCTTTGCGATTGAGTGCGCCGGCTTGGTTCTGGGTGAAGGTCTGAGTCATCCGTTTGAACGGCCGCATGATGAACCAGCACACCGCCGTCAAGATGACCATGAACCACAGCCGCCACGTGCCGTCGACGAGGCCGTTGTCGGTGTCGTACAGCTTGACCAGCGCCATCAGATACAGCGCGATGATGACTGCGCCGGCCACGCCCCACATGTAGGCGGTGGCGATCATGCGGCACACGCGAGAGAGGGTGCCGCCGTGTGCGGCGGCGATCGGAACCCAGATCGGTGCGAAGAGAATTGCGAGTCGAATAGCCAGTAGCGCAGTGAGTTTGAGGATGGATGCGCCGATCCAGAGGATGGAGGGCATGGCGAGTTTGATCATCGCCATGAACCCTGTGCCGGTGCGTCCGGAGTCTTTGCCCTGGAACTGATTGTAAGAAAGGTTCAAATCTTTCAGCTTCTCAACCAGATTATTCTCGAAATCCTCTCCTTTTTTGCTTGCAAGCTCACTTGCAGCCTCGTTGTCGCCGGACACGTTCTGCTGCTCCGCGTACGAAAATGCCAGGGTGTCGCGGAGCTTCGGTCCAAGTTGCAGTTCCTGGTCGTTGAAATTCGCGCCGAACCATCCCTTGCGCCAGTCGTCGAGGAAGATCTTGTCGATCAGCACATTGCGGGGGTCTCCGGTGTTTCCGGACACGGACAGCATCTGACCTTGTGTGTCGGTGATGACCGATCCGAAGGTGTCGTCGGCGACCTGGATGGCTTTTTGCGGTGCGCCGACGAACAGTGCTCCGATGGCCATTGCAGCCCCGGCGATCGCGACGGTGCGGGTCACGGCCGCGGCGTTTGATTTGAGGGCGTTCCAGGTGATGATCGTGGCGACCACGATCAATGCCACACCCAGCCACGTTCCGTAGACGCCGAGCATTCCGTTGGAGATCGAGGCGACGATCTGGTCGAACTGCACCATCGCTGGGGCGATCCCGGCCTCTTCGGCAGCTGCTCCGGTCTTGGTCTGGTCGTCGAGCCAGAATGCTGCAGCTGCGAATCCCTTGCCGATTGCGAGGAATGTGTTGCCCAGGGTGGTGTCCGCGACGGCGTCCGGTGCACGGACCAGGTCGTTGCCGCAGCCGAGGTCGTAGGTGTACCAGCGCAATCCGGCCCACCCGTAGGTTTCGTAGCCGGTGCCGCCCGGTTTCGGTTTGCGGTCTTTGCTCGAGGAATCGAACTCGGCAGCCATGACCGAGTTCGGGAACTCGGGGGAGGGGACGTCTTTGCAGTCGAATCCGCCGGCAGATGCGATCGGCCCAGCCGGGGCGACGAGGGGCACCAGCGCCAACGCTAGAACGGCGAGAACCCGCGCCAGATTGACGGTCAGCGCCCGAAGGCGCGATCGATGGGGGATTACTTCATTCAGCTCTGCAAAGGGTGGATTGAGCTGCCTGATGGTGTTCATGCGGCGCCGCCGAGCGCGTTCTTCGCCGACGAGGAATTCAGCGCCGCGAACACATGCGCGAGATGCACGTAGTGAATCCAGCTCGAACGCACCAGCTCCACGTCGTCGGCCATCCGGATCATCCAGCGCCGCGCTTCGTCCTGATAGGAGGTGTCGGTGTCTTCGTCGAGAGTGTCCTCGCCGCCGCTGCCCAGTTCAGCGAGGAACTGCTCGAACCCTTGCCCAGTGGGAAGTTTGAGCAGTTTCAGGGCACCTTCGATTGCATGCGGGTCACCGCCGACGTCACCGACGAACACCTCGTAGGTCAGTGCGGTCTTGTCGTCGCTGCCGTCCAATCCGAGGAAATCATCCGGGAGCTGCGAGCAGACCAGGGCGCGGACCTTGAATTTGCGTGAGTCGCGCGCGATTCGGAGGTTGAGGGTGCGGCCGGCGCCAGTGGATTCGAGGTATTTGTTTTCGTCGAGGAAGAGCACCTTGCGCACGTGGCGAGGCTTTTCGTAGACGAGTCTGTTCGCCAGCCACGCGGCCATGTGCATCAACGGCGCCGTCATCCGTTGCTGTGGTGTCCACTGCGAGGACGGCGTGCCTTCGGGCGGTAGCTGCAGGCCTGGCATCGTCAGGATCGTCAGGCGGATGTCGGCGTCGAATGCATCCGCTCCACTGCCGATCGTGCCTTCCTCCGGGAACAACACACGTGCCTCGGTCAGCTCCGACATCAGACTGAGCTGCTGGTACAGCCCGTTCGCGCAGGTTTTGACGGCTTGGTCCGGATCGCTCACTCCGATGGACTGGATCGCGGCCAAGACTTCTCGGAGGTTGTGGTTGCTGTCGCCGCCGACCATGTTCGCGGCCATGTGCAGCACGGGTTCTGTGTGCTCGAGATGCAGATGCCGTTCGGTGAGCATCATCTTGAGCACCGAGACGGCGACCTCGACGCGCTCGGCGGCGGCTGCACGCATATCCGCGTCGAACGTCGACTGCGCCGCCGCGAACGGATCGGCATCCCGGGCGAACTCGACGTTGCGGGCGTCGTACTCGGGATCGTCGCGACGTGGATCGGTGATCACGCGGTAGGGGTTCAAGGCGCCAGCGCGTGAATCGCGACCGGTGAGGGCGTAGACGCGGGCGATGTCGCGAAACTCCGGTAGACCGGCCAACGCAGCGAGCGGACCGGAGGGGTCGAGGACAACGCCGTGCGCGCCGGCCCTCACGGCTTGGTAGACGATCATGCCGGCCAGGAACGTCTTACCCGAACCGGGTACGGCGACGATCGGTGTCAGACCGGACTTGTGCTTGATCTCGTGCGCGGCGAACAGGTCCCAGATCACCGGGCGCGGCGAGATGGATCCGGTCTCGCCCAGGACGACGCCCCGGCGGTCACCGATCCGGTCACTGACAGTTGCCATTCCGGCGGCGACTGCTTCGACATCCATGTGCCGTTTGTTGGCGATGTTGGCTTGCGGCTCACCGGGTATGAACTCGCGCAGCAACTGGTATTGGCCGTGCTCTTGTTCGAGCGCGATGTGCGGGGAGTACATCTCCTGCAGATCGGAGACTTTCTGCCGCGCATCGTCGGGGTCGGTGCCGACCACCGCGAGGCGGTACCACCCGGTGGTTCGAGTCGAGAGTCCGGAATGGTCTTCTTCGACGTCGGAGATCACGTCCTGTGCGCGGGCGTGCTGCTCCGCCAACTCTTTCGGCGGGACCTGATCGTGTTCGACGGTGTAGTGGTCGAACTGCGATTCGATCTTGCCGGTCAGCGAGCGCATGGTGCGGATCGTTTTCGCTTTGTCGTGCAGCTCGATGCGATCGGACCATTCGAGAGGTTCACCGGACGGATCGCCGATGATCTGCCACGGCAACATCCGTTCCGGAATCGGTAGGGGAGCCATGCGGCCGATCGTCAGCACGATCACCACGCCGGTGTACTTGCGGCCGTCGACGACGCCGGAGACAGTGGTGTACCCGTCGCCTGGGGTGAGGGAGAGGTCGGTGAGGTCTTCGAGGGCGGCGACGTCGGTTTCTTCCCAATCTCCGGCGCCGGCGATCGCACCGCCAGCTTCCAGTGGCAGACCGATGGTCGCTGATCGGCGCAGCAAGTAGTCGATCGCGGCCGGTGTGGCCGGGGTTGCTTTCACACCGCGGCCGGACATGATTCGTTCGAGTGTGGCGAGGTGATCGGCAAGGGCCTTCTGCTCCCGTTCGAAGGCGTCGTCGGCCCAGCTGTTCACCCCGGTGCACACTCTGCCCAGCAGCGGCCAGTGAGCGAGGTGGCGCAGCATCCGGGCGGTCCAGTCCAACCCCTGGCCGAGTGAGGAGCGTTGCGGCAGTTCGATACCCCAGTAGCGGCCTTTGATCGTCGCGTTGGACCACAACATCGCATGCTGCTGCCCGCGCAGGTAGTCCGCCCATGACAGTGCGCCGGGAACATCGGGAATCGGGGTTGCCCACGTGTCGTGATCGACCGCCCACTGTGCGACGGGGAACGGGGTGCGCACGAGGCGGCGATGCAGCGTGCTGACGCCGGCCTTCTGCAGGTTGGTCAGGATGATCGCTTCGTCCTGGATGAAGCGGCGCTGCTTTCCGGTGGTGCGGAAATTCCACGGCCCCTGGCGTTGGACGAACCATGCAGTGGAGGTGGTCGCAGTGCGGGTGATGTTCGCTGATGTGCCGGTCAGTTTCAGGCGTACCGCTTTTCGTTCGCGGTCTGCACGTTTCTTCGCTGCGGCCTTGTCTCGATCTGTTGCCGACTTTGCCCGTTTCTTGCCTATGCGGCGACGCTGACGGCCGAGCGCTTTGTCTGCGACGTGGTCCGGATCGGTTGCAGGGGAGGTGCGGCTGTCGGTGGCGTCCTCGCCGTTGTCGTGTTCAGAACCATCCGGAGTGTGTGGGTGTTCGGCTTCGGACCACGCACGCGCCGGTTGCGGAGCATGTGACTGTACTGCTGCCCACGACGGAGGGAGGGCACCGGGAGGAATGACCGGAACCGGGTCGTCGAGCTTCGGATCGAACAGAGCCGCAATGTCGTTCTCGGGAAAGGTCATCGGTGATCCTCACCGTCGAGGCGAACAGGTACGACGGCAGGTTCTCCTGTAGTCAACCGCTGAGGTAGCGAGATGAACACGGGTGCACCGCGCTTCGGTGGGCGCGGTGCAACGAGGTCGTTGAGGGCGGCCTTGAGAACCGACCGCAGTGGGCGGTCCGGGGTGACGAACTTCGCGATCCGGGTAGTAAGCCACACCGTGATCACGGCCATCACCATCAGAGATTTAAATCCGAGCGGGACGTGCAGAATTCCGCGACCGATCACGAACACCACCACGAAAGCAACCACGCCGACGATGCCGGCGGTGTAGCGGATCCGCACGGGCAGTGGATAACCGGTCGGACCGAGGTAGTGCCGGTCCACGCGGTACATCAGGTCGTCGTTGTCGATCACCGAGCATCCCCTTCGAATGTTCTCTGCGCAGGCATCAGCGGTTAGGTCGAGATACCGACGAGCCCGAGAAGCCAATTGCCGATCCCCGTGGCCGCCGATTCCGATGTCGCGATACCGAGGTAGGCAAGCCCGAACAACCCGAGTCCACCGACGGTGAAGACCCGCGACAAATTGCCCTTGAGCCCACCGACGAGAACCACACACGCGAGGGCGATGAGGATGGTGAAGACGATGTTGTCCTTGATCCACGCGCGCAGACCACCGGTATTGACGTCCGTCGACTGCGCGAGTGTCACCGCGTCTGCGGCGAGCGGTGGATGCGTCGCCGGGATCGACACGTCGATCACGGTGGAAGCAAGAGAAAACATGAGCACTCTCCAACACAGTGGTGAAACCAGACCCCACGAATGTGGTTGTGCGGAAACGTAGAAGAGTGGTGGTAGGAATTTCAATGCGACCTGTGGATAACTTTTCGGCTCCGCGGTTGGCGGGTTTGTCGATCAGCGTTGGCGCGTGTCGTCGTGTGGAGTGTGGTCAGGTGTCGCGATTTATCCGTCGGGGATCTCTCGGTGCTCGCGGGGAACTACTTCGAGTGTTGGGCATGCGTGTCGACGTCGTGGTCTTCGCTGCGGGTGTCCGCGGAAGTCTTCCTCACACGCCGCCGGGAGCGTTCCTTGAGTGGAGCGGCAGAGGGTCGCGAATCGGCATGGTCGAAGGACCCGCCGCAGACCGTGGCGATCGACACATGTCTCCGTCGTTGTGCTTCGTGGTCTTCGTCCTCCTGAAGAACTTGGCGCAGAACCTTTTTCGGAACGTGTCCGCCAGCTGTGCGGGTGACCCCTGCTGGAGCTTGCTCAATGCACCCGTGCCGTGGTCATGATCTGAAGTTCGAAGAACAGTTCTTCACCATTGCCTGCGTGATGTGCATGCGCTGCATGCATAGCGTGTTCAGCACGCACACGCAGCAGGCCGCGCACCCCATGCTCAAAGAGTCCCGCATCGAGGGGCGTGCAGTGGTCGCGGACCGGGGCGAAATTCAGGGGCCCGATTCACTCTTCCCCTTCGGGGTCACTCCCCCGGCCCTTCGGGCCTAGGGGGAGTGTACTTGTCAAAATTGCTTCGCGCCAACATATTTCGATCAACTGCTGGTCAGGGTTCTGTTCGGAGTATCGCCAGGATCTTCCTGGCGCGGCGCCTGCCGCGGTGTCGTCGACACCGTTCTCGGCTGTTCGCGCACCGGGTTCTGTACCTCACGAAGCGAGTCGTTCGAGAGCCTGAAGGGGGTCCGCGAACCGTGGCGCAGGAAGACGAGAACCACCCGAGATGTACATCGTCGTCGGGCCCGCGGCGTAGGTGGTTGAACAAGTCCCCAAACGGTGTAGCGGCGATGTCGTCGCGGGTCCTGCGATCGGTAATGCGCAGCGTCACAACCAGAACCGTCTGCGGGTAGAGGCGGTGGGTGTCTATCGCGCCCCGGTATCACAGCTAGGGCATGTGATGCGCGCTCCAACCACGCACCCGCGAAAGAAGTTATCCACAGGCGGGTTGAGATTGCTTCCCGCGCTCTGTGACAGTGCACCCCCACACACACACCCACACGACGACCGTCGTGGACTGGATTCGAGCGAGAGGAGTAGACGGGTGAGCAGAAGCCAGCAGGACCCGCTCAAAGACTTTCTCGTCGACCTCTTCGGCTCCGACAAACCCCACGCGCGAACAGGCCAGGCGGGGGAGTTCGCCATCCGCCCGTACAGGGCGTGGGCGCCTTTCGCTGTCATTGCAACAACACTCGCGTTTCTCGCGCCGCGACTCCTCGAACTCGCCGAACAATTCGCGAACCCTCAGATCGGCAGCGCAGTCTCCGCAGTCCACGAGTATCGGTGGCCACTGGCCGCCCTCACTGTCTGCCTGCTTGCCTGCGATATCGCACGGTTCCTCACCCACCGTCACCGCGCCGGACTCGACGCCCAAATCCGGCAAAGCACCCGCCACACACCGGTCAAAATCACCACCGGATACCCGCCCGGCATCACCACCCTGCGCAACGCCACCATCACCCTTGCCCGCGGCGCCATCATCCGACCGAAAGAACTCGACGAATTCACCACCGCAGTAAGAGCTTCCGCGAGCCGGCGCACCAGCAAGTGGACCTACACCGTCGTCCACGACGCCCACCGCGACCGAATCCGCATCACCCGCACGCTGACTCAACCCGACCTCCGATCACCGCGGCACAAGGCACTGGCGAACTCTCTCAAAGACGGACCGCTGAAAGAGCCGGCCGTGAGCGTCGCCGCGCTCGACGGCGACGTCGAAACCGCCTTCAAGATCACCTTCACACCCACCCTCTCCAGCGGAGCACGCGGATTTCAGAAGAAGGTCGATGAAGCCCTCGCTGCCCTCGCCGGCGAGCACGAGTCCGGCCGCACCTGGGCCACCGACTGGTTTCCCTCCGAGGGCTACCTCCTGATGAGCCTGCGCGCCCCGCTGCCCACCCGCGTCGATCACCCTCTCGAACTCGTCGACGAGAACCTGCGCCACCTGCCCTACGCGACGGCAGCATCGGAGGTGAACATGTTCTGGGACATTTCCACCAAGTCGAACAAGCCTCACTGCCTGATCGTCGGGCCCACCGGCGGCGGCAAGACATCGGTGATCCGCACCCTGCTCACCGAAGCATCGCGACGAGGAATCCCGTTCCTGGGCGTCGACCCGAAAATGATCGAACTCGACGGACTCGAGGGCTACCCCGGGTGCGCCGCCATCGTCTACGACGCCGTCCGCTCCGCGATGCTCGTGCGTGCCCTGCACAGCGAAATGATGGCCCGCAACCACTACGTCCATGTGAAGAAGATCGAGCCGTCCCAACTTCCGCTGCTGATCGCCGTCCTCGACGAGTTCTTCATTCTTTCCGGCAAATGGCAGCGCCTCGCCAAAACCGGTGACGACGAAACCCGCGATCTCCTTAAAGAACTCGACCCACTGGGCGCGTGGGCCGATCTCGCTGTCCTTGCACGCTCTGCTGGTATCCGGCTCCTGCTCGGTGTGCAACGACCCGACGCGTCCCTCTTCGGCGGCGCCTCGGGCAACGCGCGCGACAACTTCGGCACCCGCATCTCCCTCGGCAACCTCTCGCAGGACGGCGCGATGATGTTGTGGGGCGACTCGCAGATCGGCCGCGAGATCGACACCTCGGTCCCCGGCCGCGGAGTCGCCCTCGGCAACGATGGTGTGCCCGTCGATGCGCAGATGTGGTGGACACCGAACGTCGACCCGCACCCCAACAAATGGAATCAACTCTCGACCTCGGAGAAGAAGATCATCGACGGGCTACGGCCCCAGCAGGAACCGCACATCGCGTTCTACTCGACCGAACTGCGCCACTTCGTCGAATCCGAACGCTCCGTCGCCGTCGCGGCCCGCGCCTACGGTCGAGCTCCCGAGCCCACCGTCCTCGGCCACCACGACGACACACCTGCCGTCGACGCAGGGGATGACTTCGCCGATGCGATACCCGCCTCCGCGGTCACGCAAGGAATGACTGTCCTCATCGACGACAGCCGCGGCAACGAGCACCCGGCAACCGTCGCAGCGGTCACCGTCATCCGCGACAAAGACAGCGGCGCCGTCACCGAAACGACCCTGACCTTCCATGGCACCGGACGGGTCAAGAACCACATCACCTACGGACCACACGAAGTCGTCCTGCTCCCCGAACCCGACACCACCGCACCCGCGACCTGACAACGGAGCCCCGACTTCGCTGACACACCCGCACAACCCTCACCCGAAAGGTCCGCCCATGAGCCGCCGCATCTCCCAATCGATCACCCCCACCGCCGACGACATCACCGTGCTGCGCAACCCCTTCGCAGCCCCCAAAGGCGGCGGCGACCCCGTCATCACCGAACTACGCCGCGTCCTCAAAAACGCCATCCCCACGTGGCTGCCGAAACTCAGCGAAGACCAGGAACTGACCGCTCCGCGACTCGACGAAATCAAAAGAGCCGTCGCCACCCGCCGCCAGATCATCGAAGTACTCCCCGACGGCAAAGCCCGCGACGACGCCCTGGCCGCCCTCGACAAGGCCGACACCATCGTCCTCGAAATGGACACCGAACTCTCCGGCGTCGGAGCCTTCACCGGAACCACCGCGTGATGTCGACCCTTGCCATCGAAATCACCTCCGAGCGAACCGCACTCGTGAGCGGGGCAGGGGACGAGAAAGTGGAACTGTCCGCCGAGAACGGGCAGTCGATCCACGCGGTGATCGCACAGTTCAGCCGACAGCACTCCGCCGACGCAGGCTCACCCGTCGAGGTCACCGTGCAGGAAGCGGGCCGCTCCCGCCAACTCACCGTCGCCCCGGACGGGAAGGTGGCGCAATCGCTGCCCGCCGGACCCATCCCCGCACCCGCCGACACACCACAGACGCGGCCGGATCGTCATGTGGACGAACCGGTCACGATGGCGGTGACACCCCTCGTCGACTCACCGCCATCCGGGGGAGCCGACGCTCATGCTCGGCCAGTCCCCGCGGCGCGCACACCGACCTCGACATCAGTGCTCGCAGCACCCGAGATCGCGGCAGGCTCGCACGAACCCGCCCGCACCGGACTACGCGGCCGACTCAACACCCTCCTCAACCTCCGCATCGCCGCGAAACCCGAGTCCGCCGAAATGCGCCAACGCGCCGCCATCGCATCCATCACCGGCCCCCTCCCGGGGTTCTCGATCGTGACCATCGCCAACCCGAAAGGAGGCGTCGGCAAAACCCCACTCGCGGTAGGGCTGAACGCGATCATCGCCGAACACCGCGGCGCCGCAACCACGGTCTGCGTCGACGTCGCCGACGTCGGCGGCAGCCTCGCCGACCGCGTCAGCGCCCCACCCCGCGACGGACACGACGTGCGCTCACTGATCGCCGCCGAGGCAGGCGAGCCCGGCAGCATCCGACCTTCGGCGCTCTCGCAGTACCTCACCCGCCAACCAAGCGGGGACGACATCGTCGCCGGCAACAACGGCGCCCACGGATCCAGTCTCGGCTACGACGACGCCCACGCCGCGGCACAGCTTTTGTCTCAGCACCGCGAGATCCTCATCGCCGACACCGGCAACAACCGCCTCGCCGGCAGCTGGCACTGGGCAACCATCCACGCGGACGTCCTCCTCGTACCGGTACCGCTCCGCCGCGACGCCGCCGCAGCCGCGCACCGCATGCTCCTCGACCTCGCCGCCACCGCAGGCCCGGCGATGATGGCTCGCACCATCGTCGTCATCACCGACGGACCCGGAGACGCACCGATGGTCGAAATCGACGCTGTCGACGCCTTTCTCGACGCCGGAGTCCATTCGGTCGCCCGGATGCCGTTCGAACCTCTCTTCGCCTCCGGCGAGCGCATCGCGCCCTCGAAGCTCCGGCGCAGCACCACCGAAGCCCTGACCGTTGTTGCCTCGACCGTCATCGATCTCATCGCCCATACCGCTGACTGACCTCGTATCAGCCGGCCCCGCACACGGGCCTCCCTCCCTGCATCCATCCGCACCCTCCTCAACGAAAGGCACCACATGAGCATCGACACCACCGTAGGAAACCGAGCCGCCCGCCGCGCACACCGACACGGCCGACACCGCCGCCACACCCTCGCCCGCCAGAGCGCCATCGCCGTCGTCGCGGCCGCAGCAGTGGCCGCCGGAATCACGCTCGCACCACCAGCACTCGCAGCGCCCGGGCAAGCCGGCATCACCGACGGAGGAGGGCAAGCCGGCATCACCGACGGAGGTGGACAGTCCGGGGTGACCACCGAACCCACCCCGCCGCCGGCCACAGAACCTCCAGCCCAGACCGAGCCCATTTACTGGGTCGACCCACCCGCGCAATACCAGAACATCGACTACCAGCCGCTACCGAACTGGGACTACGACACCAACACCTACACACCACCCACCTACACCGACACCACCCCGACCGACTACACCCAGCTCCATCTCCCCGGCCCCGTCGATGTCGTCGCGCCGATCATCGCCCCACGCGACACCCTCCGCATCGGAACATTCCACATCGCACAACCGAACTGGGTCTCCGACGTCGACCTCGAACGGACCAACAACACCACCGCCATCATCGAATCCGGAGTCGCCACCGGCTGGAACTCCTTCGGTGTCCCCGTTGACAAAGCCAGCCGCGACGCCGCCACCCAAGTCGGCGGTGCCGCAGCCGGAGCACTCGCCGGAGGAATCGGCCTCGCGACCCCGTTCGCCATCGGGGGAGCGCTGGTCGGCGGCGCCGTGGGCGGAAACATCGGCCTCGGACTGGGCAACGTCTTCGTCCCCGGAATCGGCTGGGTAGCTGGTGGTCTCGCCGGAACCGCCGTCGGCGCCGGTACGGGCGCCCTCGTCGCCGGCGCCCCCGCATTCGTTCTCGGCGGACTGGGCGGAGGAATCGCAGGATTCACCGCAGCCGTCGCGTACGGCGCAGGCGAACTCGGCGAACCGGTCGAAATCGAGGTCCCCGACGTCGACCAACCCGCCGTGACCAGCCAGACCCAGGACACGCTCACCGACTGGGAGGACTCCGGCCCCATCGGTGAGGCCGTGGCCACCACTGTCCGCGACACCGTCGCGACGGCCCCTGCGATCGACCAACAGGCCCGCGACTTCGTCGCAGCCCAGTCCGGAGGCGAGCAGATCATCGAACACGTCGCCACCGCACTCACTGACTTCCTCACCAACGCCACCCCGGGCCTGGCGTCCTCGCTGATCAGCGACGCAGTCGGAGCGGGTATTCCGGCGTAACGCTCGCACGGGCAAGCACATTCAGGGCGGGTGGCAACCCGCCCACCCTGAACTTGTCCACGTGTCACTGGAGAACCAGGCGCGAGCACCGAAAGGACGACAGCGATGACGAACACAAAAAGGCACCCCGCAGTGATCGAACTGCTCGGTGGCGCGCCCATGCCCGCAAGCGCCGTCACAACCACAACGGTTTCTTCACCCACGCCTCAGAAGCCGCCGAAGCGGCCGCGCAAGAGAGATTCCCGATCGCCCCGCTTGCGCTACGTTGCTGCCCTGATTGTCGTGGTCGCGCTACTCGGCTGGTTCACCCTGCGTTTCCTCTCCAGCAACGACGAGCGCACACAGGAAAGAATCGCCGACGAGACAGACACCTCGGAAACGGCACCTACCCTCGACGTCACCCCGCCCGCTCTCGCCTCCGCACCCACGACTGAAACCGACGCCACCGCATGCCGCACCGACCCCGGCGACCAGAAAAGCGGCCCCGGAGTCATCGCGTCGTTCGAGCACGCCTACTACGTCACCCGCTCCGGAACAGCCGTCCGTGCACTCACCACCCCCGACTCCTCCCTGCCGGCGAAGGAGAAGATCCAAGCCGGAATCGACACCGTCCCAACGGGAACCACCCACTGCGTGCGCATCACACCGATCGCGGCCGGTATCTACTCCGTCGCTCTCACCGAAATGCGACCCGGCCAACCGCCCGCACAGTTCCCCCAGACCATCACCGCCAAAGAACTCGACGGTCGCTGGTTCGTCGACGTCATTAACTGAATTCGGCACCAGTTCCACACTTGCCAAGGAGATTACGTGAACACGAGAACACTGATCGCGGGCGATACATCCTCGCCCGTCATCTTGCACGTCCCGCACGCCTCGCGCGTCATACCACCCGAGATCCGCTCGTCACTGACCGTCACCGACGATCAACTCGCCGCCGAACTCGACGAGATCACCGACGCGCACACCGACGTGATCGAACAGCACGCTGCGCAATCAGTGACACTCCGACCGTGGACACTGCGCAACGACCTCTCGCGCCTGGTGATCGATCCCGAACGATTCCCCGACGAACGCGAACAACTCAACGCCGTCGGCCGCGGCGCGGTCTACACCCGAACCTGCAGCGGAGACGTCCTGCGCAACGCCGACAACACCACACGAGACGCACTGCTCGATAACTACTTCCATCCCTACGCCGGCGCGATATCCGACCTGGTGACGGACCGCATCGCCGCCACCGGCCGCGCCGTGATCATCGACGTCCACTCCTACCCGACATCACCATCGGCATACGAGCTGCACCCTGACGGACTGCGCCCCGCGCTATGTATCGGCACCGACCCACACCACACACCGCCTTGGCTTATCGAGGCCGCCTACGCCGCGTTCTCCCCACTCGAAGACATCGGCACGGACACCCCATTTTCCGGTACGTACGTGCCACTCGACAGCTACAACACCGATCCCCGCGTGTACTCGGTGATGATCGAACTGCGCCGCGACCAATACCTCACCGATAAAGGCGAACTCGTCGACATCGCCGCCGAGAACCTCGGCGCCATGCTCGGACGTCTCGTCGACGCGGCGGATCGGGGGAGCCGGTAGATGTGCCAGAAGTACCCCGGCCCCCGCTGCACCCCGCACGTGCGAGCACGACTCGACAGCGCTCGCCGCAGACTCGACACCGCACAGACATTGTTCGACGCGAACCCCGCGGACACCCGAAACCGGCAACGATTGGACACTGCGAAAACAAACCTCGACGCCAGATCCACCGAATACGACGCCACTCCCGGCGGACAAACCGAGTTGCGCACTCAACTCGGCGCAGAGGACGATCCAGGTAAGCGAGAAAAGCTGCAGCATCGCCTCGAAACAGGCAAAGCGACACGTGAGAAGCAGGTTAGAGCAACATCAGCATTCACCGACGACGACCCGAAGGGCGATAGCCATGACCGAGAACGAGGCACCGACCTTGACGCAGGAGCAACGCGAAGCGTTCTGGCGTCGGTGGGGATGGAGTCCAGAGTTGCCGGAAAACGAGCGCCTGGCGATCGAGCAGGAGTGGCACGACACGGCGATCGAATTGGCGAAGTTCCACGGCTTCTGATCGAGGACCGGCACATCACGCCGGTCGCAGTACATCGACTACAGGACAAACGCGCACAGCATCTTCGCAGTCTGGGGGAAAGCACCCCGGAGCTGTACGAACTGCATCCGCGCGATGCCGCGACATACCGATGCCAAATGGAAACACTGCGCGAGGGTAACCGGTTCGCAGCTTCGGTCTATGTCTACAGCGACGACGAATACGCAGGTATGCGACTGCTTGTAACCGACGACGGCCGATCTGGCATCGCACTCAAAGACGATGAAATCGTCTCCCTCTACGCACACCGCGACAGCAACCACCCCAGCGCCGCGAACTCGATGCTCGAAACCGCCGTCGCGGCGGGTGGACGTCGGCTGGACTGCTTCGACACCGTTCTGCCTGCCATCTACGCGAAGTCAGGATTCGTCGCCGTCGCACGATTGAAATGGAACGACGACTATGCCCCCGACGGCTGGAACTACACCACATACTCAG
Source organism: Rhodococcus sp. P4_F3_2 (assembly GCF_056401335.1). Taxonomy (NCBI): domain Bacteria; kingdom Bacillati; phylum Actinomycetota; class Actinomycetes; order Mycobacteriales; family Nocardiaceae; genus Rhodococcus; species Rhodococcus sp. P4_F3_2. The sequence goes on from NZ_JBFUJN010000016.1 coordinate 60,554, forward strand.
CCTTCAACGGTGGTCGTCCAGACGTGGTATTCATGGCCCACGACCCGGCACCTGTGGACTCGCGCTACCAGCGCGGGTCCGGTCGCTATGTCGGCTCGTACGACGACGGAATAGAAGCGGTCCGCGCCCGGCTCGGACTATAAGAGATGGGCTGGCACAGCGCGCGAGTCCGCCCATAGGTCCTGCGAATCGCGATAACGATCTGAATTGAAAAGTTTATTTGGTCCAGTCAGAGTCAAGTAGCCACCAAAAATTGCCGGACTGCTAGGAGTGGATGCAATGACCAGAGGTGCCGAACAACAAGCAACAGCAGCCGGAGAGTCGCCGACCACAGTGACTTACGGGCACAGTTGCAGTGCCGGCAAACCGTCCACGGAATTTACGATCAATCTTCCGAAACTGATGCGGGAGAACTACCAACACTACGGCGCGCGTGGACCTGAACCAGCTGGAGATGCACAAATTCGAGTCGAAGCCTTCCATCACCAACCACCAAACCTGCGGTGACTTTGTCTTCGAAAAGCGCGTTGCCGCAGCTCTGATCACTGAGGACTTCCTCGTAGCGCTCAACACGGAAACTACGGCCTTCTGGAGAACACTCGAATCACACCGATTCCATCACCGCGATGGCGTCCTGCGTCATCGACGACAGAAGGTACGTTTTCGCCGTCACGCCCATTCGGAGCCGAGGCTTCTTTTCGCCGAAACCGTCACCGGGCCAACACTATCGATTTAGTCGACGCTTGCGGGGTTACGCTCATTGCTGCGGTAAACACTTGAGGAATGGCGGTATCGCTGTCCGCTGTCCTTGGGTTGATTCCAACCCGCTCTGTGAACGAATGAGCTACATAAAGCTCCCGGGAGCTATTGAGATCGAGTGCTCACCTTCAACCTTGTTGATGGTCAAGAGCCGGGCCTGTGCCATATCGTTGTCTTCGCGGATTTTCGCCGCCTGTCGGCGGTCGAACCGGGAGTGCACGCTGGCAACCGAGATGCTGAAGGCGGCGATCAGGAAGGCTGCTGCCGTGCCTGGCCCGCCCCGCCCGACCTCCCAAGTGCCCCATGCCACGAACCAGTTCGAGGGGATGTCTTGCGGGATCAGTGAGGACTTGACCACAGTCAGCACGACGACCGCGAGCGCGAACAGAGCGACGGTGATAACCACTCCAGTGAACGCATTTGAACTGCCGCTCTTCTGGCAGCCGCGCACTGCCCTCCTCCGCACGGGAATGCCCCTGCCTCTTCACTTTATGTCTTTCCCCTGAAGGGTCCACCAGCTCATCGGGGACAGATTAGACGACCGCGTGAACTGAAGGAGAAGCCTCAGCCAGCTAAGCGTGAAGGCTGCCCGCGGTAATACTCAATCGGGGTAAATTACGGAGATACCGGGCCGCGCAAATTAGCTGAAACACTGACCGGCTATGGATACGACATCCCCTCTGCGACGAAAATCGCCTCGATCAAGTTCTGATTGGTTGCTTCCGCGATACGCTCGTCGATGCCGGTAATCTTCAGGTCAAGTGCTCTGAGCGAACTATCGACCTTGGCGATCGCGAGGCAGCGACGGACTCGGTCCGGGTGGTCCTGGGCGTAGCGCGACAGTGCTGACCACTTCGCCGAGGTGTCGGCGAGGTCGAACCGGTGGGGGTCGACGATGTCCATGACGTACTCGCTGTCACCGTCGTCGTGCCAGAACAGGAAGTCGGGGTGCATCAGCTGATGCTTGTCGCCGAATACGTAAGGCACAGCCAGCGCGTGTCGGCCCGACGAGGGATTCCGGTACCAACCGACGAGCGTCTCAGCTGCCAGCTCGACGTCGAGTACCTGCGCTTCCCATGACGAACGAGACGTGTCCACTGGAAACTCGCCCGCGTTCGTTTTGCCTGCAGGGATGACGTACAGGTGCGATGAACGCGTGGGTATCGGTTCGGTGGACTTGTCCCGGATCTTCTCTGTCGCAGCCGGATACACGTCACGAACCTCGACCGTCGTGGGCAGCATCGGCGATCCACCCAGGTGCCATAGAGGCTCGATCTGGTCCCGGACGTGTCTGGGGCGCGCCGACACTTTCGCGCGGTGCTTTTCGCGCCACTTGTCGATCAGAACGGCGGACTGTTCCTCGATCACGGTCTTGAAGCCGAGGTCGGCCATCGCAGCCAAGCGTGCCGAGGCGTCTATTTCTTCCTCTCCCGCGTCGCACAGTTCTTTGAAATACCAGTTCGCCGATCCGTCCGGGAGGAGGCGCTTGGCCTTCTGGAAGTAGCCTTCCAAGTCGCGCTCGTTGATGGTTGTGTCGGACTTGCCGACGCTTTGTAGGAGCGTTTCGCCATAGGCGACCATTGTCGTGCTGATCGTCAGAGACATGATGTCGCCGACCTTCGCGTCGATCTCATAGCTCCGCTGGCCATCTGCGGCGCGGATCTGATCGACGATCCACTGCTTGGCCTTCGCTGACCCCTGAGTGATGAAGCCGTGCTCGGTAAGCGCGGCGGCCAGACGCATCAACTGGGCGGTGCGCGAGCTGAACGATGCTTTCTGGCGCGTGTACGACGGGAGTGTGTCGAGCAGGTCAAACAGCTCTGAGGGCACATCGGAGGACTTGTCGCACACGATCGGTGCCACGACGATGTCTACCTCGACGGTCTCGTCCTCGGTCAGAGCGTTTACGACCCGGGCAACGTGCTCCGTGCGGAACCCCGGCAGGTACGCAGCCACCTCGTTGAGTCGGTCGTCACCGCTGTCGGCGCGTTTAGCCAATGGGGTGCGGACGAGCCGGCCGATCAGTTGGGCGATCTCGGTGAAGCTGTCCTTGTTCTGGAAGGAGATCATGACTTCAGCGCGTGGGCAGTCCCATCCGGTGGTCAATGCGGATTTGAACAGCACCACCCGAGCCTGGTCGTCGCCGGAGATGGCCTCGGGAGGCAGGTAGCGAATAGTCTTGTCTCCCACCTTCTTCGGTCCGTGTGGGTCGCCAAATGCGTGGGCGACCGCGTAATCGGACAATGTTGGCCAGGTCGACTCCATCACGGACAGGATCTCTGCGAGTCGGGCTTCCTCCTTCGCTTGTGTCATGCCCTGCTCGACCTGTACAACGAGTAGCGGCTCGACGAGCCGGTCACCGGTGGTCTCGTGGTGATTACGCCACGACTTATCTGCGGACTTCAGATCCTCGACAGCGAGGGCTAGCATCGTGTTGTCTGCCGATTGCGACTCGCCGATACTGCGCAACAGGATTCGATCCTTGAGTAGGCCGGACTCGCGAACATCACCGGCCTTCACCTCTACCAGGCGCATGGTGCGATCAGCTGCTTGCATAGCGCTCTGGAATCGATCGGGTGTCGCCGAGATCCCGAGGACCACCGGGGCCGGCGGCTGCGTCGTGCCGATGTTGGTGGTGCCGCCGCCGACGATGGTCCCAGCGATCGACTTGCGGTCGGTGTTCTTCGTACCGGAGCCGCGGTGCGCCTCGTCCCAGATCACGAGAAAGTCCTCGCCGCGCTCCCGCACGGTGTTGGCGATCATGTCCCAGGCGCCGTGAGTTCGCTTGTCGTTGTGACTGCCGTCCGGCCTGATCGAATGCAGTGTCGAGTTCTTCTGCAGGGCCTGGATATGTACGAAGTAGATCACCCCGGGTTCGAGGGTGCGCTGGTCGATCTCGCCGACGTAGCGGATGCGGTTGATATCGATCGCGCCGCCCGACGCCTGGGTAATCTTATTGATGGTCTGGGCGTTAAGTGCGCGGTCGTCGGTGATCCACAAAACCGTCATCTTCGGATTCGGGAGCCGTGTAGGCGTGCCCTTGTAGATGCCTTCCAGCACCGCTGTGGCGATCACGGTCTTGCCAGCCCCGGTCGGGGCTGTGAGACCGACGGCAGTGCGCTCGCCGTCTTCGAGGTAGCCGGCACGCGCCTTCGCGAGATTCGTCAGCACCGATTCGACCGCAGTGCCCTGGTAGGACTCCAGTGAGAACTTCATCGTGCACCACCAGCGATATTGATGGTGTAGTTCGACAGGTAGTCCTCGTAGAGCTGGACGGTCTCGATCCCGACAGGGAGGCGCTCGGTTGCCTGCTGGTACTCAGCATCCGAGTCTGTGATGATGAAAACCACCGTTGGTGGGACTCCTGTAGTTGCAGCGTGGGTTACGGCGTCGGAGAGCGCGCTCAGAACATCGATGTCGAACAGGATGCCGTATGTTTCGGTAAGCGCCCAGCCTTTGTCTGGCACCTCGTTGATCCGAGGGCCGCGAGCACCGCCTTCGAGCCACATCAGCGGCGCAACCGACGTGTATTCATGCCCGCGGCGCACCATGCCCGGGTCAAGATAGGTGAGGTCGAACATCTCGACGTTCGCCGAGAGGCCGCCCGAGTACATAGACCCGTCGCGACGCTTACCAGTTACGACAGTCGAGATACGGGGACGACAGACGTATTCGAATACTCCGCGGGCTTCCCATTCCGGGTCACCAGGATGCTGACCAGACTGACGGAGTCTCTTTGCTTCCTTCGCGCCGACCTCGTTGTTCGTGACCAGAATCGCCTGTCTTGAACCGCCATCCCGCATATTGAGTTCCATTACTGATTCGACAGTGGTTCCTGAGCCGCCGAAAAAGTCAAGGATCACTGCATCAGCCGGTGCCACGGTCCGAATCCACCGCATCAATACCTCGTGGTCTTTGGGGAACGGGAATCGTTTGTCTCCCAAGATGTCCTGCATCCTCTTGCTAACAGTCGTGCGTTTGCTGAAGAAGACAGACTCGGGTGCCATCGAATCGGCCTCAGCCAGGTACAACTTGCGATTTATATGAAACGTGTGATCGGGTCCAAACAGAATGTTCCCGTTCTCGATTTCAGCCTCCATCTTCGCAGCGTCGGCGTAGACCCACCCTCGGCTAGGTACACGTACAGGCTTCCTGGTTTCCGGATGCAATACGTCATAACGCGGTCCGCCACCGCCGGGCCAAGAGATGTCCTTCTTGCGAAAAACGCGACCTGTCTTGTCATCAAAATCGTAAAATCGATTGTTTGCTTTGGCGTCATGGCCCGCTGGTAGCGCCTTGATCCACGCCTTCATTAGCTCGGTGGCTTTCTCGGGACTAGACCCCGATTTCTCCCAACAGTCGCGTGCTGCTGCGAGCATTTCAGCGTGCGCCTTGCGAGGCTCACGCCACCGCGTTTCCAGGTCTGACAGAGCAGACTCATTGCGCGCGTAAACCAACATGTAGTCCGCGCCATTCGAGACGTACCGGGAATCGTTCTTTCTACCTCCCTGCCACACGATGTCCGATATGAAGTTCTCTGGACCGAACACCTGATCCAGGAGCATCCTCAACCTGTGATGCTCGTCGTCGCCGATGGCCACGATGATTACGCCAGTGGGCTTGAGCAAATCCCGCGCGATTAGCAGTCGCCTCTCCACGAAGGACAACCACTTCGACGATTTCGCCCGGTCGTTCTGGTCGACGTAGCGGTCGTTGTAGATCCAGCCGTCGTTGCCGGTGTTGTACGGGGGGTCGATGTAGATAAGGTCGACCGCCTCTCGATGCGTGGACCGGAGCGCCTGCAGGGCGTGGAAGTTTTCGCCGTTGATCACGACGTGCCACGGCGCGTCGGGGGGGCCGTTCTCGATCCGCTCGACCGATCGCAGGCCGGGGTAGATCGGTTCGCCGAACTCGCGTACGACGATCAGTTCGGAAATATGACGCTGCCCCCCTTCGCCGCTGAGGACTGCCACCTCGCGGGTGCGGTCTGTAAACCGGTCGACTGTCCACGTCTCGGTGGAAGACTCATCGCGCAGCGCTACTCGGATGCCCTTCCGAATCGGATGATCGGGAAGGCGGATGGACTCGGGCAAGTGCCTGTCGAATACCAACCCGAAACGTCGAGAGCCGCGTAAGAGGTCGACCTCCTGAGCCAGTCGTGCTCGCAGCGTCTCGTCGTCGATCCGCGAAATCAGCTGGTCAAGGACGTTGGATTCGTCAGGCATCTCGTCCCCTTGTATGTGTGTACGTTCCACTGCAACGACTGAGAAGCCTATGTTGAGCTACCCGAGGGTTTATCGTCGGGGCAGCGGCAGTCAGGTCCCAGCCCTGCAATGTGATCGACGACGCGGCGCCGGATCTGATCGGGCTGGGCGACGGTACGCCGGAATCCAAACTTTGTGTGTCAGTCCGGTACGGCCGTGCGTCCGCATCTTCGAGGATCAGCAAAGGGAACGGACGACGGTTGTAGGAGCGTCTATTCGTCACGAAGTGATCTCTGACGCGGGGTCGTAGCGTTCGATCAGCTCATGCGGTCAGGACAGGCCTCTATCCCTTCGTAATGTCAGGCAGACCGCTGCCACGTGAGGGGCTGTAGGGAGTCGTCGTCGTGATTGGCAGACCTGACCGAACCCCATGAGAGATGGGACAGGACAATGTTTAGATGGGACGAAATAGCCGCCGGAAGGCGGAGCGGAGGGAAGGACGAAGTGAACCGACTGCGAAAGAACGGCAACGCTCCGCCTTGAAACGCGATCGACGCGGCCGCAGAGTCGCCACGACAGTCGAAGACTACGAAAGAGTGGCGGACCTGGGAGCGGATCGACTCGCCGAGGCACTTATATCAAGGCATTCGGTTCGGATGGAGAACATTGCAGTTCTCCCAGAGTTATACCGAGTTCGGGCACTCGAATCGATCGTTCCTGTGGTGCACCTTGACCTAGCTCATATGGATCTCAATCTCAAACCCCGGCGACTTCCATTTTCGCAATCCGTCAGAACCGTGGATCTCCTGTCTTGGGGCGTAGGTAGCTGCATCGCGGCCGCTCGGTTGTTGCTGGCTGGCCAAGTCATTGGAGCGGCGACCATTGCGCGTCAACAACTCGAGTTCTGGACCAGGTACCTCGCGTCGGTGGGTGATCTCGACAGGTCCGAAGGCGAATCAGTCCAACACTTCGTTGCCCGGTGTTGGTCGTGGTTTGCCGAAAACCTCGACGAACACGACGCTCAGGGAATTGGTGACTTCACGGATCTTGCCGACGGTGCGGATCTTGGTGAACCGTCAAGCGCAGATGAGCCCGACGAACCGCATGAGCACATTTTGTTGGCGAACGGGACGGAAATTTGCCCAGCTGTTGTCTATGGTTTCCTCAGCGAGATCATGCACGCCGACGAATGTAGGAACACTATGGCGTGGGAAGTCGTTGAACTCCTCGCACCTGAAAAGATCCCTTCCGATGCAGGAATCGCCGTTGGGTCCGTTTCTGACGCCCTAAGTCTGTGCCTAATCCAGATCAAGATCATCACCGCTGCCCGGCTCAAGAGACAGGGAAACGAGCGCCTCGCTCAGCTCCTTCTGAGCACCGGCAGTCTTGAGCGATTCTCCGAAGCAGACGAGATCCTCGACGACGTTTCGGACGAACCGCCTCATCCGTGGGCTCGTCGGCGCTTTGTTGTCCCTGTGCCAGACCATCCAGTCACCCCGCCTCTCGCAACGCTCATGCCATTGCTGCCCAATGAGGGACTAGCTTCTGACATCTTGTCGCAACTTGCGAGACGTTCGGCGACCTATGCCGCCTTGCGCACAGGTCGCCGTCCTGCAGGACGGCTGTACCGCGATGACGAGTTGGCGACGCTGGCATTCCTCTCTCATCGACACGAGGCCGCCCGCGCTGCTTTGGAAGCTCTGCAGGTCGAGAAACGCGTACGTGGTGAGGACTTTAAGCTCGAGACGCTGGGGCACCGAGGCGTGACTATTCGTCTCATTGCAGAGGTGAGCGGGCTCTGCGCGATGTGGAGCCAGGATCAGCAGCCTCCCATCTCCTCGGCGGCAGCTCTCATTGCGTCCTCGCTTCGGTCTGCGCATTGGCTCTGGCTCGAAGACGATGACTGCGCCATGGCTACACTCCGGTGCACTCTCGAACAGACGGCCCGTTTGAAGGTGTCGTATCAGAAACCGGATAAGGCACGAAAGCTTGAAGCCAGCGCCGCGACAATGCCTAAGGATTGGCTCAATGCGGCTGGGTGGAAACGGCTCTCTGCGCTGAATAGAGCGCTTGGCGAATTTGCACACGCTCATACGACGCCGCGTTGGAACGGTGCGCGAAACCTCCTCGCCGCATTGCAAATAGACGCTGATCCGGAGCACGCCCTTTTCACCGCGCGAGGGGCCACTCTGGATTTGGTCGCAACAATCGTTGCTCGCGAGGTTGTGAACATAATCGAGAATGAACATTCAGTTCTGGTCGGTGCAACCGCACGAGCGCTGTTGGTGAACGAGGGCCTCGATATGTCGCGCGACGATCATGCGCTGAATTCGGTTTTTGATCACATCTGGAAACACCGCGCAACCTCCCTGATGCCCGACACCATCGCTGTGACGGCGGATGACGCGGGGGAGTGATGGTGACACGCTCAGGTCAGGATGGACTTGAACCGCAAGGCGACGCACGAATACCGACTCCGACGGCGGTCGCATCGACCGAATCGATGTTGACCCTTGAAGATGCGGAAGAAGTACACGCAGGTCACAAACAGTTCTCAGAACACTAGAACGATCATCTCCCACACTCCTAATGACACGCGGCAAGAAGGGTGGAGCCGTCACAGAAAGTGGGCCAGAACCAGTTTTCGACCCAGGCCCTTGCTCGGCGAGCGGCGAGCACTGAAAGCACACTGAGCGGTTTCAGCGCCCGCCTAATCCTCATCGCTATGCGGTACGTGCTCCACCGTCGCTTGACCAAGCTGACGGTTCGCGGGGAACGCCGATCACTGATTCTGAAGGCCGGCACTGCGTCCGCGGATTCAACGGCCCGGCCGTACGCCGGTGGCGTCGACGAAAGGCGCTGCGGCTGATCTGGGTGGGCGTCGGCGGTGCTCACGACCGTCGCCCGTCCTTCGAGATCCCTCTACCCGCCCTACATGCGGCCACCGAGGGCTTCTGGCCCACCGCTCTTGTGGAGGGTTCGGTGACGCCCGTGTCGATCGGGGCGATCGCCGGAGGCTGTGTCGGCGGTAACCCCAGTCTCTCGCTGGGGAACGGGGCCGTGGCCCGCGCCCGTGACCAGCAGGACCGTCGCGACGCTCCTGGCGGACCTCGAAGCGGCACGCTCACACTCACGTCCGCGAGTATCGAACGACATCCATTCTCGGAGTCGCTGTTCAAGACGCTGAAGTACGGGTCGGGGTTTCCTGATCGGTTCGGATCACTATTTGCAGCAAGGGAATTCATGGACCGCTTCACCAACTGGTACAACCACGAGCATCGGCACACCGGAATCGGGGATGCATACTCTCCTGCCGATGTTCACTTCGGACTCACGGCCGACAAGGCCGCTGACCGAAGAAGTGTCCTCACCGCGGCCCACGAACAACACCCACAACGTTTCGGCACCACAGTTGCGCCGAAGATTCTGGACCTCCCGGACGCCGTCTGGATCAACCAACCCGACCATGACGACGCCACAAACGAGCAGACCGAAACGGCAGCCGCTTAGCACTCACTGGACTCAATCGCTTGACAAGTTCCGGTGCCAGGATCAAATCCCGTGAACGCCAGAGCCCGGACGAGGTCGTGCTCGAGCAGACTGAGGTAGGCCGTGATTGCAGCAACCATGTCATGGAAGGCGTTCATGTTCATCTGATGCTGGCCGCTGTCGAACGAGGTGGAGAGCAGTGTGCCGTCGGGGCTGCGATGTTCGGAGTGCTCGTCCGGGATGAAGGTCGGAGTGAGTGCGCGTTCGCGGAAGTACTGGTATGCCCGTTCGAGCGACAGATGCTGGTTGATCACGGTGGCATTGCCGCGACCCAGCACGTCGGGTGCCGCGTCGAGGATCACCTTTTCTACGATCTTCACTGCTGACTTGAGCTGCTTCGAGATCAGAGTCAGGGTGTGTCCTGCACCGAATCTTCTGGAGCGTCATTGGTCAGGTAGATGCGGACACCGAACATCTGGTGAGCGATTTGGCACTGCTCACCTTTGAACGTGAAGTCGACCCACCACGCAATCTTTTCGGCAGGGCCATAGCCTTTCAACCCGATGAGTTCGAGTGCGTACTTGAGGAGCGGGGGCACTGGAGCGTCCTGCGGGGGGAAGTAGCCTGTAGGTCGCTCCGCCGGATACGTTCTCTTCAGATGGTCGGCCGAAATCTCGGAGGGCGGTGTTCTGTAGGTGTTTTCCGGTCTCTGCAGCGCCTGGCAACGAGTTCACCCGTCTAGCATTGCAGGCTGACGCTATCGGGCTGCGATCGCCAGCCATATACGCGCGCATACTTTGGAAAGTAGCGTCGCCTACCATCTGGCTGCGTTTGATACCAGACGAGGAGTTCGAAGAAAGCGCGTTCAACGGCACGTTCGGCTCATGCTCCGGGACGGTGTCAACGGCAGTCTGCATATAAGAAGCCGCTTGATTCGAAGGGGAGCGATCCTTCGTATCGTGGATCGGATCATCAAGTGGGAGAGCGAGCTGACGGTTTAACTTTCCGCAGCAAGCCGAGGACTAAGCCGCCGGGGCACGAGAATCTTGTTCGCAGTGCGGCCACGGTGTGGGGGAAGGCGGGAACGAGAGCTCAGTGCAGGAAGACTGTTCTCAATGTGATGGTGAGTGGTTTTTGCCTTGATAACTTCACGATTCCTTGTTGTTTGAGCCGGTCTATCACCGTTCAGTGAGGGGCGTCGTTGGGAAGGTCGAACTTTTCGAACCGGTGCCGGTGAGGTTTCGGTAGGGGCTGAGCATCGCCATAAGGATCGCGAGGATGTTCTCATCGGGGATGATGCTTCCTGCTTCCGCTAGTAGCGCGATCAGTGTTCGCGGAGGGACGCCAGCGTCGGTCAGGTGTTGCAGCTGTGTTGTGCCCAGGCGGATCGAGGAATCCTTGGCGTACTCAGCGGCAGCAGTGGGTGCTGCTCTCTCTTGGCATGGTGTGAAAGATGAGGCGTACATCGAGTCCTGGGCCGCGGTGCGTGCGCGGTCGGCATCCGGAGTGGATGCGGTCGAGGGGAATTGGGAAGATTCCTTGCTCGGGAAGTGACGTCGAGTGTACTCGTTCGTAAACCACTGCTGCCCTTTGATATTCGAAGCCCCGTCGACTGTGAGGTCGACGGGGCTTCGGCGTTCTTCCGGTTAGATCAGAGTCGACGAGGTGGCGTGCGTAGAGATTCGTTCAGGCACTGTCACAGGACTCGCTCTCCGGCCCACTGTGGGGGCTCAGCGTGGACGTCGTCGAGTGTTGTCGACGCGTTGAGGGCGTCAGAGATGTTGTCCCGGATCTGTTTGTCGGTGATTAACCGCCCGAGTAGCAGGGCGGGAACGGTGTTGTCGAATTCGAGTTTCCATTTTCCCTCGACACGCTCCTGATACTCGACGATCAGGTCGATCATTCCCTCCGGAGTCACTATGCCGCCGACAACGAGACGTCTGAGGTCGTCGGGGTGGCGTAACGCCAGGACGAGCGTGCCGTCCCAGTCGTCGTCGCTGATACGGCCGTGGGTGGCCATGATGGCAGAGTGCCGGGGCAGCCGGTCCGCGTCGAGCTTTTGCCGGGGGTCGTAGCTGGCCGAAACGGTTTCGTCCCAATTGACCTTTCCGACCATCAGGTTGCATTCGCTTTTGATCGATTCGAGGAAATTCTTCTCGTGGATCTCCATTCGACGAAAGGTCCTGACGAGCGATCTGAATCCCTGGTGGCTTGTGGTTCTCTCGGGTGGAGCATGAGTGCCGGGAAACATCTCTAGCCACGTGAGGAGTTCGTCGCGGAAGTCTGCCGATGTCGGGCGCTGGTTGGGGTAGTAGTTCGTCGCTTGTTCCATCAGCACGTCGAGCCTGGCAGCGTCGGAGTCGCCGAAGTGAAACATCGAAAACTGTTCCTGTGTCTGCAATATCGGACCAGGAGGAGGTACGGCGACGGTCGATTTCCTCTTCTTCGTCACTCGCCTCGGTGCCGCGATTGACCAGAACGTCATTGCAAGGGAATAGACGTCGGCGCGATGCCAATCGACGTCGCCGGAAGTGTATCGCGCTTCGGGTGCGAGGAAGTACATCGGGCCGAGCTTGTCGCCTTCCATGGTCACCGTCCCGGTCGAGTCGGCCCAGGCCGCGATACCGAAATCGGCCAGAACGGGACCTCCGTTGTACCAGAAGAGGTTGTCCGGCTTGATGTCTCGATGCGCAACAGCGAAAGGTCCCTCGGTCAATGTGGAAAGGGTGTCTGCGAGGACGACAAAAGCTCTGACGACGTCGTCGAAGCTGCATTTTTCCAGATGGTCTGCCAGCGGGGTCGCTTTGGGCATGACATACCAAACCTCGGACGGAGTTGATTCCGAATCGGTCAGGGGAAGTACGCCTGCGACTTTGCGTTCGGTCAGGCCCTTCATTCCTTTGACCTCGGCCCGAAATCGTTTAAGGGTCTTCCAATTCGAGTATTGCGGGCCTTTGATGATGTAGCTGCCGTCTGTCGTTGCCGAGGAATCGTGTGCGATCCGTACGTGACTCTTGTACTTGTCCAGTGCTTCGCCAGCGTGCCATCGTTCATCGCGACCGTATCGGTGGTCTTTCCCGATGGCGTAGTTGTTCTCTTCGTCTCCCATCGGTGGACCGTACCTGTGACGGGCTGGGCGACGACGTGCGTGGTCGACTTGGTTCGCGAGATGGTCGGCCGATGACGTGTTGTCGGTGTCTGCGAATGAGGGGATGAGGTTTGCGCCGTGGAGGTCGACGTTGAGGTTTTGGTCGAGGATGGCTTGGAGGCCGTTGGTGTAGCGGGACTGCCCCCGGTTTGGATGACATCAGCGGCGGTGGTGATCGGTTTTTCGGCACGGACGAGGGCTACGGCTCGGAATCGGAACTCCGGCGGATACGGTCGTGGCATGGATCGAAGCCTTTTAGCGAGGCTCGATCTTCACACCGAAATGGGTAAGAAACCTTGGGGCAGGCCAGCCGTCATCAACACTTACAGGCAGTCCCTAGCGTGAGGCCCAAGGATGCCGGCCGTCTCGCGCGGAGGGGGATGAAGACGTCTGGCGTCTCCCTGATCTGTGTCGGTTTTTGACCCGTCCGCACTCACTACTGAAACCACGGCGGTGCCCTCGGCTTCGAATGTGTCGGCAAGCTCGAGCAGCTCGGCATCTCTCGCGTAGTGCAGCATCACTCGTCGACAAATTCGATCGGCGATGCGAGGTGGGTCTTGGCGGCGCGCGTCATCGGCTCACGGTGCTTGACAAGCTCGTTTTGACGACGGTAAATCAACGGATAGTCGCCTGTGTTCTCATGAATAACCTGCGTGTACACCTCTGTTACCGTCTTCCTGACGTTTCCGAACGCACAGTATGTGGCAGCGACTTGTTCTTGCACGTTCGGTTCGTTGACGACTATTAGTGCTTTGGTGAACGCGACCTCGACGGTTACTAGCTTGTCCGCGTACTCGCGGTATTGCTCGAACAGTTGGTTCTCGTTGATGCGCCCATGGAGGAACCTCTGGATCTGATCAGCGATGTAGAGCGTCGGTACTTCGATCTGGCCGACTCTGTCCCAGAGGTCGGAAACGGCGTCGATCTGATCTGAACGGCGCTTTACATCGATCTGATAGAGCAGACGACGGTTTGCTCGGCGACTCTCGCGACGTGCATGGTCGGCCTGGCTCAACGCCACCCCTACGGCAAGCACAGTGACGGCGCCAAAGACCCAACCCGATGCTGGACCCCACTGAACCTGCGAGAACTGACCGGAGAGGACAAGCCACATCGCGACGCTAGTTACGGCAGTGGAGGCAGCACCAAGAGCACCAGCACTCATAAGGATCTTCCAAGTCGAGATTGGCCATTCTTCTTTGCTCATTGCAGCATTGAACCAAGTGTTTGCCTACTCCTTACGCCGGGGCACTCCAAGCTATATTCATATATAGGATTGAGCTTTGAATTCACAAGGGCCGACCGCTGAGCAGGCAGGGCGTCATTGACGGATCGGATTTGGTTCTGGTCCAATTTCCGGCCGGTTGCCGGTTTTGCGTCAGATCTCGACTCGCCGTCAGATTCTGTGTTGTTCGATCTCTGCCGGGGCAATTGGGTATAGCGGGCGGGCCCAGGATCACCGCCGAGATCAATCACGGACAACCCACCGGCCAACGGGTCTGTGAACGACGGTCGAAACCTAGTCCATTCGCGACGGACGGAAACTAGACCACGCCGATGTATTCATTGTGCCGCGTTGTCCGCTCTCACGGACGGCAACGTATCGATCCCGGTGTTTCTGAGTCGGTAACTCGCCCCTTTCAAGGTCAAAACCTCTGCGTGATGGACGATTCGGTCGATCATCGCGGCGGCGACTGCCTGATCGCCGAATGCGTCACCCCATCGGCCGAACGGCAGATTCGATGTCAGAATCAGTGAGGCATGCTCGTAGCGACTCGACACCAACTGGAAAAACAGGTTCGCAGCGTCCTGTTCGAACGGGATGTAGCCGACTTCGTCGACGATGATCAACCCGATTTGTCGTAGTCGCGCCAACTCAGCCGGCAGCCTTCCCTCAACGTGCGCGGTTTTGAGTCTGGCCATCCAATCGACCGCGGTAGCGAGCGCCACCCGATACCCGGACTGGGCCGCCTTGATTACCAGCCCGATCGCCAGATGCGTTTTGCCGGTGCATGGAGGCCCCAAGAGCACCACATTGCGTGCCTGTGTCAAGAAGACTCCGGTTCCTAGATATGCCACCATTTCTCGGCTGAGTGAGGGCTGATAGCCAAAGTTGAACTTCTCCAACGATTTTCGTGTCGGGAATCCTGCTGATCGAATCCTGGTTTGAGTTCCGGACGATTGACTTCCCTCGATAAGACGGCAGCGAGATAATCCTCGTGGCTCCATCCGTCGCTGCGGGCTTGCTCCGCTAGTCGTGCTGCCGATTCCACATGCAGTGGATCCGTGACGGTCAGCCCCGTGACCATCGCCGTTCGTGCTTGGCCAGTACTCGTCTTTCACGAGTGCCCCTACCTGGCGCAGATCCGCAGCGACCTCGACCATGTGTCCGATCCCAGGGGTCTACCGAGTAGTCGTTTCCGTGGACCCGAACGTAGTAGTCGCGAGGCAGACGGATTTGCGAGTATGCGGCGGTGAGCGGTGGAACCGGCGGCAGTGGCAGCATCGCCGCGGTGTCGACGGACACCAAATCTATTGGGCGACCGCCGGTCCGGGGGACAACCCGAGAATTCGCGATCGCGAGCCAGTCGGTCAGTTGGGTGTTGCAGTCGTCAGGTGAACGAAGTGTTCGACCCGGCATGAATGAAGTTTCTTAGAAACTGATTGGCGCGCTCGACAATTCCCTTGGACTCGGGGTCGTACTGTTTGAACTGGATCAGTGTCGTGGCAACGGTTCCGACGAATGCGGTCACCGGTTCGGTCAGCCGGCCGCGGCGGCCGAAACCGGACTCGTTGTCCCACCAGGGACGGTGTGGGATCGCACCGAGATCCTGCGAGAGGCAGCTGCCACATGCCCGCGACCAGGTCCGTGGTGACCCGACTGGGCAGCATTATCGCGGTGATGAATCGGGAGAACGCGGCAATCATGACGAGCACCGGCGGGGCGCCGGACTGGTCTCCGCCGAGCGGAATCGACGCCGGTGGAAACCATAGATCGCACTGCACAACCTGGCCCGGATCGTGCTGGAGGCGGTCTGCTGGGTTGGCGGGGGCGTATTCGGGTCGGATTGCCCGGACTCGTTCACGTAGCCAGCTGATCGACCCGCTCCATCAGATGCGTTCGGCTATACCGTGGCGGGCATCGTCGGATGCTGCGTGAGCAGCGCCCTGATCTTCGGCTCTACGGCGCTGATTGCGGACTCGACTGGTGGTCGCTGATACTTCGGTGGTCCGTCGCTGGTCAGAGCGTTGGTGACGGTGTCACGCGCGATACCGAGTTTGGTAGCGATGGCACGTTTCGACAGTTTTTCATTGTAATAAGGGTGCCTGATCGATGCCCAAGTCTTCCATGGAAATCACCCATTCAATCTTGGTTGGGTGGTCTAGTTTTGGGCCGTCGGTTCTGGACTAGTTTTCAACCGTCGGCAACAGGAGCGGCGCGGCGTTGGCGGTGGGTGCTGCTCGGGGTGGGGTTGGTGTTGGTTTTTGTCGCGTGCGTGGGGTGGATGTCGGTGAGCTGTGCGCTCTGCTAACAGCGGCGGCGATTTAGTCGGTGAGCACCAGGAAGGAAACTTTTGCTTGGCCTGTCCGTGCGAAGGTGGCTTCGTTGATCAGTTCGCTCAGTGCTTGTGCGCCGTAGTTCGCCATCCGTTGGGTGACCAGCGGTGTTCGTCCGCGCGCTGTCACGACTTTTCCGGCGAAATCAGTTGTGTCGGTGATGGTGAGGGTTGATTCGTAATCGGATGTGTTGCCGCCGTGGGTGTTGACGATTCTGTCCGCGACGAGGGTCACTGTCTCTTCGAAGAAGGGGACGCTGGCGACGATTGTGGGAGTGATGTCTGCAGGTTCACCGCGCGGAACGAGCTCGGACGGTTCGGAACTGAAGGCAATGGCTAGCGATCGGGTGAAGGCGATCGATTTCGTCCACCACAACGAGCCCAGTACGACAACCATCACGGTGAACACGATCAGTGTGCGATGGCGATTGGCGTAGCTCCTCATTGGTTAGTTGTACAGTGCGCAGCCCTGGTGCCACCGTTAAGCCTGCCACGGGGTATCGCGCCTTGTGCTCGGGCGTCCCGGTGTGCGCTTTGTGCCTTTGAACTGCGGCGATGGCATGTCCAGTGGTGGTTGTTGGGGGTAAGTGGGGCGCCGGCGGATTTAGGTGCCGGCTGCGGGGTGTTCCGGTTCGGTGGTGTGGGGGAGTGGCAYGCGCCGGGAGGGGCGGTATGAGGCACGACTTCGAATGGTCTTGAGTGATGTTGTGTATCAGTGATTTTGGTCATCGGATGCGCAAGCGGTGTCTCAGGAAACTATGTCGCCAGCGGCATAAGGAAGCGGGGGACGTGTCGTATTACCAGGTCATGGCGGCACCGCTGGGGCGATCGTTGGTCGAAGTGGGTCGAGGTGCCGTCCGTCGACGCCTATTGCTCCCTGTACCGCTGAGCTTTCGGCTGTAGGACCTCGGTAGCCTCGACTCAATACGCGGGCCGCGGCGAGGAGAACAGAYCCTCGAGCGGCGTCCTACACGGCTGATCCGACCCGGCGCGTCGACGGTTACGGTCTGCTTCATCTCTACTGGGTGCGTGACGGYGAGGCGAGTGAACCGCTTGCAACATCGGCGTCCCGTCCGGAATTGCTAGGGCAGTTCACTTTTGAGTCGCGGTGGCCTCCCATCAGGTGCGAAAGCGTGTACATTTCCGGCATGCCCRTCAACGAAKCGCGTTATCCGTCAACGCTGAATCGCCGATCCGCCCTTCGAGGTGCCGCGCTCRGYCTCGGGGCGTTCGCTGCTGGTCAAGCTCTCGGGTCGCCGGCGGGCGCGCAGGCGCAMACGCCTGTGCAGATGCGCCGAGAGAAGACTGCGGTGGTGATCGGTAGTGGATTCGGTGGGGCGGTGGCTGCGYTGCGACTGGGGCAGKCGGGTGTACGGACGACGGTCTTCGAACGCGGGCGCCGGTGGCCGATCGACCCCGCTGGTTCCACGTTTTGCACGATCAACGAGCCTGATCGCCGCTCTGCCTGGTTTGCAGATCATCCGCCGATTAATCCGCTGACCAAGTTCACGCACATCGACCGCTACCCCGGTCTCATCGATCGAGTGCGGGGCAATGGGATCGAYGCCCTCTACGGCTCKGGAGTCGGTGGCGGGTCGCTYGCATTTGGTGCATTTACCCCGCAGCCTCGGCGCCAGGASTTCGTCCAGGTCTTTCCTACGCAGATCGACTACGGRGAGATGGACCGTACTTATTACCCCCGCGCGAAGGGGATGCTGGGCACTTCGCCGTTGCCCGCGGATCTACTCGCCCACCCCAACTACCGCGGCGCGCGCGCCTGGCTCGACTACATCGAGGACTTCGGTGGCGAACCGGTACTTCACGATTTCTGTGTGGACTGGGATGTCGTCCGTGACGAGTTGGGAGGGCGTGCGCCTGCGTCGTACTCGATCGGCGAAGGTCCGTACGGCAGTAATTCCGGCGCGAAGAACAGCGTCGACCGCAATTACTTGCCGGCCGCAGAGGCAACCGGAAATGTGACGATTTGTGCGCTGCACGAGGTGACCGAAATCCGGGAGGTGTCCGGACAAGACTGCTTCGAGGTGTCGGTCAACAGAATCGACGAGTCGGGTGCGGTGCTCGAGCGTACGACAGTTGTTGCTGACTATGTGTTCATGGCTGCTGGTTCGTTCTACACCACCTCTCTTTTGGTCACTGCGAAGGCGAAGGGCACTCTGCCTCGGTTGAATGACCAGGTCGGTAAGGGATACGGAACCAACGGCGACTTCCTCCTCTCGCGAACGTTGCTGCGGCGCGACTGCAGTGCCAAACAAGGCGGCCCCGGTGTCGCGGTTATGTACGACGACGACAACCCTGAGGGGCCGGTCTCCATCTCGTGGGAAGCTTCTCCTTTCCCTGATATCGCAGGTGGCGGCACTATGGCCAATCTGATCCAGGTCATCACCAATGAGCGCGGCAGCATCGACTACAACCCCGCTTCGGGTAGAGCCGAACTCAACTATCCCTATGGTGAGGC
>NZ_JBFUJN010000017.1:0-182531 GCF_056401335.1 Rhodococcus sp. P4_F3_2
GTTGGTTACTGTGACAGTTTCATAGAGTTACGGCGGTCATAGCGAAGGGGAAACGCCCGGTCCCATTCCGAACCCGGAAGCTAAGCCCTTCAGCGCCGATGGTACTGCACTCGACAGGGTGTGGGAGAGTAGGACACCGCCGAACACAAATTACGAGAAGCCCCCCAACCAGTGATGGTTGGGGGGCTTTCTCGTACCCAAAACACCCCGAAACATCCCGTCGCCGGCACCCCCCGGATCGAGCGAACGGTACGTCCGTCGCCTCAGATCGACCCAACGTACCGTTCACACCATCACGAGCAGAAGAGCACGGCCGGCTCACCACCCCGTCCGGGATCGAGTGAACGACACTCTCACCGCCTCTAACGAGATGAACGGTACGTTCACTCCATCAGGGCAGGGCAGGGCAGGTGAGCGAATGGGTAGATCCGACAGGCGTTATCGCAGAGTCGCCTGCAACACCTCGCAGAGCACATCCAGCGTCCTGGAGTACTGCGACTGCGTCGGCGTGCTGTAACCGACGACGATGCCGTCACCGCCGACTGACGATACGTCGGGATGTCGGAAGACGGACAACCCTTCGAGTCCGAGATCGCGCGCCTGCGCCGCCGCAAGAACAGATTGTTCGGTGCCGGAGGGAAGGCGGATCACAGCGTGAAGACCCGCGGAGATCCCCTCGACCCTGACCCGGGGTACTTGCTGTGCAAGGGTCGCAACCAGTTGATCGCGTCGTCGTCGATACGAGGTACGCATCTTTCGAATATGGCTGTCGAATCTTCCGGATTCGATGAAGTCTGCCAAGGTCAATTGATCCGTTGAACTTACCCAGCGTTCGTAGGGTCCCTTTGTTGCGAGGACGGGTTCGATCAGTCTGTCCGGCAACACCATCCATCCGATGCGAATGGCCGGCGACAGTGTCTTGCTGACAGTGCCGAGGTACGCAACGTGCTGCGGCGCGATTCCCTGGAGTGCGCCGACAGGCTTTCTGTCGTAACGGAATTCGCCGTCGTAGTCATCCTCGATGATGACGCCACCGGTAGTCGAGGCCCATTCGAGAGCGGTCGCGCGCCTCGCCGGCGTGAGGGGACCTCCGAGGGGAAACTGATGCGTCGGCGTCAGCAGAACACTCTCAGCAGACGTTGACGCCAATTCGTCTGTGCAAGTGCCTGATTCGTCGACCGAAATGGGAATTGTCAGCAGTCCTTCGTCGACGAGCAACTGTCGGTGCAGGTGAAGGCAGAAAGCATCGACCGCAATCGTTCCTCCGAGTGCACGGGCGAGGAGGGAGATCCCGTGACCCGAGCTGGCACTGATCACAATGCGGCTCGGATCGACGCGAACGCCTCTGGTGCGGCTCAGGTATGTGGTGAGGGCGTTCCGGAGTTCGACTCGGCCTCTGGGATCAGTGGTCGCGAAAGCGTCGGTCGGCGCGGTGGTCAAAGCACGTCTGGCGGACGAAATCCATGCAGTGCGGGGAAACGCCGACGCGTCCGGCGATCCGGGGAGAAGGCTGTAGGTCAAGCGCCGTCGGGTCGGCGATGGATCGACCTCGCGACTGTGTGTGCTGGCGAGCGTGGCGACCACGGTTCCGGAACCCGGCCGCGTGACAAGCCATCCAGCGGCGGCGAGCTCGGCATAGCAGTCCGCAACGGTGTTTCGGGCAACTCCGAGGTCGAGTGCGAGGGTGCGGGAAGGTGGGAGTCTGGTGCCGGGCTTCAATAGTCCACTGTCGATCGCGTCGCGAAGCGTCTGAAGCAGCGCAGCGCGAACCCCGATTCCCTGTGGCAGCTCGATATGCAGATCGAACCCAAGATTGGCCCATGAATTCATCACCGGATTGAACCATGTTTCGGGGTCTTTCCGGGATTACGGTTTGAGTATGACTACAGCAACAGGACAACGACTGGATATCGCAAAGCTGGCGCCCGAGGTCTACAAGGCGATGATTGCGTTGGATGCCGCTGCGCGCAAGGGGCTGGAGCCGACGCTCGTCGAGCTAGTCCTCACGCGTGCGTCGCAGCTGAATCATTGCGCATGGTGCTTGGACATGCACACTCGCGATGCCCGAAAGGTCGGCGTGACGGAGCAGAAGCTCTACCTACTGAACGCGTGGGAAGAAGCGCGAGGGATGTACTCCGATCGCGAACGCGCCGCACTCGCCTTGACCGAGGCCGTGACAGTCCTTACTGACGGTTTCGTTCCGGACGAGGTGTACAACGAGGCTGCCGGCGAATTCTCGGACGAGGAACTGGCCCAGCTCATCAGCGTCATCTTCACGATCAATGCGTGGAATCGCATTGCGGTTACCACAAGGAAGGCGCCTCCGGTCCGAGACTGATCCGAGGCTCGTACTCCGCTCTCTATCGGGTGCAGATTGCCGCCGTCGAAGATCTGGTAATCGACACAAAGAGGACCAAAAGATTGGTTCAGAGTGTGAACAAAACCAACAGATTCTCTAAATGTGAGGCAAATCACATTTTGTGAATCGGTGGATTGTTCCGAGTATCTGCAAGTTGTCTGAATCCAGACAAAGCAGTCTCGGTTGGAAGTTCCGGTGAAGGGGTCCGCATTGCGGGCCCCTTCTTTTGTGTGCGCGCTGAAAACGCCCCTTCCTGTGAGTTTCCCCAGAATGTCCGAGTTACCGACCGGCTAGCGTCGGAGGAATGCCGGAAACGCCCCGGTTACGTGAGCCGATTTTGAGTTGATCGCGATAGTTGTGCGGTTGGACAAAGGTGCAGTCATCTTATTGGCTAACTCGTCGTCCGGAGGTTCAAGCTGCGTACGGGGGCTCGACGATCGGGTGGACTTTCTTGAAACATGCACTACATTGCCATCTAGTAACTGGCTGGTTGCCAAAAGCGATCAGCCGATCCTCTCGGAAGTGAGCGCTGGGTGGCGTGGCCTTGGGA
This sequence comes from Rhodococcus sp. P4_F3_2, assembly GCF_056401335.1. Taxonomy (NCBI): domain Bacteria; kingdom Bacillati; phylum Actinomycetota; class Actinomycetes; order Mycobacteriales; family Nocardiaceae; genus Rhodococcus; species Rhodococcus sp. P4_F3_2. Next base: position 2,910 of record NZ_JBFUJN010000017.1, read on the forward strand.
ATCCAAGCAACCTTCCCGCTACCGAAATGTCTTGAAAGGAAAGCTTTGATGACTGTGTCTGGTTCACGGCGTAGGCCGCTTGTTCTCCGGCTCTCGCTAACTGCAGCTATTGCCGCAACGGTGGCCGGTAGTAGCGTTGCTTTTGCTTCACCAGCTGTGTCCGCGCCGATGCCGGTGCGAACCGCGGCTGCTCCGGCGTTCACCGCCGGGTTGTGTGAGGGCACCGAGTACACGCCCTCAGAGCAGATGCTCGACATCTCCGGCATTCGGCTGGATCACTACAACGACGGCAACATCGTGCCGATGTACGGCACCACGGATCGGGGTACCTCGGCCGCGGTGGATGCGCCGGTCTGCGGTGTCCGCGACGTCGACGGAATTGCGAAGTCGGAATGGATGTACTGCACGGACTTCGATCTCGATCCATGTGCCGGCGTCGACGAAAACGGTTTGCCCGTGGACAAGCACAACGACGAGATGGGTGCGACGGTTCCGTCATCGGGCAATCCCGATCTGTCAGCCGACGATCTCGCTGTCATCAGTTGGTTGCTGCAGAATCCCGCCAAGCTCGACGGCGTCGTTTCGGGAAATGGCAGTGAGGATGCGCGTTCGGCGCGGCAGACGCTGGTGTGGTGCGTTTCGGACTACGACAATCCGCTGATGGCCGATTTCAAAGGCCTGTGCGACAGGAACATCGGCGACGACGAGCGAGCTCGCATCGTCGAGATCATGAACGTCACGCAGACGCTCGACCTCGTTCGCAAGACGCCCGCGACGGGAACTTTGAAGGCCGGCGAGACTGCCGTATTCACCCTGAACACGAATATGTACCGGAAGCCGATCAATGTTCAGTCCTCGGCGGGCACCGAACTCACCGTCTGTGGCGACAACGCCAAGGCAACGTTGAGTGCAAACCAATTGACGGTCGACGGCCGCGGCGACGCACCGACTGCCGTGGATCTGTGCCTCACCGCTGCGGACGGCGGTGACTACTCCGTGACCGCAAGCGTCATTCCGGATTCGGTCGAGAACCTGCACTGGAACACGGCAGGCGCACAGTGCCAGATCTTCGCGTCGTTCGACACCGTTCGGCCGGCTTTGATGAATGCGTCTGCCAGCGTCGGATATGCAGCAGCGCCCACGACGACACCCGCAACGACGACACCGGCAACGACGACACCGGCAACAACGACACCGGCAACAACGACACCGGCAACCACGACGCCTGCAACTCCGGTCGTTCCGATTGTGCCCATCGTGCCGATTGTTCCGATCGTGCCGATTGTGCCGGTCGTGCCCGTAGTTCCGGGTGCACCTGTTCCGTCGCAGCCGGTTGCAACTCCCGCTGCTCCGGCGCCGTCGGTTCCGAAGCAGGCCACCGGACCTCGCCCGGTTGCCATCGACGGTGGTGCCGCTGAACAGAATTCAGGCCGCAACGTCGCCGTCGCAGTGACGGGCCTCGGGCTTGTCGGTATGGCTGCTGCCGGAGCAGTTGCTCTCCGCCGCAAGCGTTCCTGACGCCAGGCAGATGTAGTAGACGTCGGCACCGGTCACGATTCGTGTGATCGGTGCCGACACAGATCAGACGCAGGGGGCGTCAATTCGCAAGAGGCGCCGGGGGTGCCTCATCCCGCAGGAGACAGTTCGATGACCATGCACGAGTCGGATCCCAATCCATCCAATCCATACGACGATCCCAACCACGATCAGCCCGCGAACATCGGCAAGGGGCGTCGAGTCGCGTTCATCCTGGCCCTCGTCGCGGTGCTTGTCGCCGGTGCTTCCATGGCCTTCGTCGGCCTGCGATCCTCCGATGACGATGCTGCGATCCCGCCGAGTCCGGGAGTTGTCATGTCGCACTCCGCGAATCCGGCAGCGCCTTCGGATGAGTTGATGACTCCCAACACCCTTTCGCTCGACCCGGTCGGTGTTCAGGCGCCGATCGTGGACGCCACCGTGCCGGAAGGAGTTCTCACTCCGCCGGAGAACGTCAAGAACGTCGGAATCTGGCTCGACGGCGCCTCGCTCGACTCGGTCACCGGCACGACTTTGATTGCCGGACATGTCAATTTGACCGGCCAGGGTAACGGTGCACTGTTCGACCTGGGCACGATCGAACCGGGTGAAGTGATCCGTACATCCGACGCGACGGGCAAGAGCACGTCGTGGAAGGTGACTGCGGTGACGACGCGTCCGAAGGCCGATGGCGTGGAGGAAAGCGTGCTGGCCGGCCCGGATGGCCCTCGAAAGTTGGCAGTCGTAACCTGCGGCGGCGAACTGCAATTCGAGGACGGTGTGGGTAACTACGCCGACAACGTCTACCTGTACGCGGATCTGATGGTCTGAGACACAGAAACAATCCAGTCGGTCCCCGATCCCTCTTCGTAGAGATCGGGGATCGCCTGTTGGATAGTGTCGCAGGTATGGATCTTCACCTGTCTGGAAAGCGTGCGATCGTTGCCGGTGGTAGCAAGGGGATCGGTCTGGCAATCGCCAGAGGTCTGGCTGCTGAAGGGGTCGACATCGCGATACTCGCGCGCACTGAGCAAACCGTCGTAAGCGTTGCACGAGATTTGGTTTCGGAGTTCGGAATTCGTGCGATCGGAGTCGTGACGGATACGCGAGACGACGACGCAGTTCAGGCGTCGGTGCGGCAAGTAGTAAAGGAGTTCGGCGGCGTCGACATTCTGGTCAACTCGGCAGCGACTCCGTTCAGCGCCGGAAAGCCGACGGATTTCGAGGCGACCACCGACGACGTCGTGCGCGACGAAGTCGAAGTGAAAGTGCTCGGCTACCTGCGCACTGCGCGTGCTGTGGCGCCGTATCTGATCGATCAGGGTTGGGGTCGGATCATCAACATCAGCGGTTTGGGCGCCAGACAGGCAACCTCGATCGCCCACACGATCCGCAACGTCAGTGTGTCTGCGCTGACCAAGAATCTTGCAGACGAGCTGGGCCCCAAGGGAATCAACGTCACTGTCGTCCATCCGGGCGTGACGCGGACCGAGAGGTTGACCGCGCGGATTACGCGCGAGTCGGAAGAATCCGGCCGCTCGCAGGCGGAGGTGGAGCGGGGTATCGCGACGAATTCGATACACCGGATCATCGACGCCGAAGAGGTGGCTGATGTCGTGACCTTCCTGGCATCGCCGCGAAGCATCGCGATCACCGGTGACGCGGTGGCAGCGGGTGGAGGAGTGCCGGGGCCGGTTTATTACTGATAACTCACGTACTGCTACCTGCTCGCAGTGGTGACGATCGTGTGAACGCGTCCGCCGCCGAGTCTCTTGCTTTCGTACATCGCCGAATCGGCGACTTTCTGCATGTCGGTGAACGCTCTTGCACGCTCTTCTCCGGCGACGAATTTGTGGGTACGCACGGCGATTCCGATGCTCGATGTCGACGGTATCTCGTCGGTATTCGAGTGCATTGCCGGTCCGATCGAGTCGAGCATCGGGCCGATGGCCGGCACGGAAAGTCTTTGAGCGAGGATGAATTCGTCGCCGCCGACCCGTGCGACAACAGCATCGGCATGTGCCCAGGCGGACAACCGCTGTGAAACCCGGAGAATTATGCGGTCGCCCACGTCGTGACCGTGTACGTCATTGATCGTCTTGAACCGGTCGATGTCGATCGCGATCACGAGTAGTGCCGCCGATTCCTGACGCTGGAACTCCGCGAGTACCTTCTCGACGTGGCGGTCGAGGCCACGACGGTTCAGGAGCCCGGTGAGGGGATCGAGGTCGGAGCTGGACGCGTCCATGCTGAGCATCGTCAGCACGATCTGCGAGATGAACGCACAGACCACGAGTGCGGTGACGACAACCAGCACTTTCGAAACACCGAGCGCGGGATCTCGCTCCGGCCCGAAGAGGATCGGCTGCGCAGCCACCACGATCATCACAACCGAGAAGGTCAGGTGTGCGATCTGCAACTTCGGATTGTGAAAATAGGCGATGTAGATACCGATCAGCGCGTAGATGACACAGGTGAGTAATCGCGCAAGCTGCGAGGAATCTCCAAGTACGGAAATTGTGACTGCGATGTCGCAGAAGACTACGAAACCGAACGAGCGGCGCTTTGTCGGGCCGAAGACCCACCATGAGACTCCGACCATGAAGCACGAGATCACGACAACAGTGTTGAAGAACAGCGCAATCGTGCTTGTCGGACCGGCCGGACTGAATCTGTTGAGTAGTGCGCACACGCCCAGTCCGATGACAATGATGCCAAGTAATAGCCGGGTGGCGGTCGTGAGGCCGTTGTCGCGGAGATAGCGAGTGAATCGGTCGTATTGATCGGGGAGGGCCAGCCACTCGCGGGTCAGGGTCCTCATGGACTTCATCTGCGACGTCATGAGTGCGTCAGTCTGCGATGGCGGGAGCGTGCGCCGTTCATCGTGAACTGACTCCTCTTCTGTCTGGCACCTTGCAATGCTAGCTGGATCGATGCCGTGTTGGACCGAGATGTTCGGATCGGCGACCCGAATGTCTGGGTTCCGCCAGCATGGAGTATAAATACATCTTGTGTCTATGTTGTATTCCGCTTCGGAAAACGTCTTCCGCGAAGTCAAAGAGCTGATCCTTTCCGGCGAACTCGCCGGCGGGGAGCTGATCAGCGAGGGTGACATCGCCGCTCGGACCAATGTGAGCCGAACGCCGGTGCGTGAGGCGTTTCTGCGTCTCGAGTCGGAAGGTTGGATGCGCCTCTACCCGAAGAAGGGGGCGCTGATCGTCCCGGTCGCGGATGGGGAAGCGGAACACGTAGTCAGTGCCAGACAGCTCGTCGAGACTCAGAGCGTTCGAGTGGTGTCGGTCCGACCGCACGCACGTGAAACGCTTGTCGCAGCGTTGCGCGCGAATCTGATCGAGCAACGTGAGATTGCTGATCGCGGGGACGTTGCCGCGTTCAGCGCGATCGATGCCGACTTTCACAAGATGATCGTTGCCGCCGGTGGGAACCCTTTGCTCGACTCGTTCTACGCGAGTCTGCGCGACAGGCAACGACGGATGACAGCGCGGTCGATCTCACGCGACCCCGGCCAACTGTCTCGCATCCTTGCCGACCACACCGCGCTTACCGACCTCGTAGAAACAGGCGATGCAGACGGATACAACACTGCCGTCCTCACACACATGCGCCAGGTGCACGGCCTCGGCTTCGAAGGAACTCTGTGATGAGCACCCAAACGATAGACGCTGGGACCGCAGCCGAACGTCGTCCAGGCAGTGAACGTGGCACCGGCGGAAAATGGCTGTGGCTGACCGTTGCCGCCAGCATGTTCGCCGCGGCCTGGGGCGGAAACGAATTCACGCCACTGCTGGTGATGTACCGACTCGATCACGGCTATTCGCCGGTGATGGTCGACTTCTTCCTCTTCGCCTACGTCGTCGGAATTGTGCCGGCCCTGCTGCTCGGCGGCCCGCTGTCCGATCGATTGGGTCGACGCCCGATCATGCTCCCCGCGCCGATCATCGCGATCGCCGGTTCGACACTGCTCGCTTTCGGGGCGGACTCCGCTGCCGCTCTCATTCTGGGAAGGATCCTCTGCGGCATCGCCTTGGGGATCGGTATGGCCGTCGGCGGCTCCTGGGTCAAGGAGTTGTCCACGCAACCTTGGGATTCGACGGCGTCGGAAGGCGCAGGTGCCAGGCGAGCAGCGATGAGTCTGACTGCCGGCTTCGCCTTGGGGGCGGGTGCCGCGGGAATCTTGGCGCAGTGGGCGCCCCTGCCGAGTGTGTTGGCGTACGTCCTGCACATCGCGATCACCGTCCTCGCCGCCATGGCGCTGTGGCGTGCTCCCGAAACACGACCGGCACAGGCGAAATCCGACCGTCGCAGGTTGATCGACGACCTCAAGATCCCTTCGGCAGGTCATCGTCGATTCCTCTACGTTGTTGTTCCGTTGGCGCCGTGGGTGTTCGGTGCTGCCAGTGTCGCGTATGCAGTTATTCCGGCGCTCATGACCGGGCACAGTGGCGATGCGCCCGTGGCCTTTTCGGCTCTACTGTGCATGGTCGCGCTGACATGCGGATTTGCGATTCAGTCGTTGGGGCGAAAGATCGATACCGACCGCAGCGCGCGCGGCGCCGTTGTGGCTCTGGTGTTTCTGGTGGTTGGTATGGCCGGCGCTGCTCTGGTTGCGTCGACGCTGACCGTGGCGATCGCGATCGTGGCTGCAGCGATCCTCGGTTGCGGGTACGGCATGGCATTGGTTTCCGGGCTGCTGGAGATCCAGCGAATCGCGGGGCCGGACGATCTGGCAGGACTGACCGCGGTGTTCTACTCGATCACCTACATCGGTTTTGCTGTGCCTGCGTTGCTGGCGATGCTGTCGGAAAGCATTCCGGCGCTGAGCTACACGGTGACTCTTCTGTTCGGATCAGCCGCCGCCGCTGCCTGCTTGATTCTGATTCTCTTCAAGTCGCGTTCACATCTTCCGAGCGCGTGATGCCGTCCGATCCGCCGACCCCTGCGAGAGTCGGCGGACCGGGGCGAAATCACGCGTCCACAGTTGCGGAACCGTTTTCCGAATTGTGGACCGAATTGTGTACCGAACCAACCGGAACCGATGCGGTCTTGTTCAGGCCGTTGAGCAATCCGGTGATATCGACGCCTGAGCTTTCGAGAGTTTCGATGACGCCGGCGATCACCTGGGGGCTGATGCCCAGGATCGAGCCGATCGAACCCTTGGCCCCATCACTGCCGCCGACGATGGAGATGCGGTCGATGTCGCCGACCGGCTTCGCTGCTGCTGCGGTGGCGTCGACCAATGCTGCCAGAACATCAGGCAGAGTGAGCAACTGCGCGGCCTGCGGGGTGTAGGAATTGAGCGCCTCGGCGATCTGACGCTTACCGGCAGCTTCGGCTTCGAGCTTGGCGCGCAAACCATCCGCCTCGGCTTGTTGCTCGGCACGGACGGCGTCTGCCGCTACCTTGCGGCCGTCGGCTTCGGCTTCCAGACGTGCTCGAAGGCCGTCGGCATCAGCCTGTTGTTCAGAGCGAACGGCGTCGGCGACGAGCTTTCGTGCATCGGCCTGAGCGCCGCCGGCCTGCCTTGCTGACTCGGCCTGTGCCTGGGCGCGGAGGATCGCGGCCTGTCGCTCACCCTCTGCGCGTGCGATCGAGGCTTGGCGTTCGGCCTCGGCCGGTGCAATGACATCTGCCTGCAATGCCGCTTCCGATTGCTGGGCGCGACGACGCTCGACCTCGGTGCGAGCTTCGACGCGGGCCGCCTCGGCCTGCTCCCGTGCGATGCCGACGGCCTTCTCGGCTGTTGCCTGCGCGAGAGGTCCGGCCTGGTCGGCTTCTGCGTTCTCGGCTTCGGTCTGTGCTCGCAGGCGAGCGAGTTCGACGTCGCGTTTCTGATTTGCACTCGCGATCGCGGTGTCGGCCTCGGCCTGTGCGACGGAACCTGCCTGTCGCGCCTTTGCTGACTGGATCTGCGAATCACGCTCTGCTTCAGCAGTTCCGATCGCGGCATCACGTTTGACCTCGGCGATGCGGCGCTGACCGAGCGATTCGAGATAGCCGTTGAAGTCGGAGATTCCCGCGATCTTGATGACATCGACTTCCATGCCGATGCGGGCGAGGTCGCCGCCTGCCTCCTCGACCACGCTGCGAGCGAGGGAGTCGCGGTTGGAGTTCAGATCCTCGACCGTCATGGTCGCGGTGATTCCGCGCAGACTGCCCGCGAGGATTTCATTGATCTGCTGCTGGAGTTCGTCCAGGTCGGAAGTCAGGAATCGTTGCACCGCTGTCTGAACCGCTTCGTCGGCGGAACCGATTCGTACCAGGCCGACTGCCTCGACGTTGACCGGAACACCGTCGTTGGAGAGCGCATTCTTGAGATTGATGCTGACGTTGAACGGCTCGAGCGACATGATGTCGACACGTTCGATGCCGGGAATCTTGAACCGGGCACCGCCGCGGACGACCTTCGGCTTGCCTCGTCCGGTGAAGACCGCCACTTCGTTCGGCGGGACCTTGACGTAGTTCTTCACGTAGATCGCGGGGAGAACGATGAAGATGATTACTGCGACTACAACCGCAATGATGATGATTGGCAGCATGTATCGAGTCCTTAGATCGCGTCGTCAACCGTGACGACGTGAAGGTATTGATCGTCTACATCGGCGATGTAGACGGTGGTGCCGGTGGTGAGAACCATCGGCTGTGCACTGACGGCCTTGGCCTGCACGCGATTGCCTTCGGCGTCGACGAACGAGACTTCTCCCCAACCTTCGGCTGCGATGGTGAGGGTGACCGTGCCCAACAGTCCGTGGTATGAAGCCCGCCCGATGTGCGAATTATCTTGTTGCTTAAGGAGATAGGGGAGAAGGAGGCCGCGCGTGACGACAACGAGAACGGCGGCGAGTGCGAGTGCTGCAATAACCGCTACCAACGTCGGAGCGTCCGCGAGAGTGGCAGCTACGCCGCCGGCGCCGAAGCCGAAAAGTGCTGTGGCCAAAGTTGTCAGGCTCAGAAATGGCAGCCCGTCTGCGTGGCCGCCGCCCAGATCTGCAACCTCGCCGACGGCAAAGGCTCCGATCAGGGCGACAACCCCGATCACGAAACATATTGTGAATACAACGAACATCGATCCCCCGATCTACCTGTCGAGGAAGCGTGCCCTGAGAATTGTGTTGTCGGGGTCGTCCCTCGGCCCACCTCTATAGTAAAGGTAAGACAAAGCTAATCGGCGCATTCGGAATGTTTCGGCGTGGTGCTACGGCTGGGGGAAAGCGTCAAAGCCGAGGTAGCGGGCGTTGATTCAGCCAAGCATCCCAGAGAGGGCGCAGTGGGGTGTCGGTGAAACGTGAAGCGAGATCGGTGAATTGCTCGGTGCTGACCGTGCTGTGCCGATGCTTCGTAGTCCACTGGCGAATCAGTTCGAAGAACTTCTCGTCTCCGAGAACGCCGCGCAGGGCGTGCAGAGTCAACGCGCCCCGCTTGTAGATTCGATCGTCGAACATCAGGGCAGGCCCGGGATTGGCGACGATCAAGTCCTGAGATTTACGCCCGAGCCCTTGATAGGCGTTGGTCGCGAGTTGGTTCGAGGATGGGCCACCGGAATTCTCGGACCAGATCCACTCCGCGTAACAGGCAAAGCCTTCGTGTAGCCAGATGTCGCACCACTGCCCGAGAGTGAGGCTGTTGCCGAACCATTGATGGGCAAGCTCGTGTGCGACAAGACGTTCGGAACCGCGCCTACCCGTGCAGTGGTTGGCTCCGAAGATCGAGAGTCCCTGCGCTTCGATGGGGATTTCGAGTTCGTCGTCGGTGACCACAGCGGTGTAGTCGGCAAAGGGATACGGGCCGAACAGCTTTCCGAAGACCTCCAGCATCTGGGGTTGGCGCCCGAAGTCGACGTCGAACGCTGCGCGCAGCCGAGGTGGGTGAACGGCGAAGACCGGTACCGGCCCGGCGCTCACTTGTCGGTGCTCGTACTGACCGATCTGAATCGTCGCCAGGTAGGTTGCCATCGGTTCGGTCTGCTCGTAGACCCACGTCGTCTGACTCGCACGGGTCTGCTTGCGGATCAGCTTGCCGTTGGCGAGGGCATAGAACGGGGAATCGGTGGTGATCGAGATGCGGTACGACGCTTTGGAAATCGGATGGTCGTCGCACGGGAACCAGGACGCCGCGCCGTTGGGCTGACTTGCGACCAAAGTTCCTTCGTCGAGTTCCTCCCAGCCGACTTCGCCCCACAGGCTCTTGATCGGCTCGGGGTTGCCGCTGTACGCGATGGTGACCGACAGGGCACCGCCCGCGGGGATCTTGGTAGACGGCGTGAGGATCAGCTTGTTGTTCAAGTGCGCGTACTTGGTGCCGCGGGCACCGTTGACGGACACCTTTGACACCTGCAGGTTCTGCGCGAGGTCGAAGCTGAACTTGGATCGGCTCTCGGTGGTGACAGCGGTGATGACTGCCTTGCCGGCGAGACGGTTACTGAAGACCTTGTACGTCAGTTCCAGTTCGTACCGAGACACGCGGTAACCGCGGTTGCCGTTGTGTGGCAGGTACGGATCGAGCGGCTCTTCGAGCATTCTGTTCGGCTTCACGACGCCACCCACGGTGCAATCGGATTGCCCTGCCAGCGGGTGGAGGGCGGAACGGTGTCACCTCGCATCACCAGAGATGCAGGCCCTACCGTCGCTCCCGCGCCGATGCCGGCTGCGGGTAGCGCGACACAATGCGGTCCCAGCGTTGCTCCTGCTCCCAAGGTGACGGTGTCCATGGACATGATCCGATCATGGAAGAGATGAGTTTGCACGACGCACCCCCGTTCCACTGTCGCTCCGTCGCCCAAAGTCACAAGATCTGCCTCGGGTAGCCAGTACGACTCACACCAAACGCCCTTGCCGATCTTGGCCCCGAGCCCACGCAAGAAGATGTTGAGTACGGCAGTACCAGTCGCTGCGCGAGCGAACCACGGCGCCGCGACGGTTTCGACGAACGCATCGGCTACCTCGTTGCGCCAGACGAACGAACTCCACAGCGGATGCTCGACCTTGGCGATGCGCCCGACGACGATCCACTTGGCGGCGATGGTGATCGCGCCAGCCACTGCTCCGGCAACGAGCAGAATTACGCCGCTCAACAGAGCCGCGAACCAGAATCCGACGGCGCCGACCAGTGCTTCGAGTGCAAACAGAACACCGAGACCGATGCCGAACGTGACCATCACGGGGATCAGTCGGCAGGTTTCGACCACTCCGCGGGCGATCTTGAGTCGCATCGGCGGATTGAACGTGCGGGCGGCGTCGGTGTCCCCGGCAGCCCTTCTCAGACGTACCGGTGGACTACCCAGCCACGATGATCCGGACTTGGCCTTGGACGGGGTGGCCGACAGAACCGCCACGAGACCGTTCTTGGGGACGCGTCGACCGGGTGCGGTCATACCGGAGTTGCCGAGGAACGCACGCTTGCCGATCTTCGCCTGTTCGATGTGCATCCAGCCGCCGCCGAGGCCGTAGCTCGCAACCATGGTGTCGTCGGCGAGGAATGCGCCGTCGGCGACCGTCGTGAACTTGGGAAGGAGGAGCACGGTGGATGCTTCGACGTTCTTGCCTATCTTGGCGCCGAGGAGGCGGAGCCATCCCGGCGTCAGCAGGCTCGCGTAGAGCGGGAAGAGGAACGTTCTGGCCGAGTCGAGCAGGCGTTCGGTCGCCCACACCTGCCAGCCGATGCGGCTGCGGACAGGGTGGTAGCCGGGGGTCAGCCCGATCGAGAGAAGGCGAACGGCCACCAGCGTGACGACTGCGAAGACGAGCAAACTCACGATGGTCGCGACGGGAAGCATGATCAGCGATTGGAGCACTGCGCTCGTGAGCGTGTCGGTGTCGCGGATCCACCAACCGATCAAGGCGATTCCGGCCATCAGAGCGAAGATCGGCATACCGGCCAGGAAGACCGAGGTGACGCCGTATACCGGCACCCAGCCGGGTGCGCGCTTCGGATGTTCGGCCGGCCAAGGATGATTCGCTTTCCCGACCTTGGTGGCGGGGGAGCCGGCCCACTGCTGGTTTGCCTTTACTCGGCCGAACACCGCAGATCCGGGTTCGACGACGGCGTCCCGACCGATACGCGCGCCGGGCAGAAGCGTCGAGCGTGAACCGACGGAGGCGCCGTCCCCGATCTTGATCTCACCGATGTGAATGACGTCGCCGTCGATCCAGTGGCCGGAGAGGTCGACTTCGGGTTCGACGGAGCAGCCGTCACCGAGTTCGAGCATGCCGGTGATGGGAGGAAGTGTGTGGAGATCGACGCCGCTGCCGATGTCGGCGCCGAGGGCGCGGGCGTAATAGAGCATCCACGGTGCGCCCGAAAGATTGGCTGCGCCACTGGCTTCGGTGAGTCGCAGCGCGATCCACAGACGCAGGTGTTCACTACCACCTCGCGGGTACGTTCCTGGTTCCAACTTGCGTAGGAGCAGGCGCGCCCCGACGACGGCGATGGTCATACGGCCGATCGGCGTGATGAACACGATGAACGCCAACAGGATCCACCACCACGAGACCGTGGGCGCCCAGCTGACGTCGACGAACCAGCCGAGGACGTTGTTCGCGATCGCCAGCCACGTCACCCACTGCAGTCCGGTGAGCGTCGTGAGCGGAACGGTGACGGCGATCTGCGCCAGCTGAGTTTTCAAGGGTGTTGGAGCGACGATGCGCGGCTCCACAGTTTCGGTGGGTGCCAATTCGTCGAGATATTCGGCGAGCGATCCCAACCGTGGATGGTCGTAGAGCTGTGCGACGGTCACTTCGGGGAACCGCTCGCGCAGGGCGGTCACCAACTGAGCAGCAGAGAGGGATCCGCCGCCCACTTCGAAGAAGTCGTCGTCGAGTCCGGTGATCTGGGCTCCCAGGATCGATCCCCACAGACCGGCAACCCAGGCGGCGGTGCCGTCGAGGCCCAACGCGGCCCCGGCATCTTCACCGGCGCCGGGCAACGGCCACGGCAGCGCATTGCGGTCGACCTTGCCTGACGTACGCGTCGGAAGTTCGTCCATCAACGCCAGACGCGGCACGAGGGCTGCTGGTAGCTGCTCGCTGAGCAGTGCATGAGCGGCCTTGAGATCGAAGTCGGGATCCGTGCTGGCGATGTACCCGACGAGGAGCTGGTTGCCGGCTGCCGTCTTCTTCACGGCTGCGGCAGCGCCGCTCACACCCGGCAGATTCTGCAAGGCGTTGTCGACCTCACCGAGTTCGATGCGCCTGCCGCCGAGCTTGACCTGATCGTCCGCGCGGCCCTGGAACATCAGGCCGGTGGTCTCGAGCCGGACCAGGTCGCCGCTTCGGTAGGCGCGTTCCCACCCGAGCGAGGGCATCGACGCGTACTTCTCGGCGTCCTTCGCGGGGTCGAGGTAACGGGCGAGGCCGACGCCGCCGATCACCAGCTCGCCCACCTCGCCGACCGCGACGGGATTGCTCTGGGCGTCGACGACGGCAAGGTCCCAGCCGTCGAGGGGGAGGCCGATGCTGACGGGGCTCTTGCCGTCCATCAGTGCGCCGCAGGCGACGACGGTTGCCTCGGTGGGGCCGTAAGTGTTCCAGACCTCGCGGCCCTCGACGGCCAGGCGCTCTGCCAGTTCGGGTGGGCAGGCTTCGCCGCCGAAGATCAGGAGTCGAACGGCTTCGAGGGCCTCGGCCGGCCACAGAGACGCAAGCGTCGGCACAGTGGAGACGATGCTGACGTCACGCGAGACCAGCCACGGGCCGAGGTCCATGCCGCTGCGAACCAGCGAACGAGGAGCCGGGACGAGGCAGGCGCCGTGGCGCCACGCGAGCCACATCTCCTCACAGGACGCGTCGAATGCCACGGAGAGTCCCGCGAGGACGCGGTCACCAGGCCCGATGGGCTCGTCCTGGAGGAACATGCGCGCCTCGGCGTCGACGAAGGCTGCGGCATTGAGGTGAGTGACCGCGACGCCCTTGGGGGTGCCCGTGGATCCTGAGGTGAAGATGATCCAGGCGTCGTCCTCGGGTTCGGGTTCGCGAACCGGTGGATGTTCGAGCCGCTTCGGCGCCGTCCCCGGCTGGATTCCGTCGCCGGTGATGATCGCCGCTACCTGCGCCTCGCCGAACACCAACTCGGCGCGCTCTTCCGGATCGTCGGCGTCGACGGGAACGTAGGCGGCGCCCGCCGCGAGGATCGACAGGATCGCCACGTACAGCGAACGCGAACCTGACGGCATCCTGATTCCGACGCGGTCACCTGCGCCGACGCCGGCATCACCGAGCCAGCGCGCACCGAGCGCGATCTCGTCGAGCAACTCCGAGTACGACAGTGTGGTGTCGCCGTCGTCGATGGCAGGTGCTTCCGGGTTGGCCTCGGCTGAGGCCCGCACGATGTCGATGAGCGTGCGCGGCGCAGGTGCATGCGCCGACCGTAGGAATACGGACGGAATCCCGAAAGATTGTTCCGTCTCCGACTGCGACTGGAGTGGCAAACCCGTTGGTCCTGTTCTACTCACGAAACTTAGAGTCCTGCGAACTGTCGAGTTGAAAGTCTCATGACAAGTTTGCGAGTTGGTGAACAGATATGCCTAATGCAACATGCCGAACGTGCCGGTCAGTCCGTACTGGCAGCTTGCGCGTGGCCTTCTGCCGAGTCGGCGAACTCGGGTGTGTCGAACACCTCTCCGCCCAGCGGATCGACGACCTTCGATTCCTCGGAGAAGTCGACGGCGCCGGTATCCGGGTCGATGTTGACCGCATGGGCGGGAACTTCGTGGACCGCGACGAGCATGTGGGCGTCGGAGGGATCCGTCATGATTCCGCTTTGTGACGGGGTGAGCCCGGCGAAGGTCGACGAGATCTTCAGATCGCGGAGCCGCTTTTCGGTGGGTTGCGGAACGTCGGTCGATGCCGAGGCATTTGTAGAAACCCGCAGGTAGCGTGGTGCCGACGCGACCTCGTATCGGAACGCCTTCAGCATCGACAGACATGCAAGCACCATGATGACCGAGAACGGTACCGCCGTGGCGATGGCAACGGTTTGCAGCGCCGTGAGCGATCCACTGCCACCCACGATGAGGAGAACTGCGGCCGCGGCACCGGAGAGGAACGTCCAGTAGACACGCGTGATCTTGGAGGTCTCCAAGCTGCCACCGGTCGCGAGGATGTCGATGACGATCGAGCCGGAGTCCGCGGACGTGACGAAGAAGAACACGATCACGACGATCGCGAGAACACTCGAAATCGTTCCGAGCGGAAGTCCGTCGAGAAGCGTGAACAGCGACGTGTTGGTGTCCACTGCGCCGGATGCGTCGAGCATCGTGCCCTCGTTGCGCTGACGCAGAATGCCGGAGTTACCGAAGATCGTGAACCACAACGAACCAACCAGCGTCGGGGCCAGCAGCACACCGAAGACGAATTCGCGGATGGTGCGGCCGCGTGAGATGCGCGCGATGAACATGCCGACGAACGGTGCCCAGCTCATCCACCAACCCCAGTAGAAGATGGTCCATGCGCCCTGCCAGCCGTCTTCGGCGAACGGGGACGTGCGCAGCATCAGTTCGGGCAAGGCCTGGACGTATCCGCCGAGGTTCTGCACCCACGACTGCATGAGGAACAGCGTCGGTCCCAGAATCAGGACGAACAGTGCCAGCGCGGCAGCGAGCATCATGTTGATGTTGGAGAGCCACTTGAGGCCCTTCGTGACACCGGAGACGACCGAGAAGGTCGCCATGCCCGTCACGATGACGATGATGGTGATGACCAACCAGTTGTCGGTCTCCACCCAGCCGAGGTAGTCGAGGCCGGCCGAGATCTGCTGGACACCGAAGCCCAGCGACGTCGCGACACCGAACAGTGTGCCGACGATGGCGACGACGTCGATGGCGTGGCCGATCTTTCCTTCGATGCGAGCCCGTCCGAGGAGCGGCTCGAGCAGCCAACGGATCGACAGCGGGCGACCCTTTCGGTAGGTCATGTACGCCAGACCAAGGCCGACGACGACGTAGATCGCCCATGCATGCAAGCCCCAGTGGAACAGCGTCAGTTCCATGGCTTGATTGGCTGCGGCGTCCGTGGATCCGGCGATCTGCCCGGCGACGGGTGGGGTCACGTAGTGCGAAAGTGGTTCGGCTACTCCGTAGAACACGAGCCCGATGCCCATGCCGGCGCTGAAGAGCATCGCGAACCACGAGAGCATCCCGAACTCGGGCTGCTCGTCGTCACGTCCCAATCGGATGTTGCCGATGCGGCTGATTCCGCAGTACAGCGCGAAGATCACGAAACCGGTGGCCGAGAGGATGTACCACCAGCCGACGCCGTCGCTGATCACGTTGTTGAGTGTTTCGAAAGCATCCGCGGCGGTTCCCGCGTAGATCACGGCAAAGGCGATCAGGGCAAAGATCACTATCGACGCGGGGATGAACACGGGTTTCCGTAGTTCACGCCACGCAGTTTTGACCGCAGTCATTCCACTCCTCGAACGTTCAGGCATTCACAGCGCCCATCAGGGCGGCCACGTGTCACGCGTAGGTGGGCGTTTCGCTCACACCATCGCAGGTCAAGACCGGGCTATTGCTTTGAAATTCAACGTAACGTCAAGTTTCGGTCAACTCAACTGGACGAAAGATGCTGCACTGTCGCGAAAGTTCTCACTGGATGCCGTAGTTCCGGTTGTAAATCGTTGGGTAATAGTGGCATTGGGCCATGAGTGGAATGCTGAACGGCGAATTCGATTGGTACGGTGAGTTGAATCGGTCGAGTCGACGCTCACCGATTGACCACATTTGTCAAACTCGGCGAAACAGCCTGTCTGTCAGGTGGTTAACTCCTGGCGTGCTTGCCCGATCGTGGCGGTCAGGTGTCGATACCTAACTGTGATTGTGATGGTCGCAACTATCAGTGATGCGGGCCCTGTTCGCCCCGCTGAGCGTCGATCAGATCCATCGCATCCTTCAGACCCAAGCCCGGATGCAGTTCGCGTAGTGCCTTGATTGCCGGAATACGGTCGTCAGTCGACGCGAGTGCACTACGGACGTCGTCGGCGGGTATTTCGGTGGGGGCAGTTGTCCCTTCCCCCCACGCCGGTTGAGGATTGTTCCTGGTTCGCCAGGCTTGGACGGTGCCGTAGGCAAATCCGACCGTCGCGAAAAGCCAGATTGCCAGGCGAACCCAATTACCGGTTGTCGGTTCCGTGGCCACTGTATGGATGGTGCTCGGACCGATTACGACTACGAGCAGGACGAGGCCAATCGTCTGGCCCCATCGCTCGACGCGCCTGCTCGGTACCCACCACTCGGCCATCGATCGATACTCGCACGGGGCTGCTGTTTCGGTGCGAACATGGTGATCATGGAGATTCGTGATGCGGTGGAGCGACTTCGAGCGGATTCCGGGACCTCGATGATCTTCGGTGAACCGCATCAGACCAGCGACGGATCGACGATCATCACGGTTTCGCGTCTACACCGGCGGTGGCGGGGCGACCCGATACCGGTGCCAGTGGGAGTGTTCTCGATCCACGAGGGTGAGCCGTCGTGGTCACCGGCCGTCGATCACACCAGGGCGGCTTTGATGGGGGAGTTCATCGGGTTGGCGGCCGCGGTGATCGCAACCCTGGCCGTTCTACGTCGACCGCCCTGGCCTGATGTGACGATTCGGAAGGGGTGACTCAATAGGGGCGACTCAGAAGGGGTGACCCAGAATTACGCCGATCAACTGGAACGGCATCGCGAGGAACATCGATCCGACGTAGAGCGGATAGCGAATCGGGTCGCCGGCGAGGTAACCCTCGGCGAGCCAGGCCATGACATCTGCTGATCCCATATTCGTTACTTCCCTTCGCGGTTGTGGTTCACCGACATTTTCGGTCGTGGGAGTTGTTTTGTTACAAGCGAACTCGAAGGAGGAGTGCATGTGACGGCAGTTTCGACGCAGCAAACTCAGTCAAGTGAGATCCCTGGGGGCGGCAGTCTCTACCGGCTTAGTCTGGATACTTAGCACCGTGGCGTAGTGAAATCTGTGCATTCTGCACATGTCGGGACAATTCGGTGAGCCTTACAGTCGCTAAATGACAACGACACCTTCTCCTCTCTCAGGCAAGACCGTCGTACTGATCGGTGGCGGAACAGGCATCGGGCTGCGGGTGGCGCAGCTTGCCGTCGACGCCGGCGCGCAGGTAGTTCTCGGTGGCCGAACCACATCCAAGCTGGAAGCAGCGGCCACGCAGCTGGGTGAGGCGGCGCACTGGTTCACAGTCGACACCTCCGACGACGACTCGGTGAAAGCGTTCTTCACCAACATCCCCAGCGTCGACGCTCTCTTCACCACGGCTGCCGATTACCAGGTCGGCTCGTTCCGCGAACAGAGCGTCGAGGAAGCGGCGTCGCCGTTCACCTCCAAGTTCTGGGGGCAGTACCGCGTCGTGCACGCTGCGCTCGACAAGCTGACACCCACCGCATCGGTGGTCCTCATGTCCGGTGCTGCCAGTGTGCGGCCACCCGCGGCTGCTGCGGCATACGTGGCGGCCAATGCGGCAATCGAGGGGCTCGGGCGGGGGCTGGCGGTCGAGCTGTCGCCGATTCGCGTCAACACCGTTGCTCCCGGAACCATCGACGGGCATCTGTGGGCTCAGCGTCCGGCGGAGGTTCGGGAGGCGGCGTTCACCTGGAGTGCGGAGAACAACGTGCTCGGCCGCGTCGGGAACGAAGACGAGATCGCACAAGCGGTGTTCTATCTCTTCACCAACACGTACACAACGGGTTCCACGCTGTACCCCGACGGCGGGTACGCGTTGCGCTAGACCGTGCCATTTGACGACTGTGTGAAATGACGACTGTGCGAAATGCATTGTCGTAACACGAAGAAACGCCAATTCGCCCATAGGCGTGACCCCGACCACATTCGTACCGTCTTCTCCGAGAACACTTCCCAACTATTCGAGGAGTCCGTCATGAAAAACACATCAACGACCGCCGCCGGCGGTGAAGTGTCCGACGGTGACGACTACGCGCTCACCCGCGTTCCCGACGAAGCACGGTATTCGTGGTTCTCGGTGGCAGTACAGCGATTCGGTCAGGTATCGGCACTCGCACAGTTCCTGCTCGGTGCGACGCTCGGCTACGGCATGACGTTCTGGAATGCCTTCTGGGCATTGACAGTCGGGGCGGTGATTCTCGAGGTTGTCTGTATTTTCATCGGCATCATCGGGGTTCGTGAAGGGCTCAACACGTCGGTGGTCGCACGCTGGTGTGGATTCGGGCACGCGGGTTCCGCGGTGATCGGCTTGGTGATCGGAGTCAGCCTGATCGGTTGGTTCGGCATCCAATCTGCTGTCTCTGCATCAGGTTTGCACGGAATCATGCCGTTTCTGCCGCAGTGGGCGTGGGCTCTGGTCTTCGGCCTTCTGATCACCGCGATAGTCCTTCGCGGGTTCGGCTCCATGCAACTGATCGCAAACATCACCGTTCCCCTGTTCTTGCTTCTGGTGGGTTGGGCCGTCATCGCCGAACTGCGTAATCACTCGCTGTCAGATCTGATGGCATCTGCTCCAGCCGGACCGGAGCTCAGCTTCCTCGCCGGAACCACCATCGTCGCAGGCGGTTTCATTGCCGGAGCAGTGATCACACCCGACATGACGCGATTCAATCGCACGGCGGGTGACGTCGTGAAGCAGACACTCGTCGGAATCACATTAGGCGAATACGTGATCGGATTGACCGGTGTACTTCTTGCGCATGCCGTTCGCAGTTCCGATATCGCCACGATCATCCTGTCGTCGGTCGGCTGGGTCGGCGTTCTCATCATTGTTCTCGGAACTTTCAAGATCAACGACTGGAATCTGTACAGCTCGGGGCTCGGCATCGTGAACTTCATCGACGTCGTGTTCGGGCGACGCATCAATCGCGCCGTCGTCACCGCTGTGGTCGGCGTGACCGGTTCGATCCTCGCGGCTGCCGGAATCCTGAACTCGTTCACCGACTTCCTGATCCTGTTAGGCGTCGGATTCCCGCCGATCGCCGGAATCATGGTGGCGGAGTACTTCATCGTCAAGACCTGGCGCAAGGACCTGGAAGAGAGTCGAGCCGCGGGTACCCTCCCGAACTCGGCGCCCACTTGGGTACCTGCCACGTTGGTGATCTGGATCGTCTCGGCGCTGATCGGGCATTACAGCACCTTCGGTTTGCCGTCCATCAACGCGGTGGCCTCGGCATTCGTTCTCTACGTCGTCGCGGGTCGACTCGGCCTGATTCGCGGGGTCGGACGCACCACAACCGAAGCGCCGCAAGAGCCTTCGGGAACATCGGCGCTCACGCACTAGCACTGCAAACACTGTAGAAGGGAGTTCGCGATGCGAATCGGAATCGACGTCGGTGGTACAAACACCGATGCGGTCCTGATGGACGGGACCACCGTCATCGGGCATGTAAAACACTCGACCAGCAAGGACATCACCGGCGGAATCGGCGGAGCTCTGACGGCGCTGCAGCAGCAGTACTCGTTCTCTCCCAGCGCTGTTCAAGCAGTGATGATCGGCACGACGCACTTTCTCAACGCTCTTATCGAGCAGCGAGGACTTGCACCAACGGCGGCTCTGCGATTGGGGCTTCCGGCGACCGCAGCGCTTCCGCCGATGGTGGGGTGGCCGCGAGACCTGGTCTCCGCTGTGCAAGGAAGGCACTACCTCGCTCACGGTGGGCACGAGTTCGACGGTCGTCGTATCTCACCGCTGGATCCCGGCGAGATTCGTCGCCATGCCGCCGACATGGCTCGCAGCGGTACTCGTTCGGTCGCAATATCGTCGGTGTTCTCTCCGGTCAATCTCGAATGCGAAGCGGCGGCAGCGGAGATCGTGCGTCAGGAACTCGGTCCGGACGTCGCAATTTCGCTCTCTCACGAGATCGGTCGAGTGGGTCTACTCCAGCGGGAGAACGCGACCATCATCAACGCTGCGCTGCGCGAGCTTGCCGATCACATCGTCGACGGTCTTGCCAGTTCTTTGGTCGAGCACGGCATCGCCGCACCGCTGTATCTGAGCCAGAACGACGGAACCTTGATGGACATCGAGTACGCAAGGCGTTATCCGGTGGCGACTTTCGCGTCGGGACCGACCAACTCCATGCGAGGCGCCGCTGTTCTGTCCGGTCTGGCCAGCTGTGCGGTGATCGACATCGGGGGCACCACTACCGACGTGGGCGTACTGACCAACGGTTTCCCCAGAGAAGCCACCACGGAGGTGACGGTCGCGGGGGTACGGACCAATTTCCGTATGCCGGACGTCTTCTCGATCGGTATCGGTGGTGGTTCGCTGGTGGATCCGGACGGACTCACAGTCGGACCCGAATCAGTGGGATACGAATTGGGTTCACGGGCACTCGTATTCGGCGGTGACACGTTGACGGCCACCGACATCGCCGTCGCGGCAGGCTTGGCCGACGTCGGAGATCGCAGTGCGGTGGCGCACCTCGACCGCGGTCTGGTGTCGACGGCACTCGACCGGATCTCGCGCCGGGTCGCCGACGCCGTGGAACAGATGCGGACCACGTCGGATCCACTTCCCGTTGTGGCGGTTGGCGGGGGATCGGTTCTGCTGGAGCACGAACTTCCCGGCCTGGGAACGGTGATTCGTCCTGAGCGCTTCGACGTTGCCAATGCGATCGGCGCTGCGATCGCGCAGGTAAGTGGTGAGGTAGATCGAGTCGAAGCGGTACGGGACGGGCGCAGGCAGATTCTTGCCGACGACGCTCGCCAGGAGGCGATCGATCGGGCAGTCGCAGCAGGCGCACGGCCCGAGTCGGTGCAGATCGTGGAGTTCGATGAGGTCCCGATTCCGTATCTGCCGGGCAACGCAACACGTATTCGAGTGAAGGCAGTCGGTGACTTGGCACTGCACAGTGGTCTGGTCTCCACCCGTCAGGAAGGCTCACGATGAGTTGGACACTACGAACGGCAGACCTCGACGACCTCGCCAGGGGCGCAGCTTTGTTGGGGACCGGCGGCGGGGGAGATCCGTTCGTCGGCAAGATGTTGGTCACGCAGGCGCTCGGGGAAGCCGGTGAAATCACGATTCTGGATCCGGAGGAGCTCGACGACGACGCGTGGGTGATCCCCGTCGCGCAGATGGGTGCACCGACCGTCGTGGTCGAGAAGATGCCGCGCGGAACCGAACCCGAGCTGGCGCTGATCACGTTGGAGAAGCACACGGGGCGAACTGCAGATGCCACGATGCCGATGGAGTGCGGCGGGATCAATTCGATGATTCCGTTGCTGGTGGCAGCGCGGCGCGGACTGCCGGTTGTCGACGCCGACGGGATGGGACGAGCCTTTCCTCAGCTCGAGATGGAAACCTTCTCGGTGTACGGGATTTCGGCGAGTCCGCTCGCCATGGCGAACGAGCACGACGAGGTGGCGATCTTCGACACCGGCAGCGACAACAGCAGATTGGAGGGCCTCGCTCGCGGGGTGACGTCGAGGTTCGGTGGGATGGCGCATATCGCGCAGTACTCGATGACGGGTGCAGATGTGAAGCGGACGGCGATCCCACGGACTCTGTCGTTGGCCTTGGTCATCGGTCGGTCCATCAGGCTTTCACGTGAGCAGCGGGTGGACCCGGTTCAGGCGCTGGTGGACGGTCTCTCCGACACGCTTTACGGATACGGGCGAGTTCTCTTTCACGGCAAGGTGATCGATGTCGACCGGCGAACCGATGAGGGGTTCGCTCGGGGTTCGGTGCGGATCGCCGGCGTCGGAGACGAAGAGCTGGAAGTTCAATTCCAGAACGAAAATCTGATCGCCGTGCAATCCGGAGTAATGGTGGCGATCGTGCCAGACCTTATCTGCATCGTCGAGGCCGACACTGCCGAGCCCATCACCACCGAGGGCTTGCGGTACGGGCAGCGAGTTGCGGTCATCGGGATCGCGACTCCGCCGATCATGAGAACACCGGAGGCACTGGCGGTCTTCGGCCCGGCAAGCTTCGGACTCGATCGCCCGTTCCTGCCGGTGGAGACACTCGAGCAACCTGTACTGGCAGAATAGCGAGCCGTGAGCAGGCTGCACGCGGTCCGGGAGGCCGACCTCGACGCGATCGCAGCGGGGGCGGTGGTCTTGGGCTGCGGTGGGGGCGGCGATCCACGCCTGTTCGTGGAAATGCTGCGTCCACTGATGACGTCAACGTCGGTAGAAGTCATCGCGCCGGACCAGTTGCCGTCCGGGGCGATGATCATGCCGGTGGGAATCGTCGGATCGGCCCTGGCTTTGGAAGAGCAACTGCCCTCCGGGTATGAGTTTGCCGACACTGCAGCAGCTTTGACGCGGTGGACTGGTAAACGTCCGACCGCGGTGATGACTTTCGAAGGCGGTGGACTCAACGCTCTCTCCGGCATTGCGGCGGCGTTGGCGTTGGGAATTCCCGTGGTCGACGCCGACCTGCTCGGTCGAGCGATGCCGCGGCTCGATCACTTCTCTCTCGCCGCAGCCGGGTTGGAATTGTGCCCGGTCACTCTCGCCCAGCCCGGCGGCCTCATTACCGTCGTCGACGGAGTGGATGTGCTGGGCGCCGAGGTAGCAGTGCGGTCGTTGATCGGGAGAACCAGCGGTTGGGGCGCTCTGGCGATCGCGTCGATCGATGCGCGGACTGTGCAGGAGGCGTGCATTCCGGGAACTCTGTCCCGAGCATATGAACTGGGTCAGCACGTCGGGACCCTCGGCAGTTGGCGGGAGATCGCCGAAAGCTCCGGGGGGCGAGTAATGGGGACAGGCCGGGTGCGTGCGGTGCGTCGTAGTCGCCCGAACGCCGGCGATCGTCGGGGCAACGTGATTCTCGAACACGATTCTGCGGTGATACGAGTCGAATTCGAAAGTGAGTTCCTGACCGTCGCGTCGGACGGCGAGATGATTGCGACATGTCCGGACATCGTGACGTTGCTCGACGTCCGGACCGGTGCCTTCGTCTCGTGCGAATCAGTGCACCAGGGGCAAGATGTGGCCGTGTTGGTTCTGCCCGGCCCTCAGTGGTGGGCGGAAGATGTGAGCAGGTTGAAAGTTGTCGGCCCGCGGGCCTTCGGGATCGACCATGACGCAGTGCTGATGGAGGCGCAATGAGCGCGAGTGTGTCGGCGTTGCTGAACAACCCGATCTTTGTCGGGTTGTATCGACTTGCCGGCGAAGGTGATCCCGTCGTGACGACAGTGGGAGCGCTCACCGGGGAATCGGCACAGTCAGCCGAGGCCGTGTCGGGTGCGGCGGGTGCAGGATCAGTTCTGGTGATTCTCGATCGAATCGACGTCGGGGAGTGGAGATTCGACGCTCTCCTTCGACGCACGGCGGCGACCGGCTGCCGGGTGCTCGCGGTACACAGCACTGCGGCGGAGGATGCGAATCTCTCGTTGCTTGCCGATCGCCTCGGACTGGTGGTGCTCGGAGTATCCGACCCGTGGCAGTTCAGCGTGGATCTTCGTGATCTTCTCTCGAATTCGCGGGCGGTGATGGCCGACGCGGTACTGCGGGCGACACACGCGGGCCAGCGGGCCGGCGGAAGCGTCGAGAATCTTCTGTCCGTGCTGCTGAACACATTTCAGCGTTCGTTCATCCTCCTGGACTCGTCCGGACGCCCGCTGACCGGCGCCGATTTGTTGTCCGACGCTGATCGAGCAGCCGCCGGTATGTTGTCGGGCCGCGGGGCGCCCACCACCGTTGAATTGGACTCCGGCGGGGTCCTGATTGCGTGCCCGGTGATGTCCGGCGCAGCCCGAGAGCCCTGGCTGGCGGTGCTGCTCCCGGTGCGTCAAAGCGTCGAAGAGGCTTCTCTCTCAGTGGTTCTCGACGTGGCCTCGTTGGCTGCCGGGCACCGACTGGCCGTTGCACGCATGGTCGACGAGCGTGAAGCGCGCCGGCGTAGCGCGTTACTCGGTGAACTGATCGACACGTCAGCAGACGCCACACCCGGACTGCTCCGGCGCGCACTCGACGCGGGTTGGGCACTGGACGGATGGCATATCGGCATCAAAGTCCTGGCGGTCGGTGAGGTCGACCTGGTGGCCAGGCGCAGTGAGGTCGCAGACGCCCTCGCCGCCGAGGGAATCGACGCCAATGTCGTGGAACAGGCTGACGGCTGGGCAGCGTGGACCACTCTGCCGGGCGAGCCGCGACCGGAGTCGATCACCAGGATCGCCGAGAGTATCCGTGCAGCTCAGGCGAGGTTGGAACCCACGATGGAGACCTGGGTCGGTGTGGGACGCGCACACGRCGGTCCGGCTGGAATCGGTGCGTCCCTGTCTGAGGCCGGGGATGCCGCTCGGCTCGCGGGTTCGAGGTCGCACACAGGCCGCTTCCTGCACGTGGACCGCCTGGGTCTGGCGCAGTTGCTGCTGGCGTGGACGCGAACCGACACGTTTCAGCCCGCAGCCGCGGCGCTGCTCGCGCCGCTACGCGATTCGAATGGAGAGTTGCTCGAGACTCTGTCGACGTACCTCGACGAAGAATCGTCTCTGGCTCACACCGCAACGCGAATGGGCTTGCACCGCAACACCGTATCGAGCCGGATCGATAGAATTCAGCGCCTTCTCTCGGTGGATCTCGCAGATCCGGAAACGAGACTCGCGCTCCACCTTGCTTGCCGGACCATCGCGCCCTGACGGAGATCTTCGCGGCTTCGTCTTGACAAGCACGGGAGGTTCCTGCCATCCTCGTTGCCAGGTCACGAGTACCAGTGTTCAGCCCCGGCTTGCTGGTCGGCAACCCTCCTCCGCGGTGGGGTGCTCCGGGTGACGACCCGGCTGCGTTCGAAAACGAATGCGGCAAGCGCGGACTCTTCCGGGGCCATCACCCGACGAACGAGTCCTTGAACGTGAGGATTGTCTTCGATGACTGCTGTATTGAGTGCCGACACCTGCCGCACCACCGCGATTGCCAAGGTTTCGGGTGCTGACCTGCAGGTTCCATTGGTTCAGGGTGGCGAATGCTCCTACGCCAACTTCGACTACGCCGCGAGTGCGCCGGCATTGGCCCAGGTCACTGACCGTATCGCCGAGTTGCTGCCGACATACGCCAGCGTCCACCGCGGTGCCGGCTACGCGTCTCGGATCTCCACGCTCACCTACGAGAACGCTCGTGAATCCGTTGCTCGTTTCGTGAATTGTGCCGACGATCAGGTTGTCGTCTTCACCCGGAACACCACCGATTCGCTGAACCTGCTTGCGCAGTGCGTCCCCGGCAGCACCGTCGTCCTCGATGTCGAGCATCACGCAAACCTGTTGCCGTGGAACGACGCTCGTATCGTCACCGCTGCAGACACCATCGAAGAGACGATCGAGCGTCTGATCGGTGAACTGTGCACCAAGCCTGCAGCGCTGCTCGCAATCACCGGTGCCTCCAACGTGACCGGCGAGATCCTGCCGATTGCACGCTTGGCTGACATCGCTCATCGTTGCGGCGCACGTATCCTCGTCGACGCATCTCAGCTGGCTCCTCACCGTCGCATCGACCTGCAGGAATGCGGCGTCGACTACATCGCTTTCTCCGGTCACAAGCTCTATGCGCCCTTCGGCGCGGGTGTTCTGGTCGGACGCCGTGACTGGCTCGACGAAGCTCAGCCGTACCTCGCCGGCGGCGGCGCCGTGCGTGAGGTGACCATCGAGTCCACGGAGTGGGCCTGCGCGCCTGCCCGCCACGAGGCAGGTTCCCCCAACGTTCTCGGTGCGGCAGCCATCGCGACCGCATGCGAAACCCTGCACGCGCTGGACTTCGACGTCATCGCCGAGCACGAGAAGGCACTCACGGCCCAGCTCACCGACGGATTGTCCGCCATCGAGGGCGTCTCGCTCGTGCGACTGTGGAATGACGCACCGGACGCCGTCGGAATCGTCACCTTCACCGTCGACGGATTCGAAGCCGGCGAAATCGCCGCATTCCTCTCCGCCGAGCACGGCATCGGAGTTCGCGACGGTCGCTTCTGCGCACACCCGGTTCTCGCACGCCTCGGCCTCTCCGGCGGTGCAGTTCGCGCCAGCCTCGGCCTCGGTAGCAGCTCGGACGACGTGACGCGGTTGGTAGACGCCGTGAACATCCTGGTTTCGAATCAGCGTGATTGGAACTACGCCAAGACTGCCGGTGCGTGGAACCCCGTGCCCGAGACCCGCCCCTTCCTCGGAGCCGCAGACGACAACGCCGGCGCAGCCGAGTGCGTCTGAGCTGAGCTCGGTCCCCGAAAACTCGAACGGACAACTAGCATGGCAGCCATGGCACCAGCGGATTTCCCCGCCACCCCTTCGAGAGTGAGCATCACTCTCGGTCAGTGGTGCCGTCGCCATGTCGATCTGTGCCGCACCTCGTCAGGAATGTGTTCGAGCTGACGATTCGTCTCGCTCATCCCATACTTTTCTGATTTTCGGAGGTCTCACATGTCTTCACGCGCTTCGCATTCTCTGCACGTAGCGGTCGAGTTGACCGGATCCGGTCACCATCCGGCAGCTGAGGGCGCACCCGGCAACCTGCCCATCATCGGCGGCGACTACTGGGTGGACCTCACCGAGGGCGAAAAGGCTCTCGATTTAGCTTCATTCCCTACCAATGTGGTTCGGATTCGCGCTGCGGACCTGCGTGAGGCACAGCTCGAACGTGCACGGATACGCGCTGCTGTCGCCGAAGAAGGACGCGATCCCGACAGCGTCGCAGTACTGGTCGATCTCGAGATTCTGATCGCGCCGGAGGCTCGCTCCGCCCGTAAAGAGCTTGCACAGTTGGACAGCGCGTTGACGGCGCCGCGGGTTCCCGTTTCGCTTCACTACGTCGGAACGCCTTCCGGTCTCGGCAGTTTGATCGCCGATATCCGAGCTGCCGAGGTCGCCGACGGCGTTACGTTGCTGCCTCTCGCATTGCCTCGCACGCTCGAGCATCTGGTGGACAGCACCATTCCGTGGCTTCAGGATCGCGGACTTGTCACACCGTCCACCGCAGTCGACGAGGTTCTCGGGCGTTTCGGACTGCCGCCCCGTCAGCGCACGCTTGCGTCCTGATCGTCACCGATTGCATCTGCGTACAGGTGGAACAGCGACGGTAATTCGTCGGCACCGTCCACCTGTGCCAGAAGCGTCCAGCATTGCGCAGTGATCGACCGAGCCCTCGTGCCGATCCAGTTGGTGGGCAGTAGTTCCGGCGGCAACAGCGGATCCGGTTCCATGGCTCGCGTGAATTCCGCCGCGAGCTCGATGGTCATCGTGACAGCATCGGTACCGGAACCGTTCTGCAGTTTGTGCAGGCGTGCGGTCGCTACGTCGAGCAGCCGTTCGTATCCGTCAGCGATCTGGTCCAGTGGCCACAACTGCGCGGCAATCTTCACGGGGTCTACGAGCATGCCCACTTTCAGATCTCGAGTGGTGAGAGAAGACAGGTGCTGTTCGACGTCGAGTTCGGCGGCCGCATCGCGAATATACGGTTCCCAGGCGTGCGGCGAGACGTACAGACCGCCCTGGACGAGCGCGCCGCCGAGGTAAACGACCTTGGTGCGCAGCGCATCTCGCGCTTTCCGCGACGACTCCGGAATTGCGAACCCGGCCAGGTGCCAATACCCGTCCCACGGCGTCACAGTGTCGCGGTCTTGTTGATAGGCCAGCCGAACGAATTCGACGTCGGGTTCCATCTCGCGCACGGCTTTCGGCGTTGCTCGTAGCGTGGCCTGCCGCCCGCGACCTTCCTGAGTGAACTTCCCCTCGGTGACCAACCGCTTGATGCACAGCCGAACCTGTTGATCAGTTTTGTCGAGGGCGTCGGCGGTGGCATAAAGGGTGCGTCCGTCGACAGTTCCGTCCGTGCGCAGTAGTCCCTCGATCAAGATCCTCGTGGGTACATCGACGTCCCTGTCGGTCATCGTCATGTCCTTTCCTCGCTTCTCGACATCTTCGCCCACAACTGTACTATCGAATGCAATACGATCGTTTCAAATTCGTACGTTAGGACGGGAAGATGGCAGCGGAATCGATGAGCGAGGGCAAGAGTAAGCCTCGTTTACGCAGGTGGATGGTTACTTCCCTGGCGGTGGTCGTTGTTCTGATCGCGACTCTGGTGGGCTGGACGCTGTACCAGAACACCTATGACATCCGTGAGGAAAAAGTGACGATCACCGGGGGATCGGTGCCGCTCCAGGGAGTCCTTGCATTGCCCGAACACGGTGACGGTCCCTTCGGGCTCGTGGTTTTCGTCCACGGAGACGGCCCGGTCGATGCAACACATGAGACGTTCTATCGACCGGTGTGGGAGGCGTTCGCAAAGGCGGGGTACGCGTCACTCTCCTGGGACAAGCCGGGGGTGAATGGGGCACCGGGCAATTGGCTCGATCAGAGCATGGACGATCGCGCGGCAGAAACGGAAGCGGCAATCGAGTGGGCGCGGGGACGTTCGGATATCGATCAGTCTCGTATCGGTCTGTGGGGTGCAAGCCAGGCAGGGTGGGTGATGCCCAAGGTGGTGAACCTCGACCCGGACGTAGCGTTCGTCATTGCCGTGGGTCCCGCGATCAACTGGCTCCAACAAGGCGAATTCAATACCCTTGCAGAACTTTCCGAGAGAAATGCGTCGGCCGACGAGTTCGAGAAAGCGCGGGTCGATCGTGCGAAGAACTTGGATCAGTTGGCCCGTGATGCATCGTACGACGATCTCGTGGCCTCCGGCGAGGCCGACGGTCTCACCGAAGACCGGTGGAACTTCATTCGAAAGAACTACCGATCGGATGCGCGAGCCGATCTCGAATCCGTGAGGGTTCCGGTGCTCTTGATCATCGGCGGACAAGACGTCAACGTCGACGTGGCCGATACCGAAAGGGTGTACCGCGAATTACTTGACTCGCCAGGGCAACTGGTGGTCAAGAAGTATCCCGACGCCACTCACTCGATTGTGGAGAAGGACCTCGAAGACTCGGAAGTGATGTCGGCTCTGGTGGCCGTCCTTGCTCCCCGTTCTATCTTCGCTCCCGGTTATCTAGCGGATCAGACTGCATTTTTGGAGGGAATTCATGGCTGACGGAGTCACGGTTGTCGCACTGGGCGGTGCCGGTGCCATGGGCTCGGCAGCAGTTCGTCTTGCTGCAACATTGCCGGGAATCGGCAAGGTAGTAGTCGCGGATCGCGATATCGATGCTGCGAAGCGTCTTTCAGTTGAACTGGCCCAGGCGTCAGCGCAAGTCGAGGCGCGCAGCATCGACGTCACGGACGGTCGCACGCTACGTGAATTGTTGGATGACGCAGACGTCATCATCAATACCGTCGGCCCGTTCTTCCGTTTCGGTGTCGGCGTTCTCCAGGCAGCGATCGAGACCGAGACGCACTATCTCGACATCTGCGACGACTGGGAACCTGCCGTCGACATGCTGGAATTGGACTGTGCTGCCAGGGAAGCCGGAATCTGCGCGGTAGTCGGCATGGGCGCAAGTCCCGGGATGAGTAACCTCCTGGCCGCGATGGCAGTCTCGCGATTGGACGTGGTCGACGATCTGTACACAGCCTGGCCGGTTGATGTCGAGGGCGAGGACGAGTCGGTAGACACACTGAGTGCAGCGGCCGTTCACTGGATGCAGCAGATCAGCGGCACGGTTCCAGTGGTTCGTGCGGGGCGAATCGTCAACGAAGAACCGTTGCGTTCCATCGCACTCGAACTGCCCGGCGGACGTCGGGGGAACGCTTACGTGGTCGGGCATCCGGAGCCGGTGATGTTTCATCGGACCATCAATCCTGCAGGGCATTCGGCAAATCTGATGGTGATCTCACCGGAAACCGTGGCGTTTCTCGACGTTCTCCGCTCAGATATCGACAAGGGGAGAATTGATCTCGACTCGGCTGCTGAAGAATTGGGCAAGCCCTCGCTCCGGCGGATGATCCGTGCTGCGCCTCGAATGCTCACGCGTGCCGGTCATGGATCCTTGCCGTTGTTTTTCGCCTCGGCGACCGGGGTGCGCGAAGGTCGAGAGATGCGCGTCGTGGCACGGATCGCTGACGATTCACCGGTATCGGCGTTACTGTCGGACATGGCCGGTGCAACCGGAATCCCCTTGGCGCTCGGCCTTGCTCAGGTGGTGTCCAGGCTGGCCGACGGAACGATTCGGGATCGGGTCGGTGTGCACTCAGCCGAGAGCGTCATCGACCCGGAAGTTCTGTTCACTGCACTGTCGCGGTTGTTCGATCGAACCGACTGGAGTGACATCGTTACCGTCGAATCCGAGTTTCGCTAGTCAGTTCGCGGCGTGCGATCCGATGCGACTGCGGATTTCGGTCTCGACGCGATCTGCGTCCTTTGGGCTGAATGAAGGCGCTCCGCGGCCGGCGAGGGTGAGTACCACCGCGGTCTCCTTCCACGGGCGTGAAAGATCCAGGCTGTACCACGAGCTGAAATCTGTTGTTCCCCAAATTCGTAAGCGTCCACTCAGCCATGACATGACTCCGAGGTCGACGGATTCGATCTGTGAGTACGGAACGAACTTGCTGACAAACGGGAAGTAATAGTGGCGGATCGTGACGCCCTGATCGTCGATCCGGACGGTCCTGTCCTCGTAGATCGTTGATGTCCCTGTACTCACAGTGAAAACCCGGTCCCTGCTGTTCGACGGTCTCGGCGGATGCCGAAAACCAACCATACAGTCTCTACTGGGACGGGTGGCCCGCCCGAGTGTCAGGCGCTGGTAGTCCTCGCGACGACGAGATCGCTCACCGCGATCTGAGCGTTGCCGATTGCCGCCTGAACCGGTTCGCAACTACTCGATGCTCTGGCGAGCGCAAGAACTGCGGTGAGTAAGGCGGCGTCGGGCTCTCCTTCGAACGGTCCGCTCTGGACGTCGAACTTTCCAGCTCGCAACTGCTTTCGGGCATTGACTCCAAGTTGTGAAATGACCTCGTCCATCGCGGTCAGGCACTGGGCGAGCGCGCCGATCGACCAGTAGAGATCGGCAGCGACGACAGGCGTCTCCGATGCCACGGTGCCGGCGCGGCGCAATCGGTGATGAGTGTCTCGGAGTATCTCGGGCAGTCTGTGGTCTGCGCAATGTTCCATCCCGCTGCCTCCGTAAGGTGTAAAGTTGGGTTATTCAATTACGGTAAGGCAGGGCGGTAAGGGATGCAAGTAGTTTTAGACGATTACGTCGTCGGTGCGTCGTTCGCGACCGACCTGGTCAACACCTCGCCCCGGGTCTGGGTGGAGGCAGGTGACGCGTTGGCTGACCCTCAGGCGCTTCACGATCTACTGGATGAACATGGACTCTCGCCGGATGCGCTCCGCAACGGGCGTCGGCTTACCAGCGGTGAACTTGCCGACGTGCAGGCACTCAGAGAGGCGATTCGTTCGATTCTCGATGCTTCGACCTCCGACGAACTCGTTGATCGCACTGATCGACTCCTGCAGACTGTCCCGCATCACGTTCGACTCGTGCCTGATGCCCAGTTCGACTATCGATGGAATGCGGTACCGGACAGAAGAATCGATCTTGCGGGTGAGCTTGCGTTGTTGATCGGCTTCTCGTTGCTGGGGACTCTGCGCACATTGGGGTACGAACGATTCCGCCCATGCGCGTCGCCGACGTGCAACGGGGTGTTTGTCGATACGAGCCGGGGAGGGCGACGCCGCTACTGCATGCCGGCGTTGTGCGGCAACCGAATCAACGTCGCGAATCACCGTCAACGGCAGCGTCGTACTTAGTCGTCAACGATGGCGTCGTACTTAGCGTCTGCGATTGCCCGGTCGATAGTGACAATCGAACAGCGTACGGCCGACTGTATGGGGAACTTCAACGAGATACAGACCACGTCAGTCCCGCACGATTGTCGCCATGGCAACTCCTAGTAGATGGCGGCTCGTATGAAAGCCCGTTCTGTCTCCGCGACAGCAGTTATCAGCGTTGGCGTATTCACTCTGGCCGGGTGTGGCGGCGCATCCAGTCCCGAAGGTTCGGTCGGTGAGTATGCAAAGGACGGCAGTTTCACGACTGTCATCAACGCCGATCCCGGAAATCTGCACCCTCTGATCACAAACCTTACGTCGACTCAGATCGTGAACGCGTACTCGTACGATTCGTTGATCGACATCGATGCGCAAACCCGCACGGTGCGTCCGTATCTGGCGGAGAGTTGGCGTGAAGAAGGAAACACGCTGAAGTTCGTGCTCAAGAAGGGCCTCACTTGTGCCGACGGCACTTCCTTCACCGCGCAGACCGCAGCCGATGACATCAACTGGGTCATGGACCCTGAAAACGCTTCACCGCTACGAGGATCCACCGTGCCGTCGTCGACGGTCGCGTCCGCGAACGGTGACGAACTGACGGTCACTACAGCCGAACCGGCACCCTTCTTGCTCTCCCGAATAGGCTCGATGCGGCTTCCGTGCGCTGCGACGCTCGAAGACCCGGCCAGTATCCGTTCGAGTAGTAACGGAACGGGTCTGTTCAAGGTCACCGAAGTTGTTCCCAACGATCACATCACGATGGAACGCCGCGACGGTTACACCTGGAGTCCGAACGGTGAGACCACTTCCGACACTCTCGGGGTGCCGAAGACAGTGACGATCAAGATTGTCACCGATCCGAGTACGACGGCGAATCTTGTTCTCACCGGTGGAGTGAATGCCGCGGCGGTGACCGGTTCGGACGAGGAACGAGTCTTGGCAGCGGGTCTGGATTCGAAGACCTACACCACGTTGTCCGGCGAGTTCATCTTCAATCATTTCGCGGCCCTACCCACGGCAGACCGTGCTGTACGGCAGGCCCTCGTGCAGGCAGTAGACCTGGACGACTACACCGAGATCACCACCGGCGGTAAAGGAACCCGTGCACGCGCCCTCGCGGTTTCGGAACCCCTTGCCTGCGACTACAACAGTGTCGAAGGGACGATCCCCGATTTCGACGTCGATGCAGCAAAGAAAACGCTGTCCGACGCAGGTTGGAAGGCGGGTCCCGACGGCCTCCTGACGAAGGACGGTCGACCGCTTGCCCTCAACGTAATTTTCAACAACTCACGCGATACAAACTCTGCCGCCGCGGAATACGTAGCAACACAGTGGGAAGGACTGGGCGCGAAGGTGAAACTGACTGGCGGCGACTACAGTTTCGTCATTGCCAACACATTCAGCACCACCGACCTGTCGTCGTGGGACGTTTCCATCGGTTTGACGCTGGGGAGTGATACGCCGAGCATCTTTGCGAAGTACTTCACCGGCCCGCCCAAACCTGAAGGAGTGAACTTCGCTTCCC
Source organism: Rhodococcus sp. P4_F3_2 (assembly GCF_056401335.1). Taxonomy (NCBI): domain Bacteria; kingdom Bacillati; phylum Actinomycetota; class Actinomycetes; order Mycobacteriales; family Nocardiaceae; genus Rhodococcus; species Rhodococcus sp. P4_F3_2. Next base: position 36,588 of record NZ_JBFUJN010000017.1, read on the forward strand.
TCGACAACAAGAAGTACATCGAATTGTCCACTGAGGCTTCGCTTCTTCCCGGTGACGAGTCCTGCAAGGTCTGGGAGGAAAGTGAGCGCGCGTTGTTCAACGACATCGACCTGCTGCCGGTATCCACGACTCCCGCTCACATGTTCTTCAACGGCGCAACGTCGATCTACCCGCCGTCGAGCGGAATCCTTCCGGGCTCGGCGATCCGTGTCCTGAAGTAGGACCCTCGGCAAACGCTCACTTTCGGGTATTGATCATCCGAAGTGCAAACCGAAATACCACTGCAGCACCGGCACCTGCAGCCAGGCCGGCGACGACATCGGCAAGAAGAACACCGACGCCTATGCCCAGGACGGCAGCAGCGGCGACGGCAAGGGCGACGTCAGCACGAGGAGCGGCGATCGCGGCATCCTTTCCCCGAGTATCGAACGAGCACCCATCTCAACGGAGCATGTCACGAAACGGTCGTCTGCAGGTGTATCAACCGCAAAATGTGTGAAACGCGTCGGCCCCGGCGGAGTTGGACTCCGCCGGGGCCGTGCTGTGTGTGTTGCGCACTTGCTCAGTGCGTCGGGACGGATTCCTTCGACGTGGTCGGGGACGTATCGGTGTGCTGGCTACCAATCTCCTTGCGGGAGTTCGAGCCGTTGAACCGAGGGAGGAAACCGGCCAGGACGAGTGCGATGACGGCGGATCCGGCAGCGAGGGCCATGACGACGCGGAAAGCGTTCTCCGACGGCAGCGTTGCCCCACCGACGGACATGGTCATCTGGGCGATGACGACACCCGCGATGGCGCTGGCGAATGATGTACCGAGGGAGCGCATCAGAGTGTTGAAGCTGTTGGCCGCTCCGGTCTCGGACGGAGGAACAGCCCCCATGATGAGAGCGGGCATTGCGCCGTAAGCCATACCGGTACCGGCGCCGATGATTACTGCGATCACGATCAGTTCCCAAATCGAGTGCATGGCGAAAATGCCGATGCCGTAACCGATTGCGACCACAATGGCGCCGAGCATGAGCGTCACCTTGGGGCCGTGCGAATTGGTGATGCGTGAGGACAGCGGAGAGATCAGCATCATGATGATGCCGGAGGGAGCCATGACCAGACCTGCGGTGAGCATCGAACCGCCGAGGCCGTAACCAGTGATTTCAGGCAGCTGGACTACCTGGGGAAAGACCATGCTGGCGGCGAACATCGCGAATCCGAACACGATGGATGCGAGGTTGGTGAAGAGCACCTGGCGGCGGATGGATACGCGTAGATCCACCAGCGGCTTGGGGGTGCGTAGTTCCCACCATGCCCAGAATCCGAATATCAGGATCGCGGCGCCGAACAGGGAAAGCGTGAGCGTGCTCGTCCAACCCCAGTCGCCACCCTTGGAAATTGCGAGTAGAAGAGCGATGAGGGCGGCTGAGAGTGAGATTGCTCCGCCGAAATCGAACGTGCCTCCTGTGCGAACCGCCGATTCGGGGACCAGGACGACAACAAGAACGGCCGCAAGCGCGCCGAGCACGGCTGACGCCCAGAACAGGACGTGCCAGTCGGCGTACTCGGCGATCAAAGCCGCGATCGGAAGCCCCAGAGCGCCACCGACTCCCAGCGAAGCGCTCATCATCGCAACAGCGCCGGCGAGCTTCTTGGGTGGAAGCACGTCGCGCATCACACTGATACCCAGCGGAATGACACCGGCAGCAAGGCCTTGCAGGATTCGGCCGGCAACGAGGGGGATAACGCTTGAACTGAGGGCTCCGACCACGGAACCGGTTACCAACAGCGCCATGCTGATCAGGAGCAGACGGCGTTTGCCGAACATGTCGCCCAAGCGGCCCATGGTCGGGACGGCGACGGCGGCGGCGAGCAACGTGGCGGTCACAGCCCACGCGGTATCGGACGCCGGCGCGTTCAGGTACTCGGGCAGATGCGGGATGATCGGGATGACCAGCGTCTGCATGAGCGAGACGACGATGCCGGAAAACGCCAGAACAGCCACCACTGCGGTGGTGGCTGGCGACTTCGTTGTCTGTGGCGGCGTTGTCGGTGGTGGAGAAGTGGTTGACGACATTGCGGTAACTCCATCGGAGGAAGAACGAATAATGGTTTAAGTCAGTTGATTGAACTAAAGTTAAATCAAGTGACTGACTTAACGGAAGGGTGCGCCTCCGATCGTGACGAATATCTCCGGTGCCGAGCAGCTTCGGATGGTCGAGGATGATGGTGTCCATGACTACGAGGACTGAGGACGCGTCGGCCGACGTCGGCGGCGCCGCAAATTCCGCGCGCTCTGCTGCAACCCGAGACCGCATTCTCGCCGTCGCCGAGCAGCTGTTCGCCGAGCACGGAGTCTTCGCGGTTTCGAACCGCCAGGTGAGTGAAGCGGCAGGTCAGGGCAACAATGCAGCCGTCGGATACCACTTCGGGACCAAGACCGATCTGGTCCGCGCGATCGTGAACAAGCATTCCCAGCAGGTCGAGAAGAAGCGTGGCGAACTGCTGCGTGAGATCGAAGGGTCCACAAACGTTCGTGACTGGATTTCGTGTCTGGTTCGGGCGTCGACCGATCACTACGCCGAAATGGGTGGCCCGACTTGGTACGCGCGGTTCAGTGCACAGATTCTCACCGACCCGGTCCTGCGGAAAATCGTCTACGACGAGGTATTGGCCTCGCCCACCCTGCAGGAGACGCTTCGGGGACTCTCTGACTGTCTGGCCGACATGCCGATGAGTGTTCGACGCGCCCGCGCGGACATCGGACGCAATGCGATCGTGCACATGTTCGCCGAGCGTGAGCGCACGCTTGCCGAAGAGGGGCCGGAAGCGGTCACGTCATGGGAGGACTTCACGACCGACCTCGTCGACGCGCTGGTCGGACTTTGGACGGCTCCGATCAGCCGCTGACCGGCCGTTTGTCCGCGCTAGCCGCCCGCCCCGGGGCAACCCTGCGCAATGGATCTCGCGTCGGCGGAAGATCCAGGAGCAAGCCCACTCCGGCAAGAATGATGACAAGACCGCCAACGAGCGCGAAGGTAACAGGCTCGTTCAACCACAGCACTCCGATGGCTGATGCCGAAATCGGAACGAGAAGAGTGACGGCCGATGCCGCGACTGGACCCGCCTGACGAATTATCCAGAAGTAGACCAGGTAGCCACCGGCGGTAGCCCCCAGCCCCAGGGCTGCCACGGCGATGAGTGGACCGACGGTTATGGGCCCCGGTGGGGGAGCGACGGCGGACACGGGAACCAATAGGGCAACCGCGGCAAGTTGTTGTCCGAGGGCCAGTGTCATCGGCGGAGTGTCCTGGAACGACTTTCGTGCGTAGACACCTCCGACTGCGTACAGCAGCGCCGCGGTCAAAGATGCGCCAATGGCCAGCATTGCGTGACTGTCGATCGCTGAAGGAATTCCACCGACGAGCACCGAGACGCCGACGATGCCGATCGCGACCCCCGAGAGTTTTCGCCAGGTGATCTTTTGTCGAAGCCAGAAAGCGGCGACGAATACGGTGAACATCGGCGTCGTGGCATTCAGGATCGACGCCGTCGACGAGTTGAGGCCGACGATCGCAGTTGCGACAAGCGTCAGGGGCCCAGCGACGTTGAGGGCTGCCAGCAGTAGGAATGCAGGAAACCGGTGACCGACCGCGCGCCAGGTCGATCTGCTGGAAGCCGTTATCAGTGCGAGAACCAACGCTGCAACAATGAAGCGGCCGTGCGTCGTGCCGACGGCGCCGAGTGTTGGTGCTGCCACCGCAACGAGGGGGAACGAGCTTCCCCAGAGCGCGCCGACCAACAGCAAAGCTCCAACTACGGCGAATCGGCTGCTGCCGATTGCTTTCCAGTTCTTCATTGCGCCTCTTCGTCGACGACCTCGCGGACATGGATGGCCGATGCCAGACCTACCCTATACCCCCAGTAGGTATAATGCTTCTTGTGTCATGATGCTGTAGGTGATCCGAGACTGGGGACGCATTATTCGTTCTCCTGCAATGGTTTATGTGTCGAGATGCTGTACGCGCAGACCTTCAAGTTATCTTCAATATACCTATAGGGGGTATATTGGTGGTTGTGTCGGGCTCGCTTTCCGGGCCACATCCGTCCAGCAAAAGAACAGGAATCCCAATGAGTAGTTGTGGCTGTGGAAATACCCCGAAGGCCGACGCCAATGGCGCTGTAGGCACTGTCGGTACGGCGATGCCGACCGGTGGGAAAGACCTACTCAACTCTGGCAGTAGTGAACTCGTCGAATGTCGGGTCATGCCCGGCAGTGTGATCGAAAAGGCGCGTGCCGAAGCGGAAGGCCTGTTCCGTGACTACGAAGGTAATCGGTACTGGTTTTGCTGCAAGGGTTGTGGTCCTCGATTCGACGCAAATCCGCGGAAGTACGCTGACGTGAGCTGAGTGAAAAGTGGTGGTGCAGGCGATGGCTGCACCACCACTTTCGTTGAGGCCCAATCGGGGTTCGGGCAGACCGTCGACATCAGACGGTGCGAGCGCATGCGCACTGGGTGGCCGCCAAGGTGCATTCGCCTCGCGTGGTTTCGTACGTCGCTTGTACGGGCAATTCAGCAACTGTCTCCCGAGGCCAAAGTGCAAATCCTGCAACGGCTCCCACTGCGGCAAGCGCTGCAAGGATGCTCCAGGTGACCGCAAATCCCGCGCTCGAACCAACCCATCCGGCGATCGGATAGGTGACAAGCCAGGCGAGGTGTGACAGGGAGAACTGGGCTGCGAATACCTCCGGTATACCTGCGGGCTCGACGGAGCGCCGAAGTACTTTTCCGGTCGGCGTGACGATCATGGCCATCCCGGCGCCGACGAGTGCCCACACTGCGGCAGTGAGCATCCACGTGAATACACCGGCCACGGCGAGGGCTGCTGCCGCGCTGGCACTGACGACCAGGACAACGGAACCTGCTGTCATCACAGTGCGTTCAGCGGTTCTGTCGAGAACGCGTGGAAGAAGCAGCGCGGTCACCAACGTGCCGGTGCCTGACGCGGCAAGCATCCACGCCACGTCGGATTGGGTTCCACCGAGCTCGTCGCGGACGTAGTTGACGGTGTTGACCACGACGATCGAACCGGCTGCTGCCACCACGAGATTGAGTGCCATGATGCCGCGCAGTCGCGGTGTGGTCACGAAGATTCGCACCCCCGACGCGATCCGATCCCACGCCTTGCGGTGAGTACTCCGGCGAGCGTTGGGGATTCGGGTGGCCAGCACGAGCAGTGCCGAGACCGCAAAGCCCACGGAGGTGGCGACGAACAACAGGTTGAATGTCATGAAGGACAGTGCGACTGCGGCAAGAACAGGGCTGAGCAGGCTTTCCATAGTGTAAGCGACCTGCGATGCAGACAGTGCGCGGGTGAAATCGGCCTCGTCGGTCACGATGTCAGGGATGACCGCTTGGAACGTGGGAGTGAACGCTGCCGACGCAGCTTGGAGAACGCCTACCAGCACGTAGATGTGCCAGATCTCGCTGACGAAGGGCAATGCGATCACGACCGCTGCACGAAGGGCGTCGAGGGCAACGAGGAAACCCCGTCTCGGCAACCGGTCGACGTACGCCGCCGCGAGTGGAGCGATCACGACGTACAGGGACATCTTGATCGTCAGCGCGGTGGCCAGCACAGCTCCGGCGCTCGGCCCAGCGAGTTCGTAGGCGAGTAGACCCAGCGCAACCGTCGCCAATCCGGTGCCGAACAGCGCGATGATCTGGGCGCTGAAGAGCAGGCGATAGTCGCGAATCAAGAACAGACGCATGCTGTTCCGTTCCGGTGCGGTCCTAGCGGTCCGGTTCATCTGGTTTCACTCCCGCGACAAGATTGAAAGCTCCGGTCAGGACATTGAGGGCGACGATTCCGACGACGTCAGCGATCTCGCGATCACCGTAGCCGTGCGCTCGAAGGCCCGCGATGTGTTCGTCTGAAATCGAGGCAGGCTCCCGATAGACGCGAAGTCCGAGGTCGATCATTGCCGCGATTGCGGGATCGGCGGACGTGCCCGCGCGGGCACGCTCGATCTCGTCCGCCTCGACGCCGTTGGCGTGCGCGGCGGCAACGTGGGCTTCGAGGCAAACAGCGCAACCTTGCTGGACCTGCACGGCGATCGAGATTCGCTCGGTGATCTTGCGGCTCAGTTTCGCTCGCTTCATTGCCCGGCTGAGTTGCAGATAGCCACCCAGTACGGCGGGCGAATGAGCCATCGCCGCGACCATGTCACCGACCTGTCCATGACGGTTGACGAGTTCGGCGAGAAGGTCTTTAGATGCACCGACAGCGGTGGCGGGTGTGAGAGATGCAAGGCGCGACATAACGAGTCCTAAGTGGTTCCGCCGGTGGTGGGTTCGGCTGGTGACAGCCGGCCGAACCCCCCAGGAACACGGCGGAGAAACCGTTCGTCAACTCCGTCAGGTCACCGAGTTGATCAGCGCCGAACACTGCTGCGATCGCGGTCATCACCGCGAGGCCGACAGCCGAGCCGACCTGGTAGCTGACGTTGACGATGCCGGAAGCCAATCCGCCCTCTTCCGGGCGTGCAGCCGAAATCGCCGTACCGAGTGAGGGAATGAACGCCAGCGTCATACCTGCCGCAGCCACGAGCGACGCCGGCAGTACGTCGACCCAGAAGTTGCCGGTGGGCCGGATCAACGACATCCAACCCAAACCGATTCCCAGTACCAGCRATCCGGTCACGATCATCGCTTTTGCACCGAAGCGTGCCATGGCCCGTGGTGCCACGACGACCATGCCGAGCATGACGAAGATCGTCATCGGCAGCAGCGCCGCACCGGCCGGGAAGGCGCTGTATCCGAGCACTTGCTGCAGGTACAGGTTCAGGAAGAACCACATCGGTATCCAGGCAGCGCCGAGGACGAGCTGAGCGATGTTCGCGGCACCGAGGTTGGGCGCCTTGAAGATTCCCAGACGCACCAGAGGTTCCCGACGCTTGGACTGGATCAACACGAATGCACCCAACAGAGCGGCCGAAACGGCGAGCGCCAGCCACGTCTGCCCGGATCCCCATCCGACATCAGGTGCTCTGACGATGCCGAAGACTCCGACAGCAAGACCTGCGGTGACAGCGAGTGCGCCGAGGAAGTCGATCGACCCGGTACGTGCCGGTGCGTTCGGCATCAGGAGGGGAGTAGCGATCAGCGCGATGACGGCGATGGGAATGTTGAGGTAAAACACCCAAGGCCAGCTGGTGTATTCGGTGATGACGCCGCCGAGGAACACTCCGGCCGTACCGCCTGCCGGGGCGGCAGCGCCGTAGATGGACAGCGCCTTGGTCATCTCTTTCTGCGTGCTGCCGAACAGCATCATCAGCAAGGTGAGCGCCGATGGTGCGATGAGTGCGGCACCGGCACCCTGAACGGCGCGGCCCGCAAGTTCGACGGCAACGTTACCGGCGGCACCGGCGACAACGGAACCGATCAGCAGGATCAGCCAACCAGCGGAGAACACTCTGCGGGCGCCGAACAGGTCGGACAGGCGGCCGCCGAGGAGGAGTAGCCCGCCGAATGCGATGACGTACGCATTGAAGACCCAGGTCAGGCCTTCCTGGGAAAAGCCGAGATCGCTCTGCATCTGGGGGAGAGCGACACCGATGATCGAGGTGTCCATGATGACCATGAACTGAGCGGCGGCGATCAACGCCAACGCCCACCACTTACGGGTGGATTTCGGTTGTGTGGACATTCTGAGTTCCTTACCTCTACGGGGTATAGGTGATGCTCGTGTGGTCAGGGGGTGTCGAAAGCGAGCCTGGGCGACATCGGCGCAGCGCTTCGTTGAGGTGCGCGGGGAAATGCTGTTCTTGGAACTCATTCGGCCGGCGCTCTGCGTAGATGCGCATCGGATCTCCTTCGAGTGAATTCATGGTGTTCGAGTAGTTCGTTGCATACCCTAGGGGGGTATGGTACAAATTGCAACAGGTTCGAATTCAAGGAGTGTCGAACCCGACGCAGACGGCAACGGAAGTGCTGCCGACCCAAACTTTGGAGGGCAAGATGTTCAGCGGCAACGGCTACGCACTGGAATTGGCAACGTCGGAGGCGGCCGTCGGCAGCCATGTCCCCTTGCAGTTCCGGATCCTGGATTCGGTTGGAACTCCGTTGACCAGGTACACCGACACCCACGACAAGCAGTTGCATCTGATCGTGGTCGGTCTGGACCTGACCGGATTCCAGCACGTGCATCCCGAATTGGACGAGAACGGAAACTGGCGTGTGTCAGTCGATTTCGATCACGCGGGAGACTACCGAGTCTTCGCTGACTTCACCCCGGACGGGGGTGACGGAATGACGCTGAGTGCGGATGCACGCGTCGCCGGGTCCTATGATCCTCGGCCGTTGCCCGCCGCTGCTGCCGTCACGACGGTCGACGGCTATACCGTCTCTCTCGAAGGCGCGGCCCATGCCGGCCAGACATCGAAGCTCACGCTCTCGGTCAGTCGTGACGGAATCCCGGTCACAGACTTGCAGCCCTACCTTGCCGCGTACGGGCATCTGGTCGCGTTGCGTGCCTCCGACCTCGCCTATCTCCATGTGCATCCGGATGGTCATCCGGGTGACGGTGTCACGCCGGCTGGACCGGCAATCACCTTCTACGCCAACATGCCGAGCGCTGAGGACTACCGGTTGTTCCTGGACTTCAAACATGGCGAAGTGGTGCGTACGGCGGAATTCACTCTGACTGCCGACAATGCGACCACGCCTGGGGCCGAACACTCGAGCCACTCGCACCACGGGCACTGAGACCGAATGAGTTTCGCAGCAACGGGAAAACGGGCATGGGCGATCACCATGCACCCATCTGTTCGTGCAGTAGCGAAATGCGTGGCGATGTGCGCAGTGATTGCTCTGCAAGACAACGGAATTCGAAGAGTATCCGCACATCGCCCCGGTAACGAGAATTGTTGCGAAGTCACGCGTTGACGAACAGGAGGACATCGAATGTCGGAAGCGACAGAAGTGGGCAACGCTCCAAGCAGTGCCCCGGGCAATGATACGACCGGCGATGTGTGCTGCACGGGTGATTCCCACGGCTACATCACCGCCAAGGACGACTACCTAGGGCGCCTGCGTCGCATCGAGGGTCAAGCCCGCGGCCTGCAGCGCATGGTCGACGAGGACAAGTACTGCATCGACATTCTCACGCAGGTTTCGGCGATGACCAAGGCTCTCCACGCGGTGGCCATGGGGCTGCTCGAGGACCACATCAGCCACTGCGTCGTCAAAGCTGCCGTTGACGGTGGTCCCGAGGCGGAGGCAAAGGTGAAGGAAGCGACCGACGCGATTGCGAGGCTCGTTCGCTCGTAGAACTGTGCTCGACGAACATTGATACCGTGGTCGTCATGTTCAGCATCGAGATCCGTCGTACATTCGCTGTGAGGCAAGGGTTTCCGGCACCCGTGCGGGACGCAAAGAATTTGCCGCCGCTGATGCCCGTCGAGGGATTTCGCGTGACGATGCGAGTCGGGTTCTCGTTCGAGGACGACCAACTCGGAGAACGTGGATGGTTTGTCGACACGGACGCTCTCGACGAGTCTGTCGATCGGTGCGCCGAGCGATTGGCGAGCGGTGTCTGGCCGGAGATTTTCGATTTCCGTCCGTCATTCGAGAACGTTGCGAAATGGGCTTTCACGGAACTTGCGTCCACGATTCCTCAGCTGACCTACGTCGAGCTGGACAACGAGACGATAGGTGTGGCAACGAGATACGTCAGATCGCACTGATCTGACATATCTCGTTGCCACAGGGTATCGATCGATCGGACTACTGGTAGAGACGCAGTGCAGACCCGATGAAGGACTTACCGAATGCGAGCCCGGCCTTGTTGAAGTAGAAGCTCATGTTCGTATTCGCGAACGGCACCGCGGACACCGTCTTGGTGATCTGCGACTCGGCGTCTGCCCACTCTGCGCACGCTGCGTCGCCGGTCAACCCGGAAGCCTTGGCCACCGCTGCTTCGTAGGCGGGGTTGTTGATCGAAGAGAAATTCTTACCGGCTGCCGGAGCAGGTCCGGTGAAGAACGGGGTGAACCCGCTGGGAATCGAATTGTTGATCTGGATCCATGCGATGTCCCACTGATTGTTGTCTTTACCGCTGAGCATGACGTCGACAACTTTGGTCTGGTCGGCTCCCGTTACCTCGACGTTTGCGCCGAGATCCGACCATGCAGATTGAGCGAGTTCGGCTGCTGCGCTGCGAGCCTCTTCGCCTCCTGCGTAGAAGAGGCGGAGTGTCAACGGGTTTCCGTCTTTGCTTCGTTTTCCGTCCGACCCGGCGGTCCAGCCGGCCGCGTCCAAGGTTGCCTTCGCTGCGCTGACGTCGTAGTCCGGAATGTTGCCGGTGACGGAGTCGTACACGCAGGCGCGGGGCTCTACACCGACGAGACTTGTTGCGCGGGTGCCCTGGCCGGCAGTGATAACTTCTGCCAGATCGTCGAGATTGACTCCCTGGATGAGTGCTTTGCGAACGGCGGGATCGCTGGTGGGATTGTTCGCGATCTGGTTGAAGTACATCTGACCGGACGGCATCGGGCGATTGATCGAGGCGAAATTGGCGGCTTCGATCCGGTCCTTGTCCGGACCGGCGATCGGAGATGCGTTAAGTTCGCCGGAGAGAAGCTGGTTTGCGGCGGTGCTGACATTGGGTGCCATGACAGCGATGACGGTCTTGGGGACACCTGGTGTGTCGGAGGTGGTGTCGTCGGGGCCCCAGTTGTAGCCGTCACGACGCTCGAACGTGTAGTGGTCGTTGGCGGCGACTTCGGTGACTTCGAACATCCCGGAACCGAGAGACTTCTTGTTCGAGGCGGTCGGGTCCGCGAGTCCGGCGTCGCACATGATCGGGAGGCGACTGACCGTGAGGAGGAGGAAGGGGCTCGGCGCCGGAGTGGTGACCGTGATGGTGCGGGTCGCGGGATCGGCAGTGGCCGAAGCGCCTACGGGGACCGTAGTGCCGCGTTGTTGTGAACCGTTGGCCGGATCGGCCACGAAGTTGATGTTGTTCGCGACGGTCTGCGCGTTCAGCGTCGACCCGTCGGTACAGGTCACTCCCTCGCGGATGGTGAAGGATGCGGAGGTCGGCGTCTCTTCCCATTTCTCTGCCAACCACGGTTTGAATTCACTGGTGTCCGGATCCTGGTAGACCAGGGAGTCGTAGGCCAGCCTCGAGATGTCAGCGGTTGCCGCGGAGCCGGACATGATCGGGTTGAGTGCACCCGGATCGGCTTGCAACGCATAACGGAAGGTTCCGTCTGTCAGAGGTTCACCGCCGTCGGAGCCCGAGGACGTGCCTCCCGAGCTGCAAGCCGACAACACGAGTGCGAGCCCCGCGGCCGTTGCAAGTGCCGGATAAGAGCGGTGTTTCATTGTGCCTCCGTGAAGGAGCCAGGGCCCGAGCGAAATTCGAGAGGGCGCGGTCGAGTGTGACCGCTAAATCTTGGCGTAGGACGTGACGGGCATCTCGGTCGATCTTCACGAAAATCATGCCGATTTTTGTTCGATCTCACGAGAACCGGGGTGATGAACCAGTTCAGGTCACGGTGAGTCGAGGTCATTTTGCCGTGGCCACCCGGTTGCAGTGAGTACAACGGCAGGGACCGACGTCAACGGAGAGATCGGGCCGAGGGCGAGGAGATCTTCGTCTTCGTCGATCTCGGACCAGAATTTTTCAGAAGAAACATCGAGGCCGAGAACGATCCACGGCGGTCCGGCTTCTTGAAAGGCAAAGGAGACTCTGCCGGTTCGCGGAACCGTCGCATCGAACAGGTGGTCTCCGACTGGATATCCCTGTTGCTCGCCCACCAACGTCAGGGTTGTCGGTTCGAAGGACGCCTCGCGCAGCATCTTCTCGACTGCGCGGTCGAAACTCTGCTGAGTGGTGAACTCTTCGTCCGCGTTCGAACCGCTGAACTCGGGGAAATGCGCACAACACAAAACGTGTGAGCCCTCTGAGTTGCAGTAGAGACGAAACACGGGAAATCCACCTGCCACGAAGCGTGACGTTAGCAGAGCGTCGAAATGGAGAAGTTGCTGTTTCGGCAAAGATGGTTGCGTGAGTTGTGGAAGGTCGTTCATCCTGGGTGCATGAGCCACGAACACCACAATCACCACGAAAACTCTGAAACCGCCGAGAATCCGTACGCCAAGGCGGACGCACAGTTCTGGAACTCGCTGTACGAGGAACGTCCCGCGCGCTGGAGCGGAAATCCCAACCCACAGTTGATTGCCGAAGCCTCCGACCTCGAACCGGGCACTGCACTCGACGTCGGTTGCGGCGAAGGCGCCGACGCTTTGTGGTTGGCACGTCGCGGGTGGAAGGTCACCGGCACCGACATATCGTCGGTAGCGCTCAGTCGCGCCCAGGCTCACGTCGAGGGCGAGGGCGTCGACATCGAATGGCTGGAAGCCGACCTGACGAAGTGGGATCCGCAGGGTCGATCGTTCGATCTGGTGTCCGCGCAGTTCTTCCACATGCTCGAACCCGCGCGCGGGGAATTGTTCCGTGCTCTCGGAGATCTGGTCGCGCCGGGCGGGCATTTGCTGATCGTGGGCCACTCGCCCCACGAGTCGCCCACCGAACATCATCGGGCAATGCTGCATACACCCGAATACGTGGAGTCGCTGTTCACCGATGGTTGGAAGGTGTTGGTCTCGGAGTCGCGGGAACGTGATCTTCCCGCGAACCCCGAGATGCATCACACCACGGATACCGTTGTGCTGCTTCAGCGATTGAGTGCGAGCACCGACAGCAACTCGTAAGCGACGTGAGCCGCTGCGATACCGGTGATCTCGGCGTGGTCGTACGCCGGCGCTACCTCGACGATGTCGGCGCCGACCACGTTGAGTCCCACCAACCCGCGCAGTGTGTTCAACAATTCGCGAGAGGTCATGCCGCCCGCTTCGGGTGTTCCGGTACCCGGAGCGTGTGCGGGATCGAGCACGTCGATGTCGACGGAGACGTACACCGGGCCACCGTCGAGGCGCTTACGCATGCGCTCGACGATGCTGGCGACGCCGTCGACCTCGTAGTCGTCACTGCGGATCACCTGGAAGCCGAGGACGCGGTCGTCTTCGAGGTCTTTCTCGCTGTAGAGCGGTCCACGGATACCGATGTGCTGCGAACGCTCCATGTCGATCAGGCCTTCTTCGCTGGCGCGGCGGAAGGGGGTGCCGTGGGTGAAAGGCTGACCGAAGTAGGTGTCCCAGGTGTCGAGGTGAGCGTCGAAGTGCAGGACGGCGATCGGGCCGTGATCGCGGGCCAGTGAGCGCAGGATCGGAAGTGCGATGGTGTGGTCGCCGCCGAGCGTGAGCACGGAGGAACCGTCGGCGCGCAGGTCGGTGACGGCGGACTGAACCGTCGTGAGTGCTTCCTGAATGTCGAAGGGGTTGACGCCGATGTCGCCGAAATCGGCTACCTGCTGGTTGGCGAAGGGCGAGACCTTCAGCGCGGGGTTGTACGGACGCAGCAGCTTCGACGCAGCGCGGATGTGCCCCGGACCGAACCGAGCGCCGGGTCGGTAGCTGACACCCGAATCGAAGGGGATGCCGAGGATTGTCACGTCGGCGCGCGAGACCTCATCGAGGCGCGGCAGACGCGCAAAAGTGGTTGGCTCGGCGTAGCGGGGGACGCGCGTGGCGTCGACGGGTCCGATGAACGATCCGGGGTTGTTGGTAGCCATGTGCAGAGGTCCCTGCTCTCGATTCGGCGCACACCGGGCGCCCTTCAGTGATGTAGCTCTCTGAGCAAGTATGGTTTCTTCAAGAGGCTCGGTTGTCAACCCCTGTTTCCTGAAAGGGACACGGCGGTCGTGAAGGAGTGGGTTCAGTGGCCAAGGCGAAGGAAGCGGTCGAGCCGGTCGGACCGCGCATCGGGGCGAGGCTCAAGGCGGCACGTCAATCGAAGCGGTTGACCCTCGACGACCTGGCCGAGGCCTGTGGTGTGACGAAGGGGTATCTCTCGAAACTCGAGCGCGATCACGTCAACGCGTCGGTGGCGACCCTGATCAAGGTGTGCGCGGTGCTCGAGATCCCCGTCGGATCCCTGTTCGAGAATGCGTCCGCCGGTGAAGTAGTCCGCGCCGACGCCATGCCGCAAATCAGCTTCGGTGGCGAAAAGATGACGGAGTACCTGCTCACGCCTACCAACGAGCGTCGAATTCAGGTGCTGCTCGGCGAGCTGGAACCAGGCGGCGGAAGTGGTCAGGAGTTCTACAGTCTGCCGATCGACGTGAACTTCGTGCACGTGCTGGAGGGCGGCTTGCGGGTCTCGTTCGAGGGCGGTCGGACGGATCCGAACGGTGAGGCCGTCGATGCCGAAGACGTCGTGCTTGCGGCGGGCGATTCCTTCACATTCACGCCGACGCACAACCATAGTTTTCAGGCCGAAGGCTCGGTTCTGGCGAAGGTTCTGTGGGTCTTGAATCCGGCATTGCCGGAAGGGCCACGCGCGTCGCCTTCGTGAGACACGAATCCGTGAATGTTGATTCTTAGGAAACAAGAGTTGACATGATTGGCGGCACCCGTCACGCTGGTAGTTGTCCCCGTCACACACACCGTCGAAAATTGGCGTCACGGAACTCCTGAAGGAGCGCACCATGCATGTCGATTCAGTTCGAGTTGGCCTGTTCCAAGGTCCGCTCACCACCCCGGACACCTTTGCGTCGGTGGAGTTCAACCTCGCTGCAATCGACACCGCTGCCCGCGAGGCTGCGGCATCCGGTGCGAAGATCCTGCTGACGCCGGAGATGTCCGCAACCGGCTACGACATCGGCGAACTGGTGTCGCTGCGCGCGGAACCGGCCGACGGCCCGATCTTCGATTCCGTCGCCGAGATTGCTCGCAGTGCAGGCATCGCCGTCGTCTACGGCTACCCCGAACTCGACGGGGGAGACGTCTACAACAGCGTGCAGGTGGTGGACCGCGATGGCACTTCGCTTGCGCACTACCGCAAGACACACCTGTTCGGCACGCTCGACCGCGAACATTTCCGGCCAGGTGAGACCCTGGTGGTCGGGTTCGATTTCGAGGGCATCCGCTGCGGATTGTTGATCTGCTACGACGTGGAATTTCCCGAAGCGGTTCGGGCCCATGCCGACGCCGGTACCGAATGGCTCATCGTGCCGACGGGGTTGATGACTCCGTACGAACACATTGCGCAGCAAGTGGTTCCGGCCCGCGCATACGAGAGTCAGATGTTTGTCACCTACGTCAATCGCTGCGGCGCCGAAACCGAGCTGACCTACTGCGGTCTCTCGTGCGCCATCGCACCCGACGGTGCCGAGTTGGCGCGGGCCGGGGGCGGCCAGGAATTGCTCTTCGCGGATATCGCCGCCGCCACCGTCTCGCAATCGCGCACCCTCAACACGCATCTCGACGATCGACGCCTCGATCTGTATCCAGACCTTTCTGTCACGACTGTCTCCAAGGAGAACCGTAGATGACCATCCCAGTAGCTCCGGACAGTTCCTCGGAACCCGGCAAGCAGCCGCCCCTCACGATGTTCGGACCGGATTTTCCGTTCCCGTACGACGACTACGTTTCCAGTCCGGCGGGACTCGGCTCGGTGCCCGATCTGGCACTGGGTACAGAAGTTGCCGTGATCGGTGGTGGACTCTCCGGCATGATCGCGGCCTACGAGTTGCTCAAGGTCGGTCTCAAACCGATTGTCTACGAAGCTGATCAGATCGGTGGCCGGATGCGGTCGGTCGAGTTCGACGGGCACCCCGGGGTTGTCGCCGAGATGGGCGCAATGCGTTTCCCACCGTCGTCGACGACGTTGTTCCACTATCTGAACGAACTGGGTCTGCAGACCGAGGAGTTCCCGAATCCCCTTGCCGAGGTCACGCCGAGCACCGTCATCGATCTCAAGGGTGAGAGCCACTACGCGCACACTCTCGAGGATCTGCCGCCGATTTACACCGAGGTGGCGCAGGCCTGGCAGCGCACTCTCGAAGAGCATGCCGATCTGATTCCGTTGCAGCAGGCCATTCGTGACCGCGACACCGCAGAGATCAAGCGGATCTGGAACGACCTCGTGGTGCGCTACGACGACCAGACGTTCTACGGATTCCTCGCCGCGTCGAAGCACTTCAAGTCCTTCCACATGCGGGAAGTGTTCGGGCAGGTCGGATTCGGTACGGGTGGTTGGGATACCGACTACCCCAACTCGATCCTCGAAATCCTTCGTGTGGTCATCACGGCCGCCGACGACGACCACCGCGGCATCGTGGGTGGATCGCAGCAGCTGCCGATGCGGTTGTGGAACCGCGCCCCGGCGCACATGGCGCATTGGCCTGCCGGTACGACGGTCGCTTCGCTCAACGACGGCGAGACGCGTCCCCGCGTCACCGAACTCCGGCGTACCGAGCCAGGCAACATCACGGTGACGGACTCCGGAGGTTTCATTCGCACGTATGCGAGTGCCGTTGTGACAGTGCAGAGTTGGATGCTGCTGAATAACATCAGGTGTGACGACGATCTGTTCCCGATCGACCACTGGACTGCGATCGAGCGAACTCACTACATGGGTTCGACCAAGGTGTTCGTTCTCGTCGACCGCCCGTTCTGGAAGGACAAGGATCCCGTGACCGGCCGTGATTCGGTGTCGATGACACTGACCGACCGTATGAGTCGCGGCACCTACCTGCTCGATCAGGGCGAGGGCAAGCCAGGCCTGATCTGCTTGTCGTACACCTGGTCGGACGATTCGCTGAAGCTGCTGGCGCTCGACGCCACCGAGCGCATGAACATCATGCTGCGGTCGCTCGAAGAGATCTACCCAGGCGTGGACTTCCGCAGCCACATCATCTCGAGCCCGGTGACGCTGTCGTGGGAAACCGAGCGCGACTTCATGGGTGCGTTCAAGGCGAACCTTCCGGGGCACTACCGGTACCAGGAGCGCCTGTTCTCTCACTTCGTGCAGAATGATCTCGAACCGCGTCATCGGGGAATCTTCCTCGCCGGTGACGACGTGTCGTGGACTGCCGGCTGGGCCGAGGGCGCGATCCAGACCGCGATCAACGCGGTATGGGGCGTCGTCAACCATCTCGGCGGCGCTGCGCCTACCGAGAATCCCGGACCCGGCGACGTGTTCGAGGAGCTCGCTCCGATCAGGTTGGGCGACTGAGCTCACCGCAACTGCCGAAATGTCGTGCCCGATGGGGGTTGGTACTCCTATCGGGCACGACCTCTTTCCGGTGATCCACGCAACACTGGAAAGTGTTCGGATCCAATAATTTCCAGGAGGGTGTTCAATGGCGAGCACATCATCGGCGACCAAGACCGCAGCTGCAGAATCGAGACCCGCGGGCGGTGATCGATCCGGTGACCCGGCGCTCGAACTGGTCGCCGAATTGGCAGCAGCGGGCCAGCGACTCGTCTTCCGTCAGGGCGACGACTTGAACAGCGACGACTTGAACAGCGACGACTTGAACAGCGACGACTTGAACAGCGATGCCCTGAACAGTGACGATCTGACCTGTGTGGTGCTGTGGCCGTCCGGAGAACCCTCCCTCTCCGATCTGTGCGAGAACTTCGAGTCCCTCGGACTCCGAGTTTCGACGCACCGCCCGCTTCCGACCGTTCTGGGTTCGGCACACTACTTCACCTTCGAGCCGAGCACCTTCGACGGCAGTGCGCTCGAGAAGATGGCGGACGCCTTCGAAGCCGTCATCGCCGGACAGACCCGTATGGACGCATTCTCCAGTCTGATCGGACGAGCAGACATCACGTGGCGCGACGCAGAGTTGCTGCGCGCTGCGTGCCGTTTCCTCGCTCAGGCTCGTATCGGGTTGTCCGAGAGCTACATCGTCGGAGTGTTGGCAGCGAAGCCGCTCTTCGTACGGCAGGCAATCGAACTCTTCACCGCGCGTTTCGATCCCGCAGTAGCAGGTTCGCGTGAGACGGCCGTGGCCACCGCGGCGGCGGCCATCGACGAATCAGTCGACGGTGCAGACACTCTCGACGAGGATCGCGTCTTGCGCGGTGTGCGTTCATTCTTGCAGGCGACTCTGCGCACCAACTGGTACCTGCGCGGTGAGGCCGGCGAACCGCTGCCGTACGCGTCGTTCAAGATCGACTCGCAGTTGCTCTCCACCCCGCAGAAGACAGTTCCTTTCCGCGAGATCTACGTCAGCGCACCCAATGTCGAAGGCGTGCATCTGCGTAGCTCCTCCGTCGCCCGTGGTGGCCTGCGTTGGTCGGATCGATACGAGGACTTCCGCACCGAGGCTCTGAGTCTGATGAAGACCCAGAGCGTGAAGAATTCGCCGATCGTTCCCTCGGGAGCCAAGGGTGCGTTCGTGGTTCGGGGCACGTCGTCACCGACCCCGGCGCAGGTGCAGGAGTCGTACAGCACCTTCATCCGCGGCTTGCTGGACGTGGTGGACAACATCGTCGACGGCGCAGCGGTGCACCCGGCAGAAGTAATCGAGTACGACGGTGAAGACTCCTACCTCGTCGTGGCGGCGGACAAGGGGACCGCACGGTTCTCCGACGTCGCGAACGGCATCGCCGTCGAGCGTGGTTTCTGGCTCGGCGACGCTTTTGCTTCCGGCGGTTCGGCCGGCTACGACCACAAGGCGATGGGCATCACCGCTCGCGGCGCCTGGGTAGCGGTTCGACGCCACTTCGCCGAGCGCGACCTCGACGTCGACACCGATCCGTTCACCGTCGCGGGCATCGGTGACATGTCCGGCGATGTGTTCGGTAACGGAATGTTGCTCTCGCACAAGATCCGTTTGGTCGCGGCATTCGATCACCGCCACATCTTCATCGACCCGAACCCCGACACCGAGACGACGTTTGCCGAACGCGCTCGCCTCTTCACCGTGCCGCGCTCGTCCTGGGACGACTTCGACCGCACCGTGATGTCGCCTGGTGGTGGCGTCTGGCCGCGTAGCGCTAAGTCGATCCGCCTTCCGCTCGAGGCGCGTCAGGTCCTCGGTATCGCCGAGGAGAGGCTGACTCCGCAGGAACTGATCCGAGCGATCCTGTGCGCTCCGGTGGACCTGTTGTGGAATGGCGGCGTCGGTACCTACGTGAAGGCGTCGACCGAAAGCAACGTCGACGCGGCCGATCCGTCCAACGACGCAGTTCGCGTCAGCGCTGACGAGTTGCGTGCAACCGTGGTGGGTGAGGGCGGCAACCTGGGTTTCACCCAGCGTGCCCGCATCGAATATGCCGCTGGCGGAGGACGAATCAACGCCGACTTCATCGACAACGCGGCAGGCGTGGCTACCTCGGACCGTGAGGTCAACATCAAGATCGCACTCGCAGAGTTGGACGCGACCTCGCGCAATGAACTACTCGCGGCGGCCCAGGACGAGGTAGCCGCATCGGTACTCGAGGCCAGTGAAGATCAGACCCTCGCGATCAGCCTGGCCGAGCACCGCGCTCCCGCCCTACTCGATCAGCACGAACGGTTGATCGAGAACCTGGTCTCGGCGGGCGCGATGAAGCGCCTCGAAGAATCATTGCCGGACGCCAAGGCGCTGGCGGTCAGGGCGCGAGCCGGGCAGGGCCTACTCCGTCCGGAACTTGCTGTGCTGGTGGCGCAGTCGAAGAACGTGCTGACGGCGGAATTGGGGGCGTCGACCGTCCCGGACAATCAGATCTTCGCCGATCGTCTCCCGCAGTACTTCCCGCTCTCCGTCGTCGAGGCAGCACCGGACGCGATCCGCGCACATCGGTTGGGCCGCGACATCATCATCACCTCGGTGGTCGACGAACTGGTCAACCGCGTCGGCCCCGGCGTGCTGTTCCGGCTGGAGGAACACCTCGGAGTCCACAGTCCGGAAGCGGCTCTGGCCTACGCAGTGGTCAGCGAAGTGCTCGGCACCGAGGAACTTCGGCGCGAGATCTTGAACTCTGAGCTGCGCGCCACCGAGCAGTTGCAGGCTCTCGATCGCTTGCAGCAGTTGTTGGAATCCGAGATGAGCTGGGTGTTGCGTCGTCCGGGAGCAGCCGGCCGGTTCACCGTGAACCCGCGAGCCGACATCGATCGATGGGCCGCGCCGGTGCGGGCTCTCACCGAAGGGCTGTCGGCCAGCGACCGCATCGAGGCGTCTTTCGGGGCGCTCGCCCTGGCTGACATTGCGTTGCAGGAGAATACGACGGTTCAGGCCGCGGCTGCGATCTACCGGGAACTCTCCGACACCCTCGATCTGGGCGACGTTCTCGGGGGCGTCGACGTTGCCGTCGGTGCCTCGCATTGGGAGGTCATGGGCAGCGCTGCCGTCCACGCCAGGTTGACGGCGCGTTTCGCGGACCTCGTGTCCGGAGCGCTCGGTGAAGGTATTCCGGAGGTCGTCGAGTTGTGGACCGCCGCCAATCCGCAAGCGGTGCGCCGGTTCACGGCCTTGATGTCGAGCGTGAGCCGCAGTGGAGCGCTGGACACCGCCCGTCTCTGCACGGTCGACACCGAACTCGAACTACTCGTTCGCGGTGCGTCCAGTTTCGCTTCGGTACACGCCGCGGAGCGTTCAGCGACCCTCCCAGGCGAGTAGCGATAGCAGCAGTTCGGCTCTGACCCTGGCCTGTCCGAGGTCGCATTGCAGCAGTTCCTCGATGCGTGCGATGCGACCTCGGAGGGTGTGCCGATGAACACCGAGTTCGGCTGCGGCCGATTCCCATTGGCCGTTCGCCTCGAGATAGGCGCGCAAAGACGCGACCAGTGCGGTCCCGTGTGCCTGGTCGTGTTCGGTCAGCACCGGGATGGTGTCCGCAGCCATTGCGATCAGTGCCTCACGGGCAGGCTCGGATGCCAGAATCGTCGAACCACTCAGAGCGTCGAACTCGAGAATGCGGGCAGTGGCCGTCGTGAGATTGGCCGCGGCGCGGGCCTGGACGAGAGCGCGCGGTGCGTCCAGAAGACGGTGAGGGGTGCTGATTCCGGCACGCACCGTCTTCGCCTCGGTGGGGGAGAGCTGCGCCAGTAGTGTTTTGGCAGTGTCGATTGTGTCGGTTCCGCGAAGGAGGACGGTCAGCGAACCGTCCTCGGATTGCGCGAACAACGGCCGGCCTGCTCGCGCGAGAGCGTTGTCGAGTTCGCGAAGAACAGGGCCGAGTCCGGATCCGCGAACGTGGACGACACGGACATTGCCGTGCGTGTCGCTCGCTTCGTCCAAGTACGACGGCACACCGTCCTCGGGGATTCGGCCGTCGAGTAAGAGCCCGAAAGCCATGGCGTTGAGTCGAGTTCGCTCGGCCCGTAGTCGAACCGGTTTCTCGAGTTCGAGAGTGAGCAGCGAGACCGCATGCCCGAGCAACACTCTGTCGATATTGCTCAGGGGCCCGGCGCCCGCCATTGCGAGGTAGCCGTGCCAGCTGTCGGTGACGCCGACGGGGGACAGTGTCAGCGTCCGTTCGGGTGTGCTCTGCGAGATCGACGCCGGAGCGTTGGGATCGCGGGTGGTCGCCGCGACCGCGCGAACCTCGGTGATCAACGACTTCTGGTTTGCCGGATGCACCGCGGTGATCCGATCTCCGACAAACGCCACCGAAGTTTTTGTGGCCGTGGCCAGTTCACGCACGATGGCAGACACGCCTCCGCGCAGCGCAACGCGGGTGATGCGTGTCTGTACTTCTGCCGCGCGGAGTACCGATTCGTATTCCTGCTGGCTCAGACGGGTCATCACCGCGCGCGTGACCGCCGCGAACGGGGTCGTGAACGGCACTTCCAGCAGGGGGAGCCCGCGACTGCGGGCGGCGGCAATCAGGTCTGCGGGCACACTCTCGTGGGAAAGGCCGGTCCCGAAACCCAGAGCCGATACTTCTGCGGCGGCCAGACGGTCGATGTACTCGCTGTAGTCGGTGGCGTCCGCGCCCACCAGTGCCAGCCCGGTGGTGAGCACCAATTCGCCGCCGGAAAGCCACGGGGTGGGGTCCGTCAGCTCTGTGGCCTGCGCAAACGTGACGGGGTGGGTGGCGGCTGCTCGGTCGGTGAGCAGAGCCAGCGAGAGGTGTTTCTGGCGCAAGAGCCACGAGATCGGAACCGTCACCTGATCAAGGCTAGCTGTCGTTGCCGATATGGAGTAGCCCTGGAGCTTCGGGTATCCATTTCGGCAGTGCTTGCGATGCTTCGCGCGTCGCATACTCGAATGCAATACACAACCGAGAGGGTGGTCACATGAGTGCAATCGAATACCGGCTTCCGCAGGAGCGTCGCATCGTCACGGAGTTCCCGGGCCCGCGCTCGGCTGCGCTCGCCGAACGCCGTAAGAAGGTCGTCGGCGCCGGCGTCGCATCCACCCTCCCGGTCTACGTCGCCGACGCAGACGGCGGAGTCATCGTCGACGTCGACGGCAACTCGCTGATCGACCTCGGTGCCGGTATCGCGGTGACCAGCGTCGGTGCTTCCAACCCGGCCGTCGTGTCCGCAGTTCAGGATCAGGTCGCGCACTTCACCCACACCTGTTTCATGGTCGCTCCGTACGAGGGCTACGTCGAGGTCGCCGAGCGTCTCGCCGAGCTCACCCCCGGTGACCACGAGAAGCGTTCCGTGCTGTTCAACTCCGGCGCAGAAGCCGTCGAGAACGCCGTCAAGATCGCCCGTCACGCAACCGGTCGCGACGCAGTCGTCGTCTTCGACCACGCGTACCACGGCCGCACCAACCTCACGATGGCACTGACATCGAAGTCCATGCCGTACAAGAGCGGCTTCGGTCCGTTCGCCCCCGAGGTCTACCGCGTCCCGATGTCCTACCCGTACCGCGAGGGCCTCAACGTCGACGGCTCCAAGATCACGGGTGAGCAGGCCGCACAGCGCGCCATCACGATGATCGAGAAGCAGGTCGGTGCTGCCAACACGGCCGCCATCCTCATCGAGCCCATTCAGGGCGAGGGCGGATTCATCGTTCCCGCAGAAGGATTCCTCCCGACGCTCGTCGCGTGGGCCAAGGAGAACGGCGTCGTCTTCATCGCCGACGAGGTTCAGGCAGGCTTCGCTCGTACCGGCGCCTGGTTCGCCAGCGATCACGAGGGCATCGTCCCCGACCTGGTCACTCTCGCCAAGGGCATCGCAGGCGGCATGCCGCTCGCCGCTGTCACGGGCCGCGCCGAGCTCATCGACGCCGTCCACCCCGGCGGCCTCGGTGGCACCTACGGCGGTAACCCAGTCGCCTGCGCCGCTGCATTGGCGTCCATCGACCAGATGCGCGAGCTCGACCTCTGTGGCCGCGCACGCACCATCGAGTCGACCGTCGTCGGCCGAATGAACGCACTGGCAAAGGAACTCGACGTCATCGGTGACGTTCGCGGTCGCGGCGCCATGCTCGCCATCGAGCTGGTCAAGCCCGGTGGGCAGGAGCCGGACGCCGATATCACCAAGAAGATCGCCGCCGAATGCCTCGCTGCCGGCGTCGTGATCCTCACCTGCGGTACCTACGGCAACGTCATCCGTCTGCTCCCGCCGCTGGTCATCTCCGAAGAGCTGCTCGACGACGCGTTGACCGTCCTCGAGACCGCTATTCGCACTGCAGCACAGGGGAACTGACATGTCCAACGTCTCGGATCTTCTCGACTCGGTACCCAAGGGTCTCTGGCTCGGCGGCAAGCTCGTCCCGGCCGAGAAGACCTTTGCGGTCTACAACCCGGCAACGGGTGAGGAACTCGCCCAGGTAGCCGACGCCGCCGCTGCCGACGGTATCCGTGCGCTCGACCTCGCCGCTGCGGCGCAGGAAGACTGGGCGGCCACGCCGGCACGTGTACGCGGCGAGATCCTGCGCACCGCCTTCGAATTGCTGCACGCCCGCGCCGAGGACTTCGCGCTGATGATGACCCTGGAAATGGGTAAGTCGTTGGCAGAGAGCCGCGGTGAGGTCAACTACGGCGGCGAATTCCTGCGCTGGTTCAGCGAGGAAGCAGTACGCATCGGCGGACGTTTCACGCAGGCTCCGGCCGGCAACGGTCGCATCCTGGTCACCAAGGAAGCCGTCGGACCGGTCCTTGCGATCACCCCGTGGAACTTCCCGCTCGCCATGGGCACACGCAAGATCGGACCGGCGCTGGCTGCCGGTTGCACCATCATCGTCAAGCCCGCCGAGGACACGCCGCTGACCATGCAGCTCCTCGGTCAGGTGTTCGCCGATGCCGGTCTGCCCGACGGTGTGCTCTCGATCCTCCCGACGTCCGACGCGGCCTCCATCAGTGGACCGCTGATGGAAGATGCGCGTCTGCGCAAGGTCACCTTCACCGGCTCCACGGGCGTCGGAAAGCTGTTGGTGCGGGGTGCTGCTGACAAGCTGCTCCGCACGTCGATGGAACTCGGTGGCAATGCGCCGTTCATCGTCTTCGACGACGCCGACATCGACGCAGCTGTCGACGGCGCAATGCTCGCGAAGATGCGTAACGGCGGCGAGGCCTGCACCGCGGCCAACCGCATCTACGTCGCCAACTCGGTGCGCGAGGAGTTCACCGACAAGTTCACCGCCAAGGTTGCGGCCTTGAAGGTGGGCGCCGGTGACGCCGAGGGCACCAACATCGGCCCGCTGATCAACACCAAGCAGCTCGCAACCGTCACCGGACTCGTCGACGACGCCGTGTCCAAGGGCGCTCGCGTTCGCACCGGTGGATCGGCGCCCGAAGGAGCCGGCTTCTTCTTCACCCCAACCGTTCTGGATCAGGTGCCCGCCGATGCGCGCCTGCTGAAGGAAGAGATCTTCGGACCCGTTGCGGCAGTGGTCGGTTTCGACACCGAAGACGAAGCGATCGCGGCTGCGAACAACACCGAGTACGGCCTCGTGGCGTACTTCTACACCCGCGACATCGACCGGGCGATGCGCGTCTCGGCCAAGCTGGACACCGGCATGGTCGGCGTCAATCGCGGCGCGATCTCCGATGCTGCGGCGCCGTTCGGTGGCGTGAAGGAATCGGGCTTCGGCCGTGAAGGCGGAACCGAGGGTATCGACGAGTATCTCGATACCAAGTACGTAGCGCTCTAACTTGCTGTGCGCCTTTATTAACCGCGGGCGGTTAATAAAGGGTCGACCTTGACGCGCATCCAGCTGGGGGTGCCGTGCAGAACCGGCTCCCCGGTGTCGAGCACTGCCCACAGTGACTCGTCTGCAAAACGCTGATCGGCGCTACGCGCAAAGCGCTGGGCCAGATGTTGCTGATGTTCGCCGAGAAGGTGGATCACCAAGGACTCGGCTGCCTTGAGCGCATTGATGCTCGACGACGTCTCCGCGATGTTGAACGAGACGAGCGGCGGCTCGAGGGAGACGGACGAGAACGAGGTGGCGGTGAAACCCACCGGGCCGGTACCCGAATCGAGGGTCACGACGGTGACACCTGCGGGGTGGCGGCGAAGCGCTGCACGGTAGTCACCGGCGCAGATGCCGGTGGACAACTCGGGCGTCGCTGCTACTTCGGGGACGTCGGGGGTGGTGTGGCTGGAAACGGCATTCGGCTTGTCAGACAACGGGAACTCTCCGGCTGGAACTCGAGGTGTGCGGTGTGGTCGAGGTGACTGCGCTCGGCATACACAGACATGCGTCGGTGCGGCACAGATCTACGTGTCGTCGACGCCAGTGGTTACCGGCCGGGGTCCTGGTTGCAGTGCACATGGTGCGTCCAACTATAGGTGGACGCACGTCTGAGTGGGTTCGGACCGGGTTGGCTGAAGTGCGTCAGTCCATGTCGACGGCGAGGCCGGCCGTGATTCGAAGGAGTTCGGAGTACGTCGTGCGAAAGACCGTGTTCGGGTGCCCGGCAGCAGCCCACAATTCGGGGTACTGCTCGAGGGCAGTATCGATGTAGGTGGGCAGGTTGGTGGGATGCCCGAGCGGAGCGACCCCACCGATCGGCTGGCCCGTTGCCGACTTCGCCATTTCCAGCGGCGCCCGCGTGAGCTTGCCTTCGAGGCGTTCGCCGGTGGCTTTCAGATTGACCTGATGTGCGCCGGAGACCAGCAGTAGGACCGGGTCGTCGTCGAGAAGGAACACGAGCGACTTGGTGATCGCGCCTACCTCCACCCCGACGGCCGCCGCTGCCTCGGCCGCGGTGTGCGTGGCTTCGGGCTGTGTGACGATGACGCCGTGGTGACCCCGTGAGATCAGTGTTTCGGCGACGTGCGAGGCGTTGGGGTGGAGGAGGCTCGTCATGAGTTCAGACTAGGACTAGTCGGCGTTCGCCACAGCTGGAGTCGGCGTCGTGTCGGTGGACTTTCGGTTGCGACGGATCGTGAAGCCGAACAGCATGACCGCACCGATCAGTGCGTACAGGAAAAGCGTCAGAGCAGGCTGGCCGACGCCGACGTTGTTGAAGTAGACGATGCTCCGCACGCCTTCGGTGCCGGCGCCGGGTGTGATCCATCGGCCGATGGCGGCATAGAACGAGGGAATCACGTTGGAGCCGAATGCGCCTCCCGCACTGGGATTGCCGAGAATCACGAAGACGGCGATAGCCAACGGGACTGCCAGAACGCCGATGGCAGCGCGCAATCCGAGTGTGAACATGGCGGTGCCGAACACCACGGCTGTTCCCAGGATCCAGAGTGGGAACCAGTGGCCCGCGAAAGTTCCGAGCACGTGTGAGGTGATGAGTGCGCCGAGGGCTCCCGAGATGATCGAGTAGATCGCGATCACGCCCGTGTGTGCGCTTGCCTGGCGGAGGGTCTTCGGCGCACCGATGAACAGTCCGATGGCTGCCGCAAGGAGATAGCCGCCGACGACCCAGCCGACCGAGAGGTAGAAGCCGGAGAGTCCGCGGTTGTCGTGTGCTCCGACGGGGATCTCGTCGCGGACGACGAACTGTCGGTCCTGCGTCGCCTCGACCTTCGTGAACACCGCTTCGAGTGATGTCGCGATGGAGCTGCCTCCCGCGCTCGCGGTGATCAGGGTGTCCGGTCCGGCCGGGTTGATGACAAACGCGCCCTGGATCTCGCGGTCGTTGATCATGCGGCGAGCGGTCGCCGTGCTGTCGACCACCTGAGCGTCGAGCGGGCTGCCGTCGATGGCGTTGAGTTTGTCGGCGATCTGCTGATCCATGCCGTCCGGTGTGCCCTGATCGGCGATGACCGCGATTTCGATGTCTCGCGGAGTCGGCTGATGGAAGGCGGCGACGTAGCTGAGGATGAAGCCCATCTGCAGCAGGAGCACGCCGACGAACAGCGCGGCCATCACCTTGGGCGCGCCGTATTTCACCAGCAGATTGTCGTGGTGGTGTTCGTCGTGGGTGGAGCTGTTGTCTGGTGCGGCGTGTGCCGGATGCGTAGTGGTCACGAAAGAGTCCTGATCTTGTCGAAAGTAAAGAGCTTGTCAATACCCGAGGTATTGAATACTCTAGGTATCGTGACTGAATCTCGTCAACCGGACTGGACGCCGGTAACCCGCCCCGGACGTGACGTGGTGCGGCAAAGACTGCTCGACGCTGCGGCGGAAGAGTTTGCGGAGCGCGGATTCAGTGCTGCACGTCTCACTGAAGTTGCTCGCCGAGCGGGCTTCACCAAGGGGGCTGTCTACTCCAACTTCGAGTCGAAACAGGATCTGTTCGCCGAACTGTTCGCGCAACGGTCTCTCGAACTGGCCGGCCGTGTGCTTGCCGAGATCGCCGGGATGAACCCGGCCGACGCGGCGGGCAAAGGTGGCGAGGCCATTGCAACGTGGATGGTCGACGACCCGGGGTGGTCACTGCTCGTCCTCGAATTCGGAGTGCTCGCCGGACGTGATCCGCAGATCGCTCAGGCGTACTTACGTGAGCGTCGCCACTTGCGCAGTCAACTCGTGGAGTTGATCGGTGAACGTGCCCGCGAATGGGGAGTGGACGATTCCTTCGATGTGCGGACCACTGCAATCTCGTTGATGGCCTTGATATCCGGGCTCGTTCTCGAGCACTCGGTGGATCCGGAAGAAGTTGATCAGAGCGTGATGGGTGCCGCCGTGACGGCACTCTTCGCCGGCGCCGTCGCACGGGCAGGATTGCCCGCCGTCTGAGTTGCTCGGTTGACAGGCAACAGATTTGAGAACTACCCTCTGGGTGCAGTACCTCGTTAGGTGAGGCTTCTGCACGAACACAGGCCACTGATCTCACGACGTCGAGAGACGCCCAAGGTTAGGACAGATCTCCCCGGCTTAAGGGGTGATCCAAAGTGGCTTCCCGGTCTTGATCGGGACACGTCGTGCAGTGCCAAAACTCGGACGTGGAGGTGTTTTCGCAGCTTGATGCCGGTTTCTTCCGGCGAAGGCGAGAGTACGTCGATATTCGGTTCTCCTGGCGTGTGCTGTGCGCATGTACTTTGTGTGGCGTCAACGGACGCCCCGAACTTTCAGGAGGTGGCCATCGTGGACGACCCGCCGAGTCGATATTCGACCCATCCTTCTGTTCTTACCGACGGTGCTCACCCCGGCATTTTGCTCGTCAGTCTCTGACCTTCGCACCCTCGGTTTCATCTGCGCGGCTTTGTCGCGTCCGCTGACGACTTCCGTTGTCGTTCAGCGCATTCTGCTGCCCTCATGCACTGGCACTGTCCCGTGCACGCTGGCAGTCGAGGAGATTCGTCATGTCATTTTCCGTTCTCGCATTGCGGCCACGGCCCACGAGAAACAGTGCACAACAAACACCTTCAACGGTCCTGGCAAAAGAAAGCGCACAGGAATTGGTCGACTACTCGGCCTCGGACACGCGCACCGTTCTCGCAGATCTGACCACGACGGCCAACGGCCTTCGTGACGATCAGATCGACGATCTTCGTCGGCGATACGGGCGCAACGATGTCCGCCACGACCGCCCGGCACCGGCGATCGTGCAGTTCGCGCAAGCTTTCAAGAATCCGTTCATCTTGATTCTGGTGTTCCTCGCCCTGATCATGGTCGGGACCGACGTGGTGTGGGCAGACCCGGAAGACGGTCCCTCCTACGAGGGCATCATCACCCTCGGGCTGATGATCTTTGTCAGTGTGTCCCTGAGGTTCTGGCAGGAATACCGTTCGACTCGGGCTGCCGAGGCACTCAAGGCCATGGTCACGACAACTGTCGCGGCCACTCGCAAGATCAACAACACCGTGGTCACGGCTGAGATTCCGATCGAGCAGCTACTGCCAGGTGATGTAGTCCAGCTTGCCGCAGGCGACATGATCCCGGCCGATGTCCGCATCATCCGGGCCAAAGATCTACAGGTCAATCAGTCAATGCTCAGCGGTGAGTCGATGCCGGCCGAGAAGTCGGCGGAACCGTCGACGGGGATCGACGTCGATCGGCTGCTCGAGGCCGAGAACATCGGATTCATGGGTACTTCCGTCGTGTCGGGCAGCGGCACCGCCGTCGCGGTGCACACCGGCAAGCGGACTTACTTCGGCGCCATGACAGCACAATTGGCGTCCAAGCGACCCGAAACCAGCTTCGACGTCGGGGTGCGCAGTGTCAGCTACCTGCTGATCAAGTTCATGCTGATCATGGTTCCCGCGGTGTTCATCATCAACGGACTGACCAAGGACTGGAGCCAAGCACTACTCTTCGGCGTCGCCACCGCGGTGGGGTTGACCCCCGAAATGTTGCCGCTCATCGTGACTGCGAACCTGGCCAAGGGTGCGCTCCACATGTCGCGCAAGAAGGTGATCGTCAAGCAGATCAACGCGATTCAGAACTTCGGTGCCATGGACGTTCTGTGCACGGACAAGACCGGAACTCTCACCGAGGACCGCATCGTTCTCGGTGAGCATCTCGATACTGCCGGACGTAAGTCCGAGGACGTATTGCGTCTCGCGGCAGTCAATTCCGTGAATCAGACCGGATTGCGCAGTCTTCTCGACGACGCGGTGATCGAGGCCGCCGGTCCCGAAGTGGTCGAGGAGATCTCGCGTCGGCACGGGTTGGTGGACGAGATTCCCTTCGACTTCAAGCGCCGTCGACTCTCCGTGGTGGTCGACCACGGCGACGCCGATCTGATCGTCACCAAAGGTGCAGTGGAAGAGCTCCTTTCGGTCTGTGAATCGGTGGAACTGGACGGGGTGACCCACCAATTGACGCCGGGATGGCTGGCCCGAGTCGACCGTCTGGTCGCGGAACTGAACGGTCAGGGCAAGCGAGTGCTTGCGGTGGCAACCAAGACAGTCGTCGAAGAGCAGCGCCGCGAGTACTCGACGGCCGACGAAGAGGGCATGACCCTGGTCGGACTGCTGGCCTTCCTCGACCCGCCGAAGGAATCTGCGGCCGGGGCGATCGAAGCCCTCGCGAGCCACGGAGTCGCGGTCAAGGTAGTGACGGGTGACAACGAACTGGTCGCCGAAACCGTCTGCGGCAAAGTCGGTATCGATGTCGGGACCGTGGTCTCCGGCGCCGAGATCGAAGCGTTGAACGACGACGCCCTCGACGAGTTGGTGCAGCGGACAACCGTCTTCGCGAAGACGGATCCGATGCAGAAGGCACGCATTGTCGAATCGCTGCGCCGGGTCGGCCACACGGTTGGTTTCCTTGGTGACGGTGTCAACGACGCACCCGCACTTCGGGCGGCGGACGTCGGCATCTCCGTCGACACAGCGGCGGACATCGCCCGCGAATCCGCGGACATCATCTTGCTGGAGAAGGACCTCGGCGTACTCGAACAAGGAGTCATCGAAGGGCGTCGTACCTTCGGAAACATCCAGAAGTACATCAAGATGACTGCGTCGTCGAACTTCGGGAACGTCTTCTCCGTGCTCGTCGCCAGCGCCTTGCTGCCGTTCATCCCCATGATTCCCGTAGTTCTGTTGTTGCAGAACCTGATCTACGATCTCTCGATGCTCACGATCCCGTGGGACCGTGTCGACGACGACTTCCTCGCGAAGCCCCGCAAGTGGGAGACCAAGAGCCTTCGCCGGTTCATGGTGTTCATCGGCCCGATCAGTTCGATCTTCGACATCTCGACCTTCGCGCTGATGTGGTTCGTGTTCGCTGCCAACTCTCCCGAGCATGCAGCGCTGTTCCAATCGGGTTGGTTCATCGAGTCGTTGATCTCGCAGACGCTGATCGTTCACATGATCCGCACCCGCAAGATCCCGTTCATCCA
The DNA here is from genome assembly GCF_056401335.1 of Rhodococcus sp. P4_F3_2. NCBI lineage: Bacteria > Bacillati > Actinomycetota > Actinomycetes > Mycobacteriales > Nocardiaceae > Rhodococcus > Rhodococcus sp. P4_F3_2. The sequence goes on from NZ_JBFUJN010000017.1 coordinate 67,577, forward strand.
GTCGCGTGCTTCGCTTCCGGTACTGCTCAGCACGGGCGCCGCCTGCGTCTTCGCGCTGGTGTTCCCGTTCACGTCCTGGGGCCATTCCCTCGGGTTGGTTTCACTGCCGTGGAACTACTTCCCGTGGTTGGTCCTCACTCTCGCGGCTTACTGCGTCGTCACGCAGGTGGCCAAGGGAATGTTCATCCGTCGATTCGCGACCTGGCTCTAGGAGTTCACCGTGGAAATCCACGTCATCCTTGTGCGGATAGCGCTCGGACTCGTCCTCGGCGCTGCCGTCGGGATCGAAAGGCAATGGCGCGCAAGGATGGCGGGTTTGCGAACCAACGCGTTGGTGAGCTTGGGTGCGACGCTCTTCGTCATCATGGGCGCGTACGGGTTTCAGGGGCCGGACGCTGATCCGACGCGCGTCGCAGCGCAGATCGTCTCGGGGATCGGCTTCCTCGGTGCCGGGGTGATCATGAAGCAGGGAGCCTCCGTCACCGGCCTGAACACCGCCGCAACCTTGTGGGCCACGGCCGCCGTCGGCGCGCTGGCGGGCGGCGGAATGTACTGGGTGGCGGTGTTCGGTGCCGGTGCGATCATGTTGGCGAATACGTTGTTGAGGCCGTTGGGCCGGATGATGGATCACCAGCCTGCCCGCACCGGACGCGAGGAACCGCCGGCTGACTACACCTTCGAGGTGACCTGCCACGGTGACGCCGAAGCTCACATCAGAGGGCTTACCGTGCAGTCCATTTCGAGGCCGGAGTTCCAGCTCCGGTCAGTGCAGTCCTTCGACATCCCGGACAGCGACCGCGTACGAGTGGTCGCGGAATTGGCCGCAGCAGAGCGTGACGACGGACTCCTGGAATCCGCCGTCAGCCGGCTTAGCCTGGAACCGTTGGTGACTCACGTTCGCTGGGAGGTGGAGCCGTCGAAGTAGATTCGAGGTCTCGGTCAGCTAGCGTGCATGTTCCTGCGGCGCAAGAGAGTTCCCCGGTGCGATATTCGCGCAGTTCGACGGAGCAGGCTTGCCGGTGAATCGGTCGTCGATCCAGGTGAGCGCACCGGGGAGCCAGAGCATGGCGCCGAGGAAGTGGCTGATGGTGTCGTACTGGTCGTACTGAATCGGCAGGCCGGCGTCGCAATACTTGCGTGCGAGGGTACGGACGTCGCCCGTGATCATGACGCCGTCGCCCGCTCCGACGCCGGGGCCACCGGGTTGGGTGCCCTCGATGGTGCCGTTGGCTGCCTGGGCGATGAACATCGGAATCGTCGGTGTGGCTGCGGTGCCCATGTTGATCTTGTTCACGACATCGACGTACTCGGGAACCGTATTGGGATCGGCGTACTCGGGCTTGACCAGTTCCTGCCAGGTCAGACCGGGGTACTGTGCCAGCACGTTGCCGATGGACGCGTCTTCGAGTCGAGCCATGACGTCGCGTCCACGGTCACTGAGATACTTTCCGAAATCGATGTCGTACGAACGCGCAACGCCGACGATTGCCATGCCGACGACGCCGCCCCACCCGATGCTTCCGCTCGCGTAGCGAAGGTTGTTAGCCGGATTGACCAGCACGCCGCCCTGCGCGGCACCGATCAAGTTGTCGTTGATCTCCGGTGCGTACGCGGGAGCGAGGATCGAAGCCCAGTTGGTGGCGATCGCTCCGCCGGAGTACCCCATCAGCGCGATCTCTGCGTCGTCGGTGATTCCGGTTTCCGGGACATCTTTGGCCGCACGCAGAGCGTCGAGCGTCATCATCCCGTATTCGGGTCCGGCAGCGAAGTTTGCATCCGGGCCTTCGGTGTCCGGGACGACGATCGTGTAGCCGAGGGCGAAGAGCGGCCCGAACAAGGCTGCCTCGATGGACGTGAAGGTTCCGCCGACGTTGAAATTGCGCCCACTCGGCGTCCAATCTCCGATCGGGGTGTTACCCGCGATAGCCCGCGACGGACTGTCGTCGGGGTTCAGTGAATCGTAAAAGGATTGGTACGAAACAACTTTGTCCGGTTGAGCGTTGGCCGGGCGCAGGATCGAGGTGACGTTGGCCGACGGCTGACCGAGGGCGTCGGTTGATCGGTAGAGAACCTGCACTGCCTGTATCGGGGTCGGGATGTTGAGAATGGTGTACGGCACGGTGCGAGTCTCGAGGACCGCGCCTGGAGCGTACGACGAGAGAGGCGCCGCGCCCTCGTAGCTGTAGAAACTGTCATCAGGGGACTGGGCAAGAGCCGGCTGCGCGAGTGCTGCCGGTGCACCGACGCCTGTCAGTGCAACCGCGAGTACTCCGACAACTGTGCGAGATAAGACCCTTGACGACATACTCGTCCTCCACATTGGTGTGCCACGCCCCACCCTGAGATCGCGGTGTGACGACCACCATATATTACTCGCGGGTAATGTGGGGATCGGTCAGATCGGGCGCAGGCTCGAGGTCTCGGCGTAGGAAGATTTCGGAGGGCTCGCCTGGGAGTAACAGAACTCCCGCGTCGGTGTATCCCATTGCGCGATAGAAGTTCTGGGCTGATTCGTCGGCGAGTGTGGAGGTGAGGACCTGCGAGTGTCCCGCGCGGCTCATGCGTTTTTCCCAATCTGTGACCAAAGCGCGCCCGATGCCTTGGCCGCGGTTCGAAGACAGGACGGTCAGCATGTTCATGAACGGAATCTCGTCCCAGAACAAGCCCCAGCGGAGCCATCCGATTGGTTTCCCGCTGTCCTCGGCGACGAGTATCCGGCCGCGTTGGACCACTGACGCGAGTTCCTCGGCTGAGATGTGTGAGTCGTGCTCACGTAAGAACGGCAAGTCTGTCTGCGCTGCGACGCGAATGTTCACCACAGAAGTCAGTATCGCCGTTCGGTCGGAGTTGATGGCGTTCGGCTTGGACAGGTAGACGACTCCGGGGATGTGGCTGGGGTCCGGCGGCAATTGGGAGTAGCCCGCTCGGGTGTACAGGCGAATGTTCCGCACGCTCTTGCTTCCGGTGAACAGCTCGAAACTTGTGGTGTGCTCCGGAGCGTTCTGTTCCACGTGCTGCAAGAGGCGTCGGCCGAGGCCGTTGCCCGCCAAGTCCGGTGCCACCATGAGGCGCCCTATCTGCCATGCGGTTCCGTCGGCTGTGCCGCGGACGGCCCCGACGAGCCGTCCGCCGCGTCGTGCGGTCCAGACAGTCGACTCCTGAACCCAGGCTCGGACCGTGGGTAGGTCCTCGTGGAGCGGGGGTATGTCCATGCTGTTGTTCGAGATTGCTTCCGAGACCCAGCAACAGCGTTGTAGAACAAGGATTTCCGCGGCGTCCTCGTCCGCTGCGCGCTCTATGACTATCTCGTTCAATTTCAGTCTTCGTTGTCGACTTGTTCTTCACGAGGGAGATCGGACGCTTTAGGTGCGGCGGGGACCCATTCCCGGAGTGGTTGAACGACTTCGGAATAGAACACCTCGGCTGAACTTGTGACGCTGCTGATGAAACTTGCAGCAGTGCCCGCACGCTTGCTGCCGAGGGGGAAGGACTGTGTCAGCACGAATGAAGTGAGTTGACCGCCTTGCCCGTCCGTCAGTAGACGCGGTGTTGCTCGGGCCGATGTAAGAATCTCGCATGTCGACGCGGCAGGACCGGTGAACAACGCTTCGACCAACAAGTCCTCGGGTGCATTTTTCAATTGACGCAAAGCCCAAGTAACCCGTTTTCCTGCGGTACCTTCGTCAGGAGCGGAAACCGTTGTACTGCAGCTCACTTTGTTGGTTCTCAAATCAGCGGTAACCCGTAACTCTCCGGCTGCGTCGGGGATCCGGAGGGTGGCGCTGAAGGTGCCGTCGTTCGCCAATTCGTTGACCGTCAGCGCGGTACGCGCTTCCGCGTCGTTGACTACCCGGCGGGGCAACACATGTTTGACGACGACACCGAGATCAGCTGTGAACCGCAGCGCAAGATTTCGTGCGAGCGCGATCCACGACTGAGCGACGGCCGCTGCCTTCGGATCTCCAGGACGTAGAGTCCCGGCGCTGACGGAATCGCGTATCGATACCCAGTGACGACCCATGTCGACGAACTCCTCGGCCCCTGACTTGGGATGTTCGATGTACCGGAGAAATTCGCTGAGAATCCAACCTTGCAGAGGATTGTCGATTCCGCCGTGCGAGAGCACCATCCGGGCCTCGTGGATGACTTCTGCCCAAGACAGATGCCGCAGCGCAACTTTGGTGAGCTTGCGCTTGTCTACCTCGACGGGTAATTCGCCGGCGCCGGCAGGCAAGTCGTTGGACAGGCTGATCACGACGTCGTACTTGTTCTTCTTGGCGACGTCGAGATAGTTTTCGAGCTGCTCTCGGGTATGGGTGCCTGCTCCAGTCTTTGCTTCGAGCACGCCGGTCCAGAGCCGGCTTCCGCGGGCGATGCGCCACACCGCATCCGGGATCACCCGAGATTCACCTTTGACGTAGGGAACTTCGACATAGCCCTCGAACGAGCCGGCCGGTGCGCCCACGCGGGACGAAACCGCCCGCGCAAACAATGGAACCGCTTGCATCGTGGAAACCAATGCCGACGTCGTGCGTCGTTCTTGTTCCTCGCCGGTTCCGACGCCGATCACCGAGAAGAGTCGTGCAGGTTGCCAGGTCTCGGACTCGGCGTGCTTGAATTCGGGTAGTGGAGCCTTCTTGGGCACGGGCTTCGCTGTACGAACCCCGCGCTGCCGTGCGGGCTTTGGTGGCGTCGTGGGTTCGGTGACTGGTGGATCGGATTCCGATATCGGTTGGGGTGTCTCCAGCTCAGGTGACGACGGCTCCTCGACGGGGGCATCCTCGCTCACGTCGACTCCGAAGTCTTCGGCGAGCCCGGCGAGTCCTGAAGCCCAACCTTGGCCGATGGCGCGAAGTTTCCACTTCCCGTTGCGCCGATAGACCTGACCGAAGACGAAGGCGGTTTCGGTGGATGCGTCCGCGGTGACGTATTCGGCGATAGGAGAGCCGCCGGAATCGACCAGTTGGAGCGCAAGTTTGCCGAGGTCTCCGAAAGAGCCGGAGTCGACGCTGCCTACCAACGCGATCGCATCGACCTGTTCGGGTACAGCAGCGAGGTGGACGAGGAGGCGCTCGTGCGGGCCGGATTCGGCTTCGCGGCGGCCGAGATAGCGAACCGAGCCGTCAGCAGATTCCTGTTGGTTGTAGAAGACGAAGTCCGCGTCGGACCTGACTTTTCCGTCAGCACCCAGAAGCAATGCCGAGGCATCGACACCGAATTCCGTATTGTCCCAGGTGATCACGATGTCGATCTGATCGAGTTCGTCGGGGAGCTCGATGTTCTGGCCTTTGGACAGAAACTGGTCTTCCACGACTTTCCCCCTCATCACTGTGCACAATCGGATTTCGCCTCTTGATTGTGCCGGGGTGGGTCGAGATTTGTGCGGTTTCGCACCCGCAGGGCAATTGTTCACCCGCAGGCTGAATTTGGCGCGCGGCTGAACAATTGCCGCGCGGCTGTGAATGCAGAGCGTTTCAATTCAGGCATAACAAACAAAACGCCCGCAACCAATTGGTCGCGGGCGTTTCGAGAAAGAACGTCAGACAGTTGCCGGAGTGTTCTCGTCTAACTTCGGATCTGCGTTCGCGATTCGCTTGTTGCGAATGAGGCTGCTGATGAAAGCAGCGCCGATCAAGAAGACACCGACCAGGCCGGTGATGATCTCGTTGATGTGAACGCCGATGGACACCATCAAGATGACGGCCAGAGCGCCGATGGCCCAGTGCGCACCGTGTTCGAGGTAGACGTAATCGGAGAGCGTGCCCTTGCGGACCAGGAAGACCGTGATGGAACGGACGAACATCGCGCCGACGAAGCCGAGGCCGAGGGCGATGATGATCGGGTCTGCAGTGATGGCGAATGCGCCGATGACGCCGTCGAAGGAGAAGGACGCGTCGAGGACCTCGAGGTAGAGGAACAGGAAGAAGCCGGCCTTGCCGGTTGCCTTCGCGAATTCGGTGGGACCACCGGACTTGGTGGTCTCCTCTTCTTCGCCTTCTTCCGGCAAGTTGAACAGTTCACCCAATCCGTTGACCGCGATGTAGGTGATCATGCCCAGAACGCCCGAGATCATGACGGTGGAGACCTTGTCGTCAGCAGCGAGGAAAGAACCACTGAGAACCAGGACGATGCCGGCTACGACGACGGAGAGCTGATCGAGCTTGCCGATGCGAGCGAGGGGCTTCTCCAGCCAGGACAGCCAGGTGATCTCACGCTCTTCGAAGATGAAACCGAGGAAGAGCATCAGCAGGAACATGCCGCCGAAGGCAGCGATCTGCGGGTGAGCGTCGGTGAGGATGGTTTCGTAGCTCGGCTCGCCGTTGGCGAAGTACGCGGCGTCGTCCGCAGGCGGGTTCAATGCCAGATCGAGTGCAGCAACGGGTCCGAGACCGGATGCAGCCCAGACGATCACGAGTGGGAACACCAGACGCATACCGAAGACGGCGATGATGACGCCGATGGTGAGGAAGATCTTCTGCCAGAATTCACTCATTCTTTGCAGAACAGTGGCGTTGATGACGGCGTTGTCGAAGGAAAGCGAGATTTCCAGAATCGACAGGATGATGACGAGGAACAGTGCCTCGGGTCCGCCGTAGATGAACGCAACGATCATCGCGAGGATCGAAATTGCGATGGATAAACCGAATATTCGCAGTACCACGGAGCGTGGCCCTTTCTAGTTGGTCAATGCAGAGTGGTTACTGCAAGCGGTCTCTCACCGCATCCGAACGTGAAAACGGGGAGGGTTCCACAGACTACTGCGGAACCTTCCCCGAGTCAGCTCGTCGAGAGCGAAGATCAGACGTTGACGCCGTAATCGCGCGCGATGCCGGACAGGCCGGATGCGTAACCCTGGCCGATTGCGCGGAACTTCCACTCTGCACCGTTGCGGTACAGCTCACCGAAGACCATGGCGGTTTCGGTGGAAGCGTCCTCGGAGAGGTCGTAGCGAGCGAGCTCGTTGCCGTTGGCCTTGTCGACGACGCGGATGTACGCGTTGCGGACCTGACCGAAGGACTGCGAGCGAGCCTCTGCGTCGTAGATCGAGACGGGGAAGACAACGCTTTCGATCTCGGCGGGAACCGCAGCGAGGTTCACGTCGATCTGCTCGTCGTCGCCTTCGCCTTCGCCGTCCGTGTTGTCACCCTTGTGCTCGATCGAGCCGTCGGGCGAGCGGAGGTTGTTGAAGAAGATGAAGTGCTGGTCGGAGAGGACCTTCTTGTTCGAGCCTGCGCCGATTGCGCTGGCGTCGAGGTCGAAAGCAGCGCCGGTGGTGGAACGCGCGTCCCAGCCCAGGCCGACGACCACTGCAGTCAGGTTCGGGGCCTCCTTCGTGAGAGAGACATTGCCGCCTTTGGTCAAGCTGACGCCCATTCAGGGGTCCTTTCAAGAGGAGAGACAAGGCCCACTACGACGCGAAGTCGTCTTGGGAGTGTGTTTACCTCCACCACCCTAACCGCAGTTCCGGTGTGTTCGCCGTAACAGCAGAATTACGAACCGAGAAGCGAAGTGCTGGACCCGTAGGATTCAATCGTGGTGGGAAGATGGTCGGAGCGCTTCAATCGGGGGGCAAGAGTGGGGGAGTCGGTCAGTCGTGCGCGGGAGGCGCAGACGGCCATGGTTTCGGCGTTCCTCGACATGGACAAGCGGCAGACCATCGCGTCGGCAGCAGTCGACGCTTCCGCCGAGCTGTATCCCGAGCGAGGGTTGCGCGCTGCGTGGGAACCCGTTCGGGATCGGTGCTTCCAGGCTGCGTCGGACTACCTCGACACCTCCGAGCGCTATGGCAACGATCAGGTACTCCACCAGAACCCGAACGGTGCTCGGGCGGCGTTCGAAAAGTCGGTAGCCGAACTCGTCGAGGCGGCGAAGGGCGTCGACGCCTTCTACAACGGGCATCGTGCGCACCTCGAGCAGGCGACGGTCACGATGTCCGCCATTCCCGTCCTCGGCCAACAGGCCCGAACCCTGGCAAACGCCGTCCGGGAAAAACTTGCTGCCACTGATCAGCGCTATCGCGAGTACCCGTCGGTGGTGACGGCCTCCGAACACCTCGACGACGCGGTTGCAGCGCTCGACAATGCGCGCTCATCCGGTCGCGCCGACGCAGTCCGCACGCGGTCCGAGAGTGTCCGCGAAGCGGTATCGGCGCTCGAGGAAGCATTGGCAGAAGCCCCGTCGACCCAGCACCGTGCCGAGATGACGATCTCCTCGGTCTCGACCAGGTTGTCGGCAGTGCGCACTCGAGTGGACCGCCTTGACCCGGCGTACTCCGCACTGCTGCGCGAGTTCAACGCCGCGAGTTCCGCTGACCTCGTCGACAACAGCAGTCGCAGTCGAGCGCATATCGATCAGGCCGACATCGATCTCAAGGAAGCGAAGCAGTCGCTGGCTGCGGGAAACCCCGAACATGCACTGGCTTTGATGGCCGAAGCACGTGTTCACCTCGCCGACGCCGAAGCGTGCGCCGATGCCGTGACGGACCGTCTCGCTACTCTGCGTGCAGTTCGGGCAGATCCGAGCCAAAAGGAACGTGAGGTTCGTTTCCGGCTGAAAGACGCCCAGATGTTCGCTGTTAACCAAGGGTTGGTGGCGGAGTGGGGCTCCGTACTCGATGCTCAACTAGCAAGGATCGAGCGAGCGAGTGCGTCACTGTCGGGAACTCATCCGGACTACTGGTCGTATGTATTACAGCTGGACTCGGTATCGACGTTCATCACCGAAGTTGTCGAGAAGATGCGGGCGCGAGCCGGCAAAAACTGAATGGTCGGGCCGATCGGGGGATCGGAGTTGCTCGACGCGTTGTCACAGGGGGTCGTTTCATGGACTTGATTGCGGTTACAGAGAGAAGAGAAATGCGGCACTTTCAACATCTCGAGGATGACGTGCGGGAGCAACTGTTCCTGCATGCGCCTCGGTCGTTCGCGGATTCCGACGAGAGGGATCTGCTCGCGATTGCTCTGGGTGCAACTCTCTACGTTCCTGCCACTCGAGCCGGGTTGGCCGACATCGTGGTCAAGCGTGCGTCCGAGGGCGTCAGCTCGATGGTGCTCGATCTCGAGGACGCCGTCGCTGATCACGAGGTCGAATCGGCGCGAGCGAACGCGGTTGACGCTCTCGACAAGATCGCGTCCACCGACGCCGTCGGCATGCTGCTGTTCGTGCGGGTTCGTGAAGTCGCGGACATCCACAAGGTCGCCGCGTCGTTGACCGAGGGGCGCGCCGCGCTCACCGGGTTCGTCATCCCGAAGTTCGGCAGCGAGTCCGGCCCCGTGTTTCTCGACGCCGTCGCGGACGCATCCGAGTTGCTGGGTAAGCATCTCTACGCGATGCCGGTACTCGAATCACCCGCGCTGGTTCACCGCGATACACGTGATCTCGAATTGCGCACCATCAGTGGGATTCTCGCGCAACACCGCGAGCGCATCCTTGCCGTCCGCATCGGCGCCACCGACATGTGCAGCACCTTCGGTATCCGCCGCGACCGCGATCTGACCATCTACGACGTGCGCGTGGTGGTCGACGTCATCGCCGACATCGTCAACTACCTCGGGCGTGCCGACGGTTCGGGTTTTGTCATCACCGGGCCGGTGTGGGAGTACTTCGCCGATCACGAACGCATGTTCCGGCCGATGCTGCGCGCCACCCCGTTCGAGGAACATGACGCCGTCCGGTTCCGTCAGCATCTCGTCAGCCGCGACCTCGACGGCCTGCTCCGTGAGATCGCGCTGGACCGAGCCAATGGAATCCAGGGCAAGACGGTCATCCACCCGTCGCACGTCGCGGCGGTCAATGCTCTCTCCGCGGTCACGCACGAGGAGTACCACGATGCCCTCGACATTCTCGGTGCCGATGCCGGGGGAGTGCAGGCCTCCGGCTACCGGAACAAGATGAACGAGATGAAGCCGCACCGCAATTGGGCCCATCAGACTGCGCTCCGCGCTCACGTGTTCGGTGTGACCAACAAGGGGATCACGTTTGTCGAGTTGCTGACGGCGTTGGTCGATCGATGACAGAGGTTGTCCAGTCCCGGGACGTTCCCTGGGCTACAGCAGAATTCGGCTTGGACCTCGTTCACGGTGATTCGTCACTCGGGCATTCGGTGCCCGATCTGGTGATCCCGGGACTTCGGCGGAATCCGCGTCGCGCTCATCTGCTGGTGTCCACCGTGCTGGGAAAGCACGTGCCCACCGAGCCGTCCGTGGTCATCGGCGCTGCCGACGACCTCGGCGATCTGGTGCGGACAACCCTCGGTGAGGGTGTCGACGTCGTCGTGCTCGGGTTTGCCGAAACCGCAACAGGTTTGGGCCACTGCGTCGCAGCTCGCCTGCACGCTCACTGCTACCTGCACTCCACGCGCCGAGACGTACCAGGTGCCGCGACGCTCGCCGGATTCGAGGAGGGGCACTCGCACGCCACGAGCCATCTGATGCAGCCGACGTCCGCCGAACTGTTCGAGAACGACCTGCCACTGGTCCTCGTCGACGACGAGATCTCCACCGGCGCCACCGCGATCGATGCCATCCGGGCACTGCACGGGCAATGCCCGCGCAGCCGCTATGTCGTGGCCTCGCTGGTGGACATGAGAACCGAGGAACACCGAGCCGCCAGCGAAGCCGCGGCCACGGAACTGGGTGTACGAATCGACTACGTCTCTCTCGCTTCGGGTTCGACGGTCCTGCCCGACGGCCTGACCGAGCGCGTCACGGCGCTGGATGCTCCGGATCTCAACCCGATCGGTGATCGCCGCGGCACGCTGTCTCGGATGGATCTGCCGTGGCCCGCGCAAGTCCCCGACGGAGGCCGGCACGGTTTTCTCGATGGCGACACCGCGGCATTCGAGTCAGCCGTCGAGGCAGCGGTGTCCATTCTCGGATCGTCGATCGACGCGTCGCGTGCTGTGATCGTGATCGGTCACGAGGAGTTGATGTACCTGCCACTGCGCATCGCCGCGGGCTTGGAAAGCTCTGGGCGAGCGGTTCGGTACCAGACCACGACGCGTTCACCCGCCTACGTCGTCGACGTGCCGGGATACCCGCTGCGTCGCGGGTTCACCTTTCCGGCACCGGAACTGGGCGAGAACGAACCCCGATACGTCTACAACGCGCAGTGGCCTGACGCGGCGGTCGACGCCCTTGCCTTGCTCGTCGTGGACGAGCCCGCCGATACCGATCGGTTGACGGCGATGGACGGGGTGATCGAGGTGTTGCGGAACTCCGGCACCGACGTCCTGGTTGCCACCGTTCGCGGGGCCGATCCGTCGGCGCTGCGAGAATCCAGAGCAGGAGGCTCGTCATGAACGAACCATTGGTCGGGCCCGAATTCGGTTCGTACGCGCCGGGCGAAGTGAAGTGGCTGCTCAAGGATCTCTCGCACGTGGATCTCGAAGCGGATGTATCCGTGCGCGAGAAGCGTATTCAGTCGGGTGAGGCGCACTATGCCGAGTCTCTCCCCATCGAGTACCAACCCGATCAGGCATACCGGGATCTTTTCGAGACGGTGCTCGCCGAGAGCGCTCCACGGTTGGCGCGCGCTGTCGGGACCGTGATGGACCTGGTCTTGGCCGAGCGGGGGAGTGACATCACGCTGGTCTCACTCGCCCGGGCCGGAACACCGATCGGGATTCTGATGCGGCGCTGGGCCCAGCAGACCCGCGGGTTGACGTTGCCGCACTACGCGGTGTCCATCGTCCGTGGCAAAGGAATCGATTCCGTCGCACTCGATTATCTTGCGCACCATCACGACTCGGAGAACGTCGTCTTCGTCGACGGCTGGACGGGCAAGGGCGCCATCGCCCGCGAACTCGACACAGCGTTGACGGAGTACCACGAGGCAGGCGGAGCGAAGTTCGACTCCGATCTGGCTGTTCTCGCCGACCCCGGACACTGCGTGCGAACGTACGGAACCCGCGACGACTTCCTGATCGCGTCGGCGTGCCTCAATTCGACGGTGTCCGGCTTGGTCTCACGAACAGTCCTCAACGACACCCTCATCGGGCCCGGCGATTTCCACGGCGCCAAGTTCTACGCCGACCTTGCCGACGTCGACGTCTCCAACAGGTTGCTCGACGTGGTCTCGGCCGAGTTCGATTCGGTTCGCGGCGCCGCAGCGGATTCTCTTGCTGCAGTGCTTGATTCCGACCGGACGCCAACCTGGGCCGGCTGGGAGTCGGTGGAGAAGGTGCAAGCCGAGTACGGGATCTCGACGGTCAACTTCGTCAAACCCGGTGTCGGAGAAACAACCAGGGTGTTGCTGCGACGGCTCCCCTGGAAGGTTCTGGTGCGTGAACTCGACGCCCCGGAGCATGCACACATCCGGTTGTTGGCGCAGGCCCGCGGGGTTCCGGTCGAGGTGGTACCCGACCTCGCCTACTCGTGTGTCGGGCTGATCAAGGACATCACGTGAGCCGTGCGGACACCGCTGCGTCCCAGGTCCTGATCGCTACGGATCTGGACCGCACGATGATCTATTCGCAGGCCGCGATCGGCGGCGATCCCAGTGGCTCCGACCTGGATTCGGCGCCGAGCCCGTTGTGCGTCGAGTACTACAACGGCGGTCCGCTCTCACACATGAGCGTCGAATCGATCGAACTGCTGACCGCGCTGAGCTCGCGGGTTCCGGTGATTCCGACAACCACCAGGACCATCGCACAGTTCCAGCGGATCGATCTTCCCGGCGGACCGTGGAAGTACGCCATTACGAGCAACGGCGGAAACATCCTGGTGGACGGCGAAGCCGATCGCGAGTGGCGAAACGAGATCGACCGTTCGACCAGCAAGTCCGGCGCCGAGTTGCCGCAGGTTCAGGCGGAACTGGAATCGCGGATCGACTCGAGCTGGGTCAGCTCCATTCGTGTTGCCGACGACCTGTTTCCGTACCTGGTCGTCGATCTGGCCGTGATGCCGAGTGAATTCGAAACCGAATGGAATCACTGGTGCGTGACGCGGGGCTGGAACGTTTCGCGTCAAGGCCGGAAGATCTACACGATGCCCGACGCCGTGTCGAAGTCACGTGCACTGGCAGAGGTGCGCCGCAGACTGGTCGAGTCGGGTGATCTGGATCAATCCGCAGTCGTGATCTCGGCAGGTGACGGCGCATTGGATGCGGACATGCTCGAATACTCCGATTTCGCGATCCGGCCGAGGCACGGTGAGCTGGAAGAACTGAATTGGCAACGGCCGACCGTTACTGTGACAGAAAGGTCCGGTATCGCAGCGAGCGCGGAGATATTGCGGTGGTTCTCTTCCGCGCTCGGGTAATACACGCTCTCTATGAAGGGGATTTAGTTGTCTGTATCGCTTGCCAAAGGGCAGAACGGCCCGCTGGACGTCTCGGATGTAGTTGTGTCGGTTCAGCTGGCTGCAGCCGCTGACCTGTCTGCGCTCCTCGTGACGAGCAACGGAAAAGTTCGTTCCGACGCCGACTTCGTCTTCTTCAACCAGCCGACCGGACCCGGCGTGCAATTGGTGCCCAACCCGGGTGGCATTGCCTCACTCCGAGTCTCGCTCGCCGGCGTCCCTGCCGATATCGAGCAGGTTCGCGCCGTGATCACGCTCGACGACGCTTCGTCGAACTTCGGGCGCAGCGCTGCACCCACCGCTCGGGTCTCCGACGCGGCCGGGAACGTGTTGTACGAGTACGTGATCGACGGTCTCACCACCGAGTCCATCGTCATCGCGCTCGAGGTGTACCGACGCCAGGGTGCGTGGAAGGTGCGCGCCGTCGGCCAGGGGTACGCGGGTGGATTTGCCGCGCTGGTCACCGATCACGGTGTGTCCGTCGACGATGCACCCGCGCCGCCGCCGCCCACTCCGGTCGCGGCTCCGGCTCCGATCACGCCGCCCTCGTCCGTCGCTCCTACTCCGCCGGCGTACAACCAGCCGCCGCAGCAGCAGCCTTCGTACAACGCGCCGCCGGTTCCGCCGGCCCCGCCCGCATACAACCAGCCGCCCGCCTACAACCAGGGACCGACGCCGCCGGCCTACCCGCCGGCGCAGCAGCCTGCGTACAACCAGCAGCCGACGTACAACCAGGCACCCCCGGCGCCTCCCGTGCAGAACCAGCCGCCGGCGCAGCAGCCCGAGGTGAGCCTGGTCAAGGGACGCCCCGTCAGCCTGACCAAGGGCCAGAAGGTCACGCTCCGCAAGGAGGGCGGCGTCGCGCTCACCATGATCCAGATGGGTCTGGGTTGGGATCCGATCAAGAAGAGCGGTCTGTTCGGAAGCCGTACCGCCGACGTCGACCTCGACGCTTCGGCACTCCTGTACGCCGACGGCAACCTCGTCGACGTCTGCTACTACGGTCAGCTGACGTCCAAGGACGGCTCGGTCCGTCACATGGGTGACAACCTCACCGGCGACGGAGACGGCGACGACGAGGTCATGCTCGTCGATCTGCAGCGGGTCCCGGCTCACGTGACCACCGTGATCTTCACCGTGACCTCGTACCGCGGACACACGTTCGAGCAGGTCTCCAACGCTTTCTGCCGTCTCGTGGACAGCACCACCAACTCCGAGCTCGCTCGATACACGCTCCAGGGCGGCATGGCTTTCACCGGAATGGTGATGGCAAAGGTGTACCGCGCGAACGGCGAATGGAAGCTGCAGGCCATCGGTGAAGGTATCCAGGCCAAGCACGCAGGAGAAGCTGCGCCGCAGCTGGGACGTTTCCTCACTGCTTGAGTCGAGACTGCATAGTCGAGATGAATCCGGTTCGGCGGTAGGTGGTTTCGATCGCCGTCCGCCGAACCGGACATCGTTGTCCCCTCCGTGCGTTAACCTCATGCGGCATGTCGAGCCGTCAGTCGAGCGGCCGTGCGCGAGAGGACTTGGCACAGTAGATGATCACTCGAGGGAAACTTCTCGGTCGGGCGGCGGCCGTCGCAGGCGTTGTGCTGGCGCTCGTGAGCACCGGAATCGCGCAGGCTTCGGTACCCCAGTCGGCACCGCCGGCAGGTTTTTCCGAGACCGGGATCAAGTACGTCGCCCTCGGTGACTCCCGCGCCTCCGGTCCAAGGCTGGAACCGATGTACCCCGACGCCTGCTCGCGTTCGTACGAGAACTTCGCGGGCAAAATCTCGCGGGCGCTCGACGTGGCCGAGTTCGCTGATGTCTCTTGCAGCGCGGCACGCGCCGAGAACATCATCGACACCCCACAGTTGATTCCGAACTACTGGCCCGTCCAGCTCGATGCCGTTCACCCGGACACCGACCTGATTACCATCTCGATCGGCGGCAACGACTCCAACAGCATCTTCCTCGGCCCCCTGTGCGTCGCTCCGGGACCAGGAACCGATCGTGGATGCCGGTACGACCCGCTCGCGAATTCCGTCGCCCAGTCCGGAATCGACCGGGCTGCCGGAGAATTGGATCGCATCCTGACCGCGGTCACGCAGCGCGCGCCTAACGCTCGCATCTACCTGATCGGAGAGGGCGGCATGATCTCCACTCGCGGATGCTGGCCGAACATCCCGTTCTCAGACGCCGACGCATCCTGGTTCATGGACTACTTCGCTCGCTACAACACGAAGTTCGACGAGGTCGCCCACGCCCACGGTGTCCGTACCGTCGACATTGCGGCGGCGAGCATCGCCGGCGGGCACGATGCGTGCGCGAGTGCAGATCAGCGTTGGTTCGAAGGCCTGTTCTCGGAGTCGACGGCGCAGCGCTTGCACTTCACGGACGCCGGGATGACCGCGGTGGCCGATCTAGTGGTGGCGGACCTGCAAGGCTGACCGAGAGAGCCCGGTCATGGCATAGTTCGCTGCTGTGGGTATGACTTTTGTTCCCGGACAGAACGCGCCGCTGCAGGCGCCCGTGGTGACGTTTCGAGCCGAGAGCCAGACGCCGTTCGACGTGTCGGCGCTGGTAGCGGACGCGAACCTGCGGGCATTGACGTCCGCGGACTTCGTGTTCTACAACCAACCATCCACCGCTGGAGTGCAACTCGACCAGAGCGGCATCCGGGTGGAACTCGATCGACTTCACCCCGATGCCGCAGCAGTGTTGTGCATCGTCAGCGTGGATCCGGCAGCGACGGCCGCGGGAGCCTTTCGCACGGCCGGGCTCTCCGCCACCCTGAGCGATCAATCCGGTTCGGTCCTGGCCGAATTCGCGATCCCCACCGCAGGCACCGAGACAGCGGTCATCTGCTGGGAGCTGTACCGAAAGTCCGGTGCCTGGAAGATTCGGGCCGTAGGGCAGGGCTATGCGGGTGGTCTGGCGGAACTGATCTCGGTGCACGGCGTCGAGGTCGACGACGAGCCGGCACAACCAGCCCCGACAGCCGCGCCCGCGTGGGACTCCGCGGTGGAGCCGTTGGAGGTGGGCCGCGGCCTCGAGCGTGCGTGGATGATCTTCGAGGACGCCTCCCGATCTGCCGCTTCCTTCGTCTCCAGCAGTGAGTACGCGCTTGCCCGTTTGGACGAGGATCTGACCGCAGCCGTCGCAGATCCGTCGTTGCGGAACTCGGCAGCGGGAGTGGCGGCGCGCGATGCCGCACAGAAGCGTCACGACGACCTCGTCTCACTCGCGCGGGACAATCACGCCCGCGACAGCGCTCAGCTTGCGCACGAACTCGGTGTGATCGACGGCGTGCTCCCACGGTCGATGGCGTCGTGGAAGTCGGTGTCGTGGGCGGGAACAACTGATCCGGCCCAGATCACGGCCGTCAGCGACGGTATGCGTCTTGGCGAGCTGTCGGCTCCGGACCGCGGCACGCTCACCGTTCCCTACTGCGTCCCGCTCCCACTGCGTCGGCCCATCTGGGTGGACAGCACGTCGAGCAAAGCAGCGCTCGGACTGATCAGCGCCGTCACCGTGCGCGTCATGGCCGCCGGCCCGATGCCGCTACTCGACGTCGTCGACCTGACCGGCTCGCTGACGCCACTGACCGACAGACTGGCACCGATGCTCGCGGGCCCGGTCATCACCGCTCACACCGAGATCTCGGCGCGCTTGCGGGCACTGGCCGAGGCCGTCGACATGGGCGAGCTCGCGCGAATGAGCGGTGTCGCAGATGGCCCGAGTTCCCTGCGCCTGTTGATCCTCAGCGATTTCCCGCACGGATACTCCGCCGAAGACGCACAGACCATCATGTTCCTCGCCGAACGCGGGCCGGCAATCGGTTTGTCCATACTGATTGTCGGAGAGGACGAGTCGAACTTCGCGGAAGAATCCGTCGCCGCACTGTCCGAGGGGTGCCAACATCTTTCGGCAGCAGGGCAGACGGAGGTTCACGATCCGTGGACCCGCACGCAATGGCACTTCACCCCGGACGTGCTCGACCCGATCTCCGAGTCGCGAATTCTGGCAGTGTTCGACCGCACCTAGTGGCCGATGGCGGATTGCCGAGCGCACAGGCAGAGTGGTGGTACGACCACGCGCGGTGTGTGGCGGCAATACTCGAGGAGACTCATGGCATTCTGGGATCAGTTGAAGGCTAAGGCTCAGGAGATGAACGGCCAGCTCAAGACAAAGACCAGCCAGTTCCAGAACAAGGAATTCAAGAACGCGAGCATGGCAATGTGCGCGTTGATCGCCGCCGCAGACGGTTCGATCGATCCGTCGGAGCGTCAGAAGACCGCCGCGCTGATCATGAGCAACGAGTCGCTCGCGGTCTTCCCGCCGGACGAGCTTCGTGAGCAGTTCGACTGGTACTGCAGCAAGCTGTCCTCGGACTACGAGTTCGGCAAGGTCGAGGCAACCGCAACCATTGCCAAGCTCAAGTCGAAGCAGGATCAGGCCCGCGCGGTCATCCAGATCGGCATCATCATCGGCGGCGCGGACGGCAACTTCGACGAGCACGAGCGCGGCGTCGTACGCGACATGTGTTTTGCAGTCGGAATCTCTCCGGCCGAGTTCGATCTCTGATCGATTCAGGGCATGAAAGCGGTTGCGGCGCGAAAGCGCTGCACCCGCTTTTCTTTTCAGTACTCGGGATAACCGTCCTCGGGTCCCAGCATGCGCTCGATCCTCGTCCGCGTGATCTTGGCGAGCTCGTCGACGCAGACCTTGCGCTCGACGGACCGCTCGTTGGACATGCGCTGGCCGATGTTCTCGAGCAGGTCGTCGGCGTCGTGGCCGTGCGAACACCACAGATACCGGAAGCCGAAGTTCCGCTCGTACTCCTCGCCGGCGCGATAGATGGTTGCCATGACGGCGTCGTCCGGAACCCAGATCGAGCATTGCTCGAGGTGGGACGGCACGCTGTTCCTACGGACGCCGACCGGTGGATGGCATTGCAATGCTCGCTCGACGTCCTCGTCCGAGAGGTTGAGAATCGCGTCCTCGGCGCGCGAGAGGATCTCCGCGTGATCGGCGAACGGACGTCCGTCGCTGACCCACCCGGCCCACGTCAGAGAGCAGCAGCACTCGAACAATGCGTGAACCGCCTTCTGTCGCGGTAGTTCGTTGAAGCGCTCCAACCCGATCGATTGATGTAGCAGCATGTGACCTCCCGGCCCGTTGTGCCTTCAGGCGCGCTCGACATGCCGCGCGGTAACCAGATGCGCGGCCATTTCGATAATCCGCCGCTTCACCTGGGAAAGGAAGGTTTGCTCACCGAGTTTTCAGGTTCTTAACGCGGCGTAACGAGCTGACCCACACAACGCAGGAGCCCCACCGGCGACAACCGGCGAGGCTCCAGACCGGGAGCCCTTGGAAGGAAAAGACCCGATCGTGACTGACCTTCTTCTCTGGTCGGCCCGTATCCAGCTAGGCGCTTTGCTCGCTCGGGCTCGCGATCGCCACCGGCGCCTTCGTACCTTCTTTCGCCGTGCAACGAGACCGCACACTGCAAGCACGGATCATCGAAAACCTCGTCGGGATCTTCCCTGCGAACGTCGACAGCGCAACCATCGCCATCACCAGCAAGCTTAAAACGAACACCAGGGTCGTTAATAGGGCGCTCGCTGCGAAAAAGTGCGCAGAGACCAGTTCCGCGGTCGACGTTGAGTAGTTGTACGGATTCGCGGGTGTCGCTGCGCGTGCAGGCTCAGGATGTGACCATCTGGCGGAAGATCGGCGTGTTGTTCCTTGCATTGGTCTGGACGCTCGTGGCGGCGGCCTTGGTGTTGTTCGGTCTGTGGGATTCAATCGACACGAGCTGTGACGGACCTGCGGAACGCGACATGGCCGGTGGCGGATGGCTGGTGATCGCGACGTTGTCCGTATGGTCTGGGGCATTCGTCGTGTGCGCGCTTCGTCTCCGCACCGTGACTGCGGCCGTGCTCGCGACACTGTCGGTCGTATCGTCGACACTGGTCGTGGTCAACATGCTCGCCACTGCCTCGGGCCTTTGTTGGTGAATGTCTATTCGCCTTCCTGGTCGTTCACGCGTTCGGATTTTTCGATGATCGCGTGCATCGAAAAAATGCTTATACCCAACGTGATCACCCCCTCGAACTTCCCGAAAAGAACCGCGTTAAGAAGTTCAGAAGTGTTGCAGGAAAACAATTTTGGGCCCGGGTTGCATAGGTGATCAAGTGCCCCACAGATTCGTTACCCCAGTTCCGCCCGTTCTGGACAGGCTTTCGGGTTCCGCTCATTAGCCACCGTGGTCTTGGACATACTGAGGTCATGACGAGCCGAGGAGTGGTACGTAGTTGGGACGAGGGGGGTATGCAGGGCGTGATCGACTCCGCAGACACTCCGGGCGGTAGCTGGACCTCATGGACATCTGTAGTGGTCCACGGGTTCCCGGGTTTGGTCGAAGGTCAGGAAGTCGAGTTCGAGTGGAATCAACTCGACGAGGCGGCAGACGGTTACGACTTCACACCGTGCAGGCGTGGCCAGTCGGCGAGGACCACACGCCGCCGGGACCGCCCGGTTTCAGGGCTTGGGATATCGATCCCGACGGCACCGTTCACGAGGTCACCGATCTAGACATCACCGACCTCGACGATACGATCGCGCCCCCGATCGGCACCCCAGCGATCGGTGTCGTCACCACGTGGAATGGTGAGGAAGGCTGGGGAGTCATCGACTCCGCGGACACTCCGGGCGGTTGTTGGACCTTCTACAGCGCCCTACACCCCGACGAAGTCATCAACGCTCGGCCGGGCGACAGTTTCAGCATCGGCGGAGGGATCAGCGCTCTCGTCGTCGGAGAGCAGGTCGACTTCGAATGGGAGCCGGTCGTCGACCAGGATGGATACAAATTTCGTGCGATCAAGGTCAGGCCGCGGCGGGATATCCCCCCGTGGCGCGTCGAACGAATCGGTAGGTGGCTCGACATCGACGGCACGTCGACGACCACCTGCCCTGCCTCGAACGCCGCGAAGCGCTCGCCAACCGCAGCCTCGAGCACCCTCGCATCAAAGTCCCACCTCACTGGCTCAACGTCGACGGACCGATCATGCTCGAGATAGCCCTTGGGCATGCCTCTTCGTGCGCATTCGAGCCCGAAGACAACCATCAATCGTGCACCGTGCCACATCATTGCCCTCACCACGCATTTCCAGCCACACCTTGTGCGCGCCGTAGACCGAATAGTTCTCGGTATGCACGGCTGACCTCGGCTGTAAGTTTCTTCGTCGTGCACGGTCCGCTGGCCCCTCGACTGCAGGAGCGGCACCCGAAGATGGTCGAACCAGTACGCCGGCGCCGCCGGTTCGCGCAGAATGGAAGTCGGCGCAGACACCGACGAACCACGGGAGCGATGCGATGATCCGACGACGGCTCGGCCAAGCATTGATGGTGATCGCGCTCGCCTCCGCGGCCGTTTCGACCGCGCCCGTCCACTCGCAGGAACCGTCGTCAATCACGACGCCGGGCGCAGTGACCGCGGCAACTTCCCTGCCGCACTCCTTCTGGATTCCCGGCGCCGCCAACGCATCAAAGCTCACGTACTGGTCCACGGGACCGCTGAACCAGCCCGCGTTGAGTACGGGCGCGCTCTTCCTGCCCCCCGGCGATCCACCCGACGGCGGCTGGCCGGTCATCTCGTGGGCCCACGGCACTGTAGGTATTTCCGACCAGTGCGCTCCCACCGTGACCGGGACCGTCGGCAGTCCGTACCTCACGAACTGGCTCTCGCAGGGCTACGCGATCGTCGCGACCGACTACGTGGGGCTCGGCACGCCGGGAATCCACGCGTACCTGGACGGACCGTYGGCGGCGCACAGCGTGATCGACATGGTGCGTGCCGCGCGTGCGGTCGAACCGTCGCTCTCACCGCGGTGGTTGGCACTCGGACAGTCTCAGGGCGGGCAGGCCGCTATGGTCACGGCAGCGATCGCCACACGGTACGCACCCGAATTGGACTATCGGGGCGCGGTCGCGACCGGGGCGCCGTCCAATCTGGAGAACCTTGCACCACTCGTGGGGCCGGACTTTCCCCGCTTGCCACTGACCGGCAGCACCGTGTTCGTCTCGTACCTCTTGGCAGGACTCCGGGCGGCGCGACCCGATCTCGACATCGATCGCTACCTGACACCACGCGGCACGGATGCCCTGGCCCGAGCCGAAACCGACTGCTACCAGGACATGGCATCGGGCCTCGGCGACGTCACGATCGGCGATCTGGTGAACCGGCCCCTCGACGATCTCGCGGTGCTGGCTGCTGCTCGCGGCATGCTGGAGATCCCGACGACAGGGTACGACCGGCCAGTGTTCCTCGGGCAGGGGCTGACGGACGAGATGGTGCCGGCGCCGCTGGCTTTGAAACTCGCGGCCGAACTCGCCGCCAACCGCCAGCCAGTTACATTCCGCACATATCCGACCGGTCATATCGAGACGATGCGGGCAGCGCTCCCCGAAAGTCTCTCCTTCGTCCGGAATCTCTTCCAGCCGTAGGTGAATTCATGCGTTTGTCGCATGGCTGGCAGGGGTCCGCTTGCGGCTCGCGATCTCGTCGGAGAGCTGCTGCACGTGGGCGGGGTCCGCGTCCCTGGCAAGGGCGACGTAGTGGTCCATGACGGCCGGCCGGTAGCGCACGGGCAACGTCTGTCCCGGGGCGAGTCGTGTCAGCTCGGTGATCGTGAGGTCTTCGTCTGCGATACCGCGGAACGAGATGCCGTCGGAGGTCTCCACGTCGAACATCAGGACCGCGCGTGGATTGCTGTTGACCTCCCGCCAGTCGACGAGAACGCCGAGCGCAAGCGCCCCCGTACGTAGTTCCGCATTGCGCTTGCGTGCATCACTGCTCATGAGCGGGTTCGGGGCGACGCCCGGAAAGTCGGGCCCGACGCCGAGCGATTCCCGACTCAGGTCAGGCCGGAGCTTCGACATCACATCGTCGAGCGTCATCTTCGAATCGTGGCGCTTCTTCTTCCAACCGAACATCCTGCCCCTCCCTCACATCGGTGCCGGAATCTCGGCCTGGCGCTTCGCTCTGACCGCGATTGTATGTCGCGGTCATTCCCGATCTCCGTCACGTCGTCCCGTCGCGACGGGGTCGCCGTCTGCGGTCGTGGACGGGCTCGGTCAGAGCACCTGTCTGTCGGACGAGTCATAGACCAGGAACCCTTGTCAGTTGGATCATCTACTGCATCCGCCTGCACGGCGGTCCGGCCACCTGCGGTGTCCACGCGAAGAGAAATTCGCTGCGCTCCGCGATGACCTTTCCGCAGCGCTGGCAGGCCATGATCGAGCACTACGAAACCACGCCCGAACAGACCTACACGTGGACAATTTGGATAAAAATTAAGCGCCACAACAAAACCCGACGCCAGTTGAGTTTCGGCCGACTCCCAAGCCGGGGGCTCCGGAGCGAAAACTAGCCGACCTCGACACCACCAAGTTTCACATCCACTGGCGCCCCGATGCCGATCACCAAGACGGTTTCCGGCGGATTGAGCCGCTACTGTGCAAAGAGTCGGAAACGGTCGTCGCGAATGGCCGCTGCCACTTGTTGGGCACTCTGTTCTTCCTCGTCGCCCGACGTGTCCAGTACATGATCGTCGAGCTCGCCGAGGTCGGAGAACTGATCCCACATCGAGAGGATTGGACCCTCGTCGATCAAGGCGCTTGGCGCGGTTCGGGCTTGGGCTCGCTTCAGCGTGATGTCGCGCTGCGGCCGGAGCACGATGTAGTGGACCACCAAGTTCGGGTGCTGTGTCGCGTGAGTTCGGAAGTGAGGGAGCATCCACGGCCCGATGATTCCGTCGATCACCGTGGTGAAGTCGCCGCGAGCATAGGTATAGGCGGCGCCGACGATCACATCCATGACAGTCTGGTTCTGCGCATCGGACGTGGGCTCGTACGGAGGTATCGCGCCCGAAACGATGCAGTGCCAGAAGTCGTCTGTGTGCAGATGAACGCCTTTGCTGTAGCCGCGGGCAAGTTTCGCGGCGAGGGTCGACTTCCCTGCCCCTGGTGGGCCGGTCAGAATGATCACTTGTGCGCTCACGCACCACAACCTATCCCTATCTCGACGGCTGAAGCACCCGATTTTCCCGGCCTAGGTCCAGTGTTCTCGCCGAACGACGCGGCGATGTCGTGCGAAGCGTCGCCGCCGTCGTGCTCGCGGTTTGGCCGCGAACATTTCGGTCCCGAAATCGCACTCCGAGTTGGCCCGCGCTGGCAATTCGCCGCCATGCACCCGGATCGTGCGTTCTCGTGCGGGTAGTGCAAGCAGGGCGGGGCGGAGGTTTCGTGGTTGTCGATGGCGGCGTCGAAGTCCCCTATGGCATCTCTGATGGAAATACGTCCAACCCTGGGTCAGCACCGCCGGAAAGTCGAGTATGGTCCGGTCATGGGCCGACTCACAGAACTACTCAAGTCCGTAAAAAAACTCGGATCGCGCAAAGACACCGCCGCCAAGCAGGAAAAACGCGCACTGGATCGGTGGGAAAACGAAGGCGGTCCTGTCGCAGAGGATCCACGACAACGCTGACCCCGGACGAGTGCCAGCGCGCCTGGACCGATCAACCCAGCCAGAATGGGCCGCAACGACCTGATCGGCTCCTCAAAGCCGCACCCCACACTGACTCCGGTGGGTGGATCGGCGCCGGCAGCGCAGACCTCGACGCACACGGAAATGCGACAGACGTTTTCGACGGCTGAGTCCGGTCGCGCTACGTCGTGGGCAGTGACGAATCCCCGTGGTGACCAGTGGCTATGACTACCACCTGAACAACTGCGTCTTCAGGCATCTCGGGGTAGTAGTTGACCCGGAGTTGTCTTGCGAAATTCGTCATGTCGGTGCCGGGTGGCTGGCGGGCTGCTAGCGGCGACAGATGAGCGAGATCGTACGTTTCTACAGCAGTGACCTGTCCTGTAAGGGGGCGGGCGGTCGGGTGATTGTCGAAGATGAAAATTGCCGGCCCTTCGTGAATGTCTTCGCGCCAGCGGACGGTGGAAACTTTCGCGCCAGAAATCACTGCCGTGTAATGCTTCTGATGAAAGTGCACGGTTTGAGCAGGCGCGCCGGTCGTCATGTTCGCATTGTCCACTGAGTGTCTCCTCCGGACCATAGATCGAACGAAGAATCGCGTTCAACGACTCCCCGCCCCGGTAAGCCCGTCCTGCTCCCAATGGCTTGTCACTGATATTCGCCGACTTCTGAGGCTGCAGATGTTCACCGGATGCGTTCTCGCAGAATGCTCGAACCTCGTGGCCGAGGTCGGTTGTGCCAGAAGCAATAAACAAAGCCGGCTGTGCGAGCAACGGCGCACCGGTACCCGCGTGAGCGGTCGGTGGGAGTGCGGCGTCAACCGACGTGGACGTGTGGCCGGCGGGACTGGTCGGGTTCGGCGCGGCGGAGAACCTCACGGGTCACGGGAGCGGTTTCGCCCTCACCGATGAACAGGAAGCGGAGCAGGTACATGATCGGGTTTCCCTCGGTCCACTCGAAGTAGACGTCGGGAATCACGCCGGTGATGTCTCTCGTCCGCAGGAGAACCGCCGCAATGGTGTTGGGGACGGCAGGGCTGTCGACCCAGAGGATCCGGTGCTCACCGCGCTGGCGCCCGTGGACTAGGAGGTCGGTGCTGAATTCGGAGGAGTCCGTGACGTTGACTTCGATGAAGATGATCGACTCCGCCTCCGGGATGTTGCTTTCGGCGCGCTGCTGCGATTCCTTCTGCCGATACTCGTCCTCGTCGAGACGATCGACGTCGTGCGCCACCATCGCGAGGTAGCCCTTCTCGGCCGCCTCGGTGATGAATCGCAGTGCAGTCTCGTCGAATTCGACGGAGGTTGCCCGTAGTTCGAAGGCTCGCGAGATCCGGGAAAGGAAGGACACCACCATGATCGCGGCGATGAAGAACGACGCGACTTTCACACCGTCTGGACGTTCGAAGATGTTCGCGATCGTCGTGTAGACGAACAAAACTGCAACAAAACTGAACCCCACGAACAGTTTTCGCTGACCGTGCTTGCGAGCGGACAGGGCAACGGCGACGGTCGCCGACGAGATGAGCACGAGGACACCGGTTGCGTACGCGGAACTCTGAGCGTCGACACCGGCGTCGAAGTAGATCGTGACGGTGATGGCGATGACGCTGAACACGAGGACCAGCGGACGCACGGCGCGGGCCCACGACGGCGCCATGCCGTAGCGGGGGAGATACCTCGGAACAAGATTGAGCAACCCTGCCATTGCCGATGCACCGGCAAACCAGAGGATCAGGATCGTGCTGAGATCGTAGACAGTTCCGAAGATCTCACCCAGATAGTCGTGCGAGAGGAAGGCAAGCGCGCGACCGTTGGCAGCGCCTCCGGGCTGGAACTCGTTTTCTGGGATCAGGATGGTGGTGACCAGGCTCGACGTCAGCAGGAATCCGCTCATGATCAGCGCCGCCGTGGTGAGCAGGCGCCGTGCACCTTTGATGCGGCCACGTGGATTCTGTTCCGTGTCGTGCGGATCGCCCTTGATCTGCGGCATGACCGCGACGCCGGTTTCGAAGCCGGACAGACCGAGAGCCAACTTCGGGAAGACGATCAGCGCGATCAGGATCATCATCGCCGGGTTTCCGTGCTCGGTGGTCATGGCGCGCGTCCAGTCGGTGACCAACGACGGCTCGGTCGCGATGTGCCACAAACCTACGGAGATGACCACCACGTTCAAGGCGAGGTAGACGGCGACCAATCCGACAGCGATACCGATCGCTTCGGTGAATCCGCGGAGGAATACCGCAGCGAGGAGCGCGAGCAGAACAAGGGTGACGGCGACGGTGTGTCCGGAGAGAAAGGTTGGAGCAAAAGGGTTCTCGACGAGGTGTGCCGTGGCATCGGCAGCCGAGAGCGTCATAGTGATGAGGAAATCGGTGGCCGCGAAGCCGAGAAGCACGAGAACGAAGATCTTGCCGCGCCACTTGGGCAGCAGCTTCTCGAGCATGGCGATCGAGCCCTCGCCGTGCGGACTCTCGCGAGCCACTCGCCGGTAGACCGGTAGAGCGCCGAAGAGTGTCAGCAGGATCAATACGACTGTCGCGATGGGAGCCAACGTGCCGGCCGCCAGTGCCGCGATACCGGGTTGGTAACCGAGAGTGGAGAAGTAATCGACACCCGTCAGGCACATCACCTTCCACCACGGGTGGCGCTTCTCCTTCTTCGGCGCCATCCGGTGTGGCCCCAGATGTCCGGCTGGTTCCTCGGTGATGTCCGCGAGCAGCCAGGCCTCGGTGCGTTGTTTCACAGACGGAGCCGTGTTGTCGGCCGGGACCTCGTTGTCGGCTGCGGTCACCACGGCGTCACGGCTTCAGATAGACATCGTTGAGCGTGACGGTCCGCAGGTTCCGGCTCCGGATTAGGTCCACCAGTTGCGGATACACGTGGGTCACGGGCAGATGGTTGAGGTGTCCGATCACGATGGCCCCCGGATTGAAGTACTGGTTCGCCATCTGCAGGATGTACTCCTCGGTGATCAACGAAGAATCCGACAGCGACCCGTACCAGAGGGTGGGTACGGTGTAGCCGACGCTCGCGGCCACGGAATCGACTGTCGCGTTGTGCCTTCCATACGGCGGCCGAAAGTACGGCGCCGCATCCACGCCGTAGGTGTTGCGCAGGAACGTGCCGTTCTTCGTCAGCTCGTCGGCGATCTGCTGCTTCGACACTGACGTCAGATCCGGGTGCGAGTAGGTGTGATTGCCGAGCTGAATTTGTCCGCTCTCGACAAGAGGTCTGAGAAGTCCGGCGTTTTCGGTCCACGAGTTGTATTGCCCGTTGACGAAGTACGTCAAACGGATGCCGGTGTCTTTTGCGAACTGTGTGTAGAGGCGCACGACTTCGGAGCTGGCTCCGTCGTCAACCGTCAGGGCCAACAGATCCCCGCCGCCGGGCAGGGCGGTCAACGATCCGCCGGCGGGCAGCGGCACCCGGGCAGACGGCGGTGGAGGCGGCAGCAAGGCAGGCGGGAGATTCGGAACAGCGGCGGGGTCTGCTGGCTCGTCGGCTGCGGCGACGGCCGTCCCGTCGGAACGTGACGAACAAGCGGTTCCCATGGTCACTGCGGCGGTTCCGGTCAGAGTTGCTGCTGCGAGGGCACTGAGGAAGCGTCGGCGGTCCACAGGGCGGAGCCTAGAGCAGATTTGCCCAATTCGGACTTCATTCTCAGCGTTCTTTCAGCGAATGACCAGCTGTGTCCGGTATCGACAGGTTCTACTCAGGAACGGTGGATAGCGTGTCGGCCGTGGAACCGCGACCTCGACACTCGGCAACCAGGCACAGGCGTAGGCGTCAACCGCAGCGGTCGACGCTCTCGGTAGGGCGCAAGCTGGCGGCGGCGTCCCTGTCGACGACGATTCTGGTGGGCGTCGGAATCGGGTGGTACGTGCAGTCGGATCTGACGTCGGGGCTGTACCGGTCGGATGCGCTCTCCGCCCTCGGTGACGACGCCGGCAGTTCTCTCGACGGGGATACCAACATCTTGTTGATCGGTCTCGACAGTCGCAAGGCGATGGACGGCAGTGACCTGCCGGCAGAGTTCGTCACCGACAAGTTGCACGCAGGGGATAGCGATGTGGGTGGGTACAACACGAACACGCTTATCCTGCTCCATGTTCCGGGCGATGGTGGCAAGGCCAGTGCAGTGGCGATTCCACGCGACGATTACGTCTCTGTACCCGGCTATGGAATGGCCAAGATCAAGGAAGCCTACGGAATGGCGAAGGCTGATGCGGACGCCAAACTCGTAGCGGACGGTGTGACGGATCCTGCTGCACGAGAACAGCAAGCGCGTGAAGTCGGTCGGCGGTCGACACTGACCACCGTGCAGAATCTGCTCAAGGTTCCGATCGATCACTTTGCCGAAGTGAACCTGATGGGCTTCTATGACGTCGTCTCGGCTATCGGCCCTGTTCAGGTGTGCCTCAACAATCCGGTTCAGGATGACTTCTCGGGCGCCAACTTCCCGGCGGGGGTTCAGACTCTCGATGCGTCACAGGCACTTTCGTTTGTCCGTCAACGCCACGGCCTGGACAACGGGGACTTGGATCGCACCCACCGGCAGCAGGCTTTCATCAGCGCGGTGATCGCCAACTTGAAGGGCTCCGGCGTCATCGGAAACATTCCGAAGATGACGGCACTGGCCGACGTGGTGAAGAAGGACGTGGTGATCGATTCCGCCATGGATCCCGTCCGATTCGCTTCTCAGGCAAGCGCTCTCGCGGGTGGGAACATCGACTTCTACACCCTGCCCATCGAGGGATACGAGACCGTCGACGGCCAGGACGTCAACATGGTCGATCCGGCGCGTCTGCGTAGTGAAGTGTCGCGGATCTTCGCGGGAGGTGACTCGGCATCTGCACCTGCGATGGACACCGCGATCTCGACCGGGAACGAAGTTGTGGACATCCGCAACGGAACCGCGACGGACGGGTTGGGCGCCGCGTTGGCAGCGGCGATGAAAGCGTCGGGAGTCGAAGTCGGAGAGGTGAGCACTGCAGCTCCGACGGCAAAGTCGGTGGTCAGCTATGGAGCCGGCGCCAAAGCCGTCGCAGAGGCGCTGGCCGAGCAGTTGGGCGTGGCCGCAGTGCCGAACGAGCAGGCAGCGGCCGAATCAGTGTCTGTACTGATCGGTGAGGACAATGCGCAGACCGTGTTCTCGGCCGCGCCGGCGCAGTCGGACTCCTCGGTATCCGCCGGCACAGTTCCCGACACGGGAGCACAGGGATCACCTATCCGAGCGGACGCGAATGGCGGCATTCCCTGTGTGGACTAACTCTCAGGTAATTCGCACGAAACTCACGCTGACTTCTTCGGTCTGCGGGTCTACATTGGAGAAGTCGAACTCAGTCGGGTACTTCACCTTTGGGGTACCTGACTGAGATTGCGTAGTTGAAAGGATCACCGACATGGCTACAACAGCAGCGGTACAGAATCCAACACGCTCACGTGCCAGGACCATGTCCTTGTCCGAGTACGTGGCCGAGCATCCGGCGCAGCGCGTTTTCCCGCCGACCAGTGAGCGGGCGGCCAGGATGGCGATGCTCATCATGTTCGCCCTGATGGCCGTCACCCTCGTCGTACTGGTACTTGACGAGGCAGGAATCTTCGGATGAAGGCAGCGGTCTTCGGCTGAGCCCGACCTTTAGTTACTCTTGAGTAATGACTGAACAGAAGAGCTGGAATGCGTTCACCGTCGAGCGCGAAGACAACATCGCCCAGGTGACGCTGATCGGGCCGAGCAAGGGCAACGCGATGGGGCCGGATTTCTGGAGTGAACTCCCCGAAATCTTCGCCGACCTCGACGCCGATCCCGAGGTGCGTGCAATCGTCATCGCCGGTTCCGGCAAGCACTTCTCGTTCGGCCTGGACCTGCCGGCGATGAGCGGTGAATTCGGTGCCGTCCTCGCGGACAAGGCTCAGGCAGGTCCGCGCACCAAATTCCACGACATGATCAAGCGCATGCAGTCGGGTATCAATGCCGTCGCAGACTGCCGCAAGCCCGTCGTCGCAGCTGTGCAGGGTTGGTGCATCGGCGGCGGCGTCGACCTCATCACGGCGGCGGACATCCGCTACGCAAGTGCCGATGCCAAGTTCAGCATCCGCGAGGTCAAGGTCGCGATCGTCGCAGACATGGGCAGCCTCGCGCGTCTGCCCGCGATCATCGGTGACGGACACCTGCGTGAGTTGGCTCTGACCGGCAAGGACATCGACGCAGCGCGCGCCGAGAAGATCGGCCTCGTCAACGACGTTTTCGAAGATGCCGGCGCGGTACTGGCAGCGGCGCGCGCGACCGCCAAGGAGATTGCGCTCAATCCGCCGCTCGTGGTCCACGGGATCAAGGACGTGCTCGATCACACCCGCAGCGCGAGCGTGAACGACAGCCTTCGCTACGTCGCAGCCTGGAACGCGGCGTTCCTGCCGTCGCAGGATCTGACCGAGGCCATCACCGCCGTCTTCCAGAAGCGCCCGCCGGTCTTCCAGGGTGAGTAGAAACTGCAAGGGTGAGTAGGAACTGCAAGGGCGAGTAAAAACAGCACAAAAATCCCCGCACATCTTCCGATGTGCGGGGATTTTCGTAAGGCCTGAGAACTCGAGCTCAGTGACCGCCGTTGGCAGCGAGACGCTTGATCGAAGCCTCGATCTCGGCCTCTGCCTCGGCGCGGCCGACCCAGTTGGCTGCCTCGACGTGCTTGTTCGGCTCGAGGTCCTTGTAGTGGACGAAGAAGTGCTTGATCGCATCGAGTTCGAACTGTGAGATGTCACCCAGATCCTGGATGTGATCCCAGCGGGGGTCACCGGCCGGAACGCAGAGGACCTTGTC
The DNA here is from genome assembly GCF_056401335.1 of Rhodococcus sp. P4_F3_2. Taxonomy (NCBI): domain Bacteria; kingdom Bacillati; phylum Actinomycetota; class Actinomycetes; order Mycobacteriales; family Nocardiaceae; genus Rhodococcus; species Rhodococcus sp. P4_F3_2. The sequence goes on from NZ_JBFUJN010000017.1 coordinate 98,231, forward strand.
GTCTCCGCCGGCCTCGTCGACCATCTTGAACATCGCGACTGCGCGAGCCTCGACGATGACGCCGGGGAAGACCGACTCGGGGAGCAGGACCATGGCGTCGAGCGGATCGCCGTCCTCACCCAGGGTGTTTTCGATGAAGCCGTAGTCGGCCGGGTAGCCGAAAGCTGTGTAGAGGTAGCGATCGAGTTTGACGCGACCGGTTACGTGGTCGACCTCGTACTTGTTGCGCTGACCCTTGGGGATCTCGATGGTGACGTCGAACTCCACGCCGATTCCTCGCTGTCGTGTCGGTAATGATTCGTCGGAAGGATATCGGGTCAAGGATAAGGTTGCCTGACCACCCAGTAGGCAGAGCACAGACGGAGGGGCGTTGGCGGGCCAAGGAAAGAAGAAGATCGGCTCGTTGGAAGAGAGTCGACGGCGTAACTTCCGCATCCTTCTGGCGGTCGGTGCAGTGGTTGTACTGGCCGTCGCCGGAGTTGTCGTCGTGAAACTCGGTACGTCGAACGACACAGCCGGCAGCGCGACTGTGACTACGTCGCCGCAGCCTGCGCTCGTGACGCCGTCACCTCAGGTGGTGCCCGTCCCGACGGACGCACCGATCCCGAGCGCGTCGGGAATCGCAGCGGCGATCGGCCCGGCTGTGGCCAACCCGGATCTGGGGAAGTTCACCGGAGTAGTCGCTGATGCGCTCACCGGAAACATTCTGTGGAGCGCAGACCCGTCGACGCCGATGACGCCTGCGTCCACGACGAAGGTGCTCACCGCATCGGCGGCATTGCTGAAGTTGCCGCTCGACCACAGGCTGTCCACGACAGTGGTGCCTGGAACGAGCCCCGGGCAGGTCGTTCTGGTCGGCGGCGGTGACCCGACGCTGACGGCGACGCCGAAGGGGCAGAGCGGGTACTACGCCAACGCAGCGCACATCGCGGATCTCGTCGACCAGATCAAGGCTGCCGGTACGCCGGTGACCAGCGTCGTGGTGGACTCGAGCTTGTTCAAGGGCGACAACATGGCCACCGGCTGGTTCCCCGCGGACATCGCGGCCGGTTACATCACCCCGATCGAATCGGTGATGATCGAAGGTGGTCGGTACGACGGCACTCAAGACGAGTCGCCGCGTTCGGAAACGCCCGCGTTGGACGCGGGCAAGGTGCTCGCTCAGGCCCTCGGTGTCGATCCCGCCAACGTGAGTCTCGGCGCGGCGCCTGCCGGTGCCAAGCCGATCGCGACCGTGCAGTCGGCACCGCTGAGCGACCGGCTGCTGCAGATGATGGAACATTCCGACAACGTGCTCGCCGAGACCATCGGGCGTGAGGTCGCGATTGCCTCCGGAATCGAAGCCTCGTTCACCGGAGCCGTCGACGCGACCGGCAAGACCTTGCAGGCCGCCGGGTTCGACTACACCGGAGTTTCGCTGCACGATTCCAGCGGGTTGTCCGTCGACGATCTCATTCCCGCTCAGGTACTCGATCGCGTCATGACGGCTGCGGCCGGTGACGGTGATCCGAAACTGCGCCCCTTGCTGGACTACCTTCCGGTGGCCGGCGGAACAGGAAGTTTGTCCGACCGCTACGCGTCCGGAAACCGAACCGGTGCGGGTTGGGTGCGGGCCAAGACGGGAACTCTCTCGACGGCCAGCGCGTTGTCAGGGTTCGTGGTCGATCAGAACGGGCGAGTGCTCACCTTCGCACTGATGTCCAATGACCGGCCGCCAGAAGTGAGCCGTCCTGCCCTGGACGCGATTGCCGGAGCATTGAGGAATTGCGGGTGCCAATAGTGGCCGAAAAGACTCCACAAGATGATGAAGCCTCGGCTCCGCTCGGTGGTGCCGTCGACTGGAGTCTTGCCGCCAAAGCCGGGATAAAACTGGCGCGCGGCGGCCCGGCGATGTCTCGCTACACGGCCGAGACGGCAACCGCCGAACTCGCCGAAGCGTCCAAGCGTGCCGAACTGCCGGTTCGTGAAGTGACCGGTTTGGCCGACGGTCTACCGGTCCCGGCCGCTGACGTGCTTGACCGGGCCGGGTGGATCACGGCGGCCTCGCGGTCGATGGCGCATCTCACCGGCGCCGACCCTGACGGCAGTGGCAATCTCATTGTCGGAAAGCCGGCGGGCTTGCAGGCCGGCGCCATGCTGGCGTACCTGTCTTCGGCGATCCTCGGGCAGTACGACCCGTTCACCGGCGAGCACGGCACCCTGCTTCTGGTCACACCGAACATCGTCTCCGTCGAACGGTCCCTTCGGCTGAACCCGAGTGACTTCCGGTTGTGGGTCTGCCTGCACGAGGTCACTCACCGGGTTCAGTTCTCGTCCTCACCGTGGCTAGCGGAGTACATGAAGGAATCCGTCGAAACGCTTGGTGCGACGGTGGACGAGTCGATGACCGACGTTGTCGGGCGCCTTGCTGCAGAGCTGCGCTCGCGGAAGGAACCCGACTCCAGTGACGGTGCGACGGCGGGCGGGATCATCGGCCTGCTGCGTGCTTCGCAGGCAGAACCTCAGCGTGACGCGCTGGATCGGATGCTCGTACTCGGCACTCTCCTCGAAGGGCATGCAGACCACGTGATGGACGCCGTCGGCCCCGCCGTGGTGCCGTCGGTGGCAACTATCCGCGCGGCCTTCGACAAGCGTCGGCAGCGCAAGTCCAACCCCGTGCAGCGGATCATCAAGATGCTTCTCGGCATGGACGCCAAGATGGCGCAGTACGTACGCGGCAAGGCCTTCGTCGACGCGGTGGTTCTCAAGGTCGGCATGGAGCAGTTCAACACCATCTGGACCGGGCCCGAGACCTTGCCGTTGCTCGACGAGATCGACAATCCCGACGCGTGGGTAAAGCGCGTTCTCGGCTAGATGCTGCTGCCTGAGACGCCTGCCCTACTGGCGCTGCGACAGGCTGTGCGGGCGTGGACGCTCGCATTCGAGCCACGACGCCGTGTGGTCGTCGCCCTGTCCGGGGGCGCCGATTCATTGGCGTTGACCGCAGCAGCGGTGGCGGAAGCCGATTCGGTCGACGCGTTGATCGTGGACCATCGGCTGCAGCCTGGTTCTGATGCCGTCGCGCGCTCGGCCGCAGACCAGGCGCTGGCGCTGGGTTGCCGGACCGCGACGGTGCTGACCGTCGACGTAGCCGAAGGTGGGAGTCTCGAAGCCGCCGCGCGTGAGGCTCGGTACAGCGCTCTGCGCGACGCCAGGACTGACCTCCCGGTTCTGCTCGGACACACGCTCGACGATCAAGCAGAGACCGTCCTTCTCGGACTGTCCCGCGGGTCCGGTGGGCGATCGATTCAGGGTATGGCTGCATTCGACGCCCCCTGGGGACGGCCGCTACTCGGCATCCGTCGATCGGTGACCAGGGCGGCCTGCGTCGACCTGGGCATCACGCCGTGGGAGGACCCGCACAACAACAATCCCGAGTTCACTCGCGTGCGTCTGCGGCACGAGGCGTTGCCGCTGCTCGAAGAAATTCTCGGCGGGGGAGTTGCCGAGGCGTTGGCCCGAACCGCGACTCAGTTGCGTGAGGACGGCGAGGCGCTCGACGAGTACGCCGAGGCCCTACTTCTACGGGCTGTCGTCGACGGGGAAGTGGAAGTGGACACACTTGCCGAAGCGCCCACCGCAATCCGCCGACGCGCTCTGCGGGCCTGGCTGCTGCAGGGCGGCGCAAAAGCATTGACGGACAAACAGTTACGGGCGGTCGATGCCCTGGTGATCGACTGGCGGGGGCAAGGCGGCGTCGCGATCGGGGGCGGAACACCGGAGGCGAGGTTGGTGGCGGCCCGGCGACGTGGCAGGCTGATCCTCGGATTCGAAGACCGACGAAGGGTTTGACGCGTGTACGAGGGCGACATCGCATCGGTACTGATCTCCGAAGAACAGATCCGTGCACGAACGGCGGAACTGGCTGAGGAAATCGCCAAGCGTTACCCGGCAGGCGCCCCCGAAGGGGATCTCCTGCTGATCGGCGTCCTCAAGGGAGCGGTCTTCTTCATGACCGACTTCGCCCGCGCCCTGCCGATCCCGTCGCAGATGGAATTCATGGCGGTGAGCTCCTACGGATCCTCGACCTCGTCTTCGGGCGTCGTCCGCATCCTCAAGGACCTCGACAAGGACATCGCCGGTCGCCACGTGCTGATCGTCGAGGACATCATCGACTCGGGCCTGACGTTGTCGTGGTTGATGCGCAACCTCAAGACGCGTAATCCCGCTTCGCTCGAGGTCGTCACCCTGCTCCGCAAGCCGGACGCCGTCAAGATCGACGTCGACGTCCGCGACGTGGGCTTCGACATCCCCAACGAGTTCGTCGTCGGTTACGGCCTCGACTACGCCGAGCGGTACCGCGATCTGCCGTACATCGGCACCCTGGACCCTGAGGTCTACGGCGGCTGAGCCTGCTCGCCGGTTAGAACTCTTCACATTTCGGCACCTCTGCATCAGTCCGCCGAACGGACGACAGACAGGTCTCCGAGGCGTCGCTAGATTCACGGAATGCGCTATCGACGGCTTATTCGGTGACCCTTCCGCCACCACCGCCACCGCCACCACCGCCCCCGCCTGGTGGGGAGCAGCAGTACTGGAGTGCCCAACCGCAGGGCGTTCTGTACCAACCTCCGACCACGAACGGCCTCGCAATTGCCGCCATGGTCGGGGCGCTCGTGCTGGCGCCGGTCGGCATTGTGCTCGGCCACATTTCGCTGGCGCAGATCAAACGAACCGGTGAGCAGGGGCGAGGACTTGCAATCGCCGGCCTGGTCATCGGCTACATCTTCACCGCGCTTCTGGTGCTGTCGATCGTGTGGATGTTTCTCATTGCCAATGCAGTCACCCGCGCGTTCGACGACTACGACAGCGCGTCTTCTCTCTACTACACATCTGAATCGTCGAGTACGACTTATCCGACGTATGCGACCACCACATCCCGGACGGTGGCGCCGACGTACAGCGGAAGCGACACGGCGTCGGTCATCGCCAATGCCTCGGTAGGTGACTGCGTCGTACGAAGGCTCGGGGCAGACAAGGGCGACGGGACCAGCGAGACATACGTCAGTCCGGTCTCGTGCAGCTCGAGCAGCGCCACTCACCGGGTAGTCAGCCGCGGCACGTCCACATCTTCGTGCACCGCCGATTGGGTTCGCAAAGAGAGTCCTGTCGTAGTGCTTTGCCTAGCGGACGAATGATCGACAGAGGGAGACACAGCCGATGACGTTGCCGCCCCCGCCCCCACCACCCCCACCACCCCCGCCTTCACCACCGCAGGCTCCGGTTGCCGGACATCCTCCGCCCTCTCGATCTCGTGGCCGAGGATGGATTCTTGCCGTTGCATCCCTTACCGCCGTCGCGGCCCTCGCCGCAGGCGCCGTCACCGTTGTCACGATTCTCCGGTCGGGAGACACCGATGGACCGGTTGCAGGCCAGCTGGTCAACACTTACCCCACGCAGCCGACGCCAGGGTGGTCGTTGGACGTTGACGAGGTTCTGCCGGGCGGAAGATTTCTGTGGCCGGATTCGCTCGGTGCGAGCTATGGAACGGCGAGATTCATCGACGTGGGACAGACTCTGATCACTACGGTCGGTCCACAGCATGGCCAGCAGTCCCAATTTGTAGCAGTCGACGCCGAGAGCGGATCCATTCGATGGCAAACGCCGGTCGCCGGCACGGTGTCGTGTGCGACCGCCGCGATCGATGCAGCCCTACCTTGTGTCGTCAGGAACCCTGGTGGAACAGCTCGAGTCGTTTCCTTCTCGCTCGACTCGGGGGCGATTCGTTCGAGTGTCGACGCCGATACAGCCACCTTGGTCGAGGTTTCCGACGGAGCGGTCTTCACTGTCGGCGGTAGCCAGTCCGGTCTGGTGATTTCGCGCGGTACGCCTAACGATCTCGACGCGGCGTGGACAACGACAACTCCACCGGAAACCGACTGCGTCGGATCCGGCGATTCGCATTCGTTCGAGATCGTGGACGGCATCGTCTATTACTCGAGCATCGGATCTACGGCGCTCAACGCGGTCGATGGCGCACTGCTTTCGAATCCGAATCTGGGTGGCTACGAGGCACTTCCAGGACAAGGTTTTGCCGGCGTCCTCTGCGCGATGCCATTTCCGTCGGACGGATACTCCAGCATCGTGTCCGACCGTGACGGTGCCGAGAGATTTAGAGTTGACGAAGACGCACCGGCATCACCGTGGCTTGTCTCGGCATCGAACTCTCGTCCGTACATCGGCTCGCACGGTGCCTACGACATGAACGACGGCACCGAGTTGTGGTCGGTCATCGGCGGAGACCACTTCTCGCTACGCCGGATCGTCGGCGACATCGTGTTGGGCAACGACTCGGACACGCTCTCGGCCTACCGAATCGACACCGGGGAACAGTTGTGGTCGACCAAGATCGGTGACTACTTCTCTTACTCGGTCTCGGACGGTGAGCGAATTCTCGTCCATCCTAACGACGGCAGGGTACTAGCCGTTGAACTCGACGACGGCTCCATCAGCTGGTCACTCGATTCCCACACCAACCACTGGTCTTGGTCGAAGGCCCACGACGGACTCGCCTCGATCTCCAATGACGAATTCCTCTACTACCCACCGACCGGCGGACCGTCAGGGACACCGGGCAGGCTGCCCGCTGTCCCTGAATTCGACGGAGGCAACGAGTACGTCACGAAATGCGGACGGACACCGACCCTGACGCCGGTTGAATACCGCACGCAGGCAGAGGGTCTCGTCGTTCTAATGGAAATGAAAGCATCATGTCCCGGCGGAGACATCGTCTCCACCGACGCGCTTCGTGTGTCGATCACCGACACCGGCCAGAGCGTTGCATCGGCGGTGTTCGACTTCTCCGATGCGCCGATCTATCTTCCCCGAACCGATGGGACGAACACGACGAACTCGATCCAGCGCGAGTTCCTGTACGACCTCGGTAGTTTCTGGAGGCTGCCGAACACTCTCGGTGAGTCTTCGAGTCTGACCAATTCGAGAGCGTCAGGTGCTCAACTCGTCGAATGCGAGGACGAGGGGACGAGTGATACCAGCCTGACGTCCGGGCCGGCATCGAGAAGTGACACCAATACGCCGATCCGACCCACACGTAGCGCGCAGCCGACAACGGGCGATGTCGAATCTGCGAGTCTCGACGCCCTCCGGGCTCAGGCCGACGCCGATCGCCCCTTTGTGATCGGTGACCTCGCGAACAGGTGGGTGGCTCAGATCTCCTCCAAGCGGGTTGGGCTCGATGCGGCGGATATCAATGGCGCTCAGGTGCATTGGACTGCTGCCCAGATCCTGCGACAGCATCTCGAACTTCGTCTCATGTATCCGGAGGTGCGTCTGCTCTGGAGTGACGAATGGCGGACCTTCGATCTCCGGGGTTGGTGGATAACCGTCGCAGGCTTGACGTTTGCGGATGCGGATGCGGCCAACGGGTGGTGCGATTCGAAGCGGATTGCCAACGATCAATGCTTCGCCAAGATCGTCAGCAACGATCGCGATTCGTCGGGGACCACCAAATATCGGCGATAGTGCCTGAGCCGTTCGGCGCACTTCCCACATCTGAGGAGCTTGGCGAATGACCGAAGACAACTCGCGTCACCACAGTGAACCATCGATTAACGGTTTGCCCCAGCAACACGGCGTGTATCCACCGGCGCAGGGCTATTCACCGGCGCGATCTGCGTTCGAGGATATTCGGATCGGTGACTACACCCGCGACGGGACAGCCGCGGTACTACTGTTCGTGTCGTTCTTCTTGCCGTGGAGTGCGACCGTCGCAATAACCCGCGTCGGTTCGAGTGCTCTTGTGGTGCTTCTGGTTTTGCCGACACTGCTGTCGCTGGTGTCCCTGTCTCTGCCGTACGTGGCGCGACTCGGAATGCTCGGGCCGAATTGGAATGTCGGGCAGATACGTGTGCTGCGTCTGGTGGCCAACGGACCCCTCATTGCCACTGTCGTGGGTCTTGTCGTCTACGACGTCATTCGTGGAATGTTCCGATTCAGTGAGAGCTCGAGTGTTTTCACCGGCAACGGGGTCGGCGCTGGAGCGTGGTTCGGGCTTGCCGGCGCCCTGCTCGCAGCTCAACCGCGAGCGGCCGAAATTCGCATCGACCCTCGAACCGCGCCGCGATGGTTGGCGTTGGTGAAGCCGCTTGTGTTTGTGGCTTGGGGGTCGTCAGTGGCCTCGGCGCTACTCGCGCTGATCTACATCCTGGTCTCCGCCAGTCGCTACCGATATTACGACGGGCCGCAGACATTCGAGAGCCTGATCGTTCTCTTCGTGTCGTCGGCCGTTCCGATCGTCGTGGTGGGTGTTGCGGCAGTCGGTCTCGCCAGACGGTTTGCGTCCTGGCGCCTCACCATCGCCGCGCTCGGCATCGCTCTCCTCGCAGCCGGATTACTCCACTCGATCAGCGAGGGCACAAGTGTCGAGCTGTTCCACACGGTCACGGCTAGTCCGTACTACGGCATCACGTTCTTGATTGCCGCAGCTGCAATTACATTCATTCCATTCGGTGTTGCATCCGTCGGCGACGGGACGCACCCCGGATACGTCTGGCTCGCAGCGGCACGAAACGGCATGCTGTTGATCGCGGTGTGGAGCTTCGGTGTTGGATTCTCTCAGATCGCAATGGCAGCAACGCAATTTGGCATCGTGCCGTGGGGAGATGCGTTGGTGCTCGCTGTTCTCGCGATACTCTTCGGGATTCTTGCCGTCGTCGGAGTCAGATCACTGTCGCTTCGGTATTCTTCGCTCGACCCTCGCCCGTCACGCGAGGTTGGTCTTGGAGTCTGTGTCGGCTTGCTCGTCCTGATGATCGCTCGTCTCGTGGTGCAGTCGGCCATGTATGGCGAAATATATTACAGTGCATGGATATTCGATCTCGCCATGGCGGTGCTGGTGGTTCTGGTTGCTCTCGCTCTCACAGTCTCACCGGCTGTTCGGAATTTGTATGCGGGGGTGCAACTGTTCGCGTCGGCCACCACGGTTACAGCTGCGGTACCGAATCTCGGACAGCCCGTKCAGCSTTCGAGRCGTGCTCTCGAGGCTGCGGATCCGCGGACTCCGGCGGCGGTGCTGTTCGAGATCGCATCGAGTTCGCCGGAGTTGCGGCCGGCGATCGCTGCGAATCCGTCGACGTACGACGATCTTGTGACGTGGCTCGAAGCGCTGGGTGATCCGGCTGTGGATGCGGCATTGGACCGAAGGGCTGCTGGGCAATTCGGTCTACTCGGACCCGAACCCGAACCTGCGACCGAGACGTTCATTTCGAGCGGACCGGAGGCCCACTCCAGTGGCGACCTTGTGCAACCGTCCGCACCGCGACCGGCCGTGCCGCAATTTGCCGTGCCGCAACCGAACCCGGGGTATGGGCCGACCGGCGTTCCACTCCTGCCTGGTGGGTTTCGGCCGGCCGGCGCGGGGATACGAGTTGCCGCGCGGTTCATCGATTTTGCCATTCTCGCAGTTGTGTCGGTCGTCGGCGGAATGATCTCCACCGCGACGCTCGGAAACGGATTCGACTTCGATTCCTACCGGACAAGTTCGGGTCTGATCGGCCTGCTGATCGGGATCGGTTCGATCGTGTACTTCGTATGGGGAGAGTCGGCATTCGGGGTAACGCTGGGCAAACTCGCCCTCGGAATAGGGGTTCGCTCGGTAGGAGGTGCACGTCCGGCCTTGGCGCAGTCCTTCAAACGGAATGCATTCGTGATCCCCATGTACTTCGGATCGGCTGTTTCGGCGTTGGCCATGCTCGGTAGTGGTGACGAGCTCGTCGGCATGCTGAATTCGATGTCGTTGGGCAGTGTCGCGAGCATTCTCGGTTCTCTTGTAACAGTCGCTATTTCGACCGCGATCATCGTTTCGATCAGTAGCGCACCGGACGTCCGCGGCTTCCACGATCGGATGGCTGACGCCGCCGTCGTGGTGACCCGACAGTGACCGAGCACGCTTCGATGGAAGAGGCTTGCCTTCAGAGCGTCAGCAGCTTCTTCTGGACTTTGCCCATAGCGTTGCGGGGCAAGCTGTCCACCAGACAAACCTGACGAGGGCGCTTGTGGATCGACAGTGATTCGGCGACGAAGTCCGAAACCACCGCGCAGTCGGCTACGTCTCCGACGATGAATGCGACTATGCGCTGGCCGAGATCGTCGTCCGGCACACCGACGACGGCGGCCTCGCGAACGCCGGGGTATGCCAGAAGTGCCTGTTCCACCTCGCCTGCACCGATGCGGTATCCACCGGACTTGATCATGTCGACCGACTCGCGGCCGACGATGCGGTGGAATCCGCTGTCGTCGATCACCGCGATGTCGCCGGTGCGGAACCAGCCGTCCTCGGTCATGGATTCCGCTGTCTTCGAGGGGTTCCCGAGGTACTCGTCGAAGAGCACGGCTCCCGCAACTTCCAGTTGCCCAAGCTGCTCTCCGTCGTGCGCCGACAATTCGCCGTTCTCGCCGCGCAACCTCGTCCTGACTCCCGGAACGGCGTGCCCGACCCAACCCGGGCGACGTTCGCCGTCGTGCGTCGTGCTGACGGTGATGAGGGTTTCACTCATTCCGTAGCGCTCGACGGGAGCCAATCCGGTCAGCGATTTCATCCGCTCGAACAATGGAACCGGAAGTGGTGCACTTCCGGACACGAGCAAGCGCGCGGATCGCAATGCTGCTGCCGCCGAGGGCTCACCGCACACGCGTGACCAGACGGTCGGAACACCGAAGTACAACGAGCCACCCGCTGCGGCATACGAATCCGGAGTTGGTCTGACGGTATGAATCAGCGGTGAACCGACGCGCAATGCGCCCAACACGCCGAGAATCAACCCATGGACGTGGAAGAGGGGCAGTCCGTGGACGAGTGTGTCCTCCGGAGTCCAATTCCACACGTGGGCAAGTGCGTCGAGATCTGCTGCGATCGCTGCTCGCGAGAGGACGACGCCTTTCGGCGCTCCGGTGGTTCCTGAGGTGTACATGATCAGTGCGGTAGCTGCCGCGCTCGGTTCGGGATAGGACGTCGCAGATCGCGCGTGAATATTGATGGGAATCAACGGGATACTCGAATCCGACGGTCCGTCTCCGAGTATCAGTTCGGCCTGGGAATCGGCGATGATGTGCTGACGTTCGAGCGGACCGGAGTCCGGTGGGATCGGTACCACGGCAACATCGGCGATCAGCGCGCCGGCGACGGCGACCACTGTCTCGAGGCCGGCGGCGGCTTGTACTGCCACTCGCTGTGCACCGTGGATTCGATCGGCGACCGCGGTGGCGGCGGCCAACAGGTCGGCGCGAGAGAGGGTCGCGCCTTCGCCGAAGGTGACCGCAGCTCCGTGGTCGTCGAAGATGCGAGGGTCGAGGGAGCGCAGAAGTGTGGATTCGCTGTTCATCGCGAGTTCCCTTTCTTTGAGCGAAGATTCAGACGGACCAGGGAACAACGAACAGCAGCCAGGCGAGGATCGGCGTCACGACCATGATGGTCATGCCCCACCGCATCGTCAGCCCGAACACCACGTCGCGTTCTTCCGGAGCGGCGTTCGCCACCACCAGCGCGCCGTTGGTCGAGAACGGACTGCAATCGACCAGAGACGAGGAGATTGCCAGTGCGATAACCAGGCCGGTTGCATTGACCTGGCCGGTCATGAGGAAGGGAATTGCCAAAGGGATTAGTGCGCCGAGGATTCCCGTGGTGGATGCAAACGCCGACACGATCGCGCCGATCAGACAGATCAGGAACGCCGCGAGAAGTGGAATGCCCACGTGAGCTACCGAATCCCCGAGCCACTGGACGGTGTTTTGGTTCTGCAATAGGGCCACGTATGTGACGATTCCGCCGATGAGGAGCACGGTGCCCCAGCTGATCTTGTCGACGGCCCCGCGGGCGGAGGCCGGGAAGATCAGGGTGAGAAGTACCGCGACGGTCAGTGCGGTGAATCCGACGTCGAGGTCGAAGACCAAGGCGCCGAGTGCAAGTGACGCCAGTCCGAGCAGGGTGAGTCGCCGCTCGAGATTGAGTGCTCCCTCGTGCGGAGCGGTCCCAACCGAGGACTTGCCGCCACCCTTCGAACTGTCGCCGGAACCCGAACCGGTGATGGTGTCGCCACCGCCCGAAGCGTTGCCGACTGCGCTGACAAGCACGCGCTCCGAGGCGCCGCGTGCAATCAATGCGCGACCGCCGAACGAGACGTACGCGATTGCGGCAACAACGGCTGCGGCCGCGAAGGTCGAGACGAACAGCAAGGCCGGGCTGGACGGGAGGCCGTTCTGGCGCATGACGTCGTTGGTGATCACACCGAAGATTCCGATAGGGGAGAAGCTGCCCGCCGTTGCGCCCTGGACGACCATGAAGCCCATCAGCATGGGGTGGATCCGGTAGCGGGTGGCGAAGCCCATTGCCACGGGCGCGATGATGGCGACGGCAGCGGGACTGACCGCGCCCATGGCGGTGACGGCCGCGCACACCGCGAACATCGCCCACGGCACGAGGGCCACTCGTCCTCTGACCGCACGGACCGCCGCGTGAATGATCCAGTCGACCGTGCCGTTGTTTCTGGCCAGCGCGAACAGGTAGGTGACGCCGACCAGGATGACGAAGAGGCTGGCCGGGAAGCCGTCGAGGATCTCGCTGGTATCGACAGTGAAGACCAGTGTTCCGACGACGAAGGCAGCCACCAGGGCAAGCGCACCCATGTTCACCGACCTCACGGTGGATATGACGAACACCAGGACAAGTACTGACAGGGCTATGACATTTGCCATCGAACTCTCAATCCGTTCGCGACCAGCTTGTGGTCTGCATCACTTGGAATTGGCCTAGCCTCTCTGCCACTGCTCCATTTGTCAAGTACACTCCGAGGCATGAATTCGACGTCATCGCCCGGCTCGCGCTCGGGCCTGCCCGGACGATTGAAGCGTCCGCGTCTGTATGAGCAGTTGGCCGAGCACATTTCGAATTTCATCGAGGCTCAAGGCCTTTCGCCCGGCGATCGGCTTCCTCCCGAACGCAGCCTGGCTGCCGAACTCGGCGTGAGTCGAGCGTCGCTGGCTCAAGCGCTCGTGGCCCTCGAGATTCGGGGCAGAGTCGAAATCCAGCACGGTAACGGTGCGGTGATTCGCGAAGCTCCGACGCCCGACGCGGGTAGGTCTGCAGACTCGGGAGTGCGGTTGCAAGACCGAACCGTCGACGAACTGACTGCTGCCAGGGAAGCGATCATGGCCGGCCTGGCTCGGGCGGCGGCGTCGAATCCCAACGCTGCGCTTCGGGTCGCGATGTTGACCGACGACGGGACCGCGAGAAACTTCGCCGAGACATGGCGCTGCGTCAGGCACCTGGCCGGTGGCGGCTTATTGGCTGATCTCGACGACACCATCGCCAAGCAGGCGGACGTGCCCGAGTCCTCGGCGCGACTGTCTGCGCGACTCGATCAGYTCGCGCACCGGATCATCGACGGTGACCAATCGGGCGCCGCTGACTCTGTTGCGGGAATCCTCTCCGAAACGGCCTGACGAATAACGACGGACGAGCGTCGGAAAAGCGCACGATAACCACTATGAGCATGTTCGCTCACAGGAAACTGTGCTGCGACGTAGCCCGGGAACCTGATCGGCAATGCGCACGTTGAACACAGTGACGACCGTTCCAACCAAGCGGCACGGCCGCTGGCGGGCATCGATGGGGCCGATCGCGGTAACCTGCAGGTGTCCGGTTGGCAGCCGGAAGGCGACCTGGCAGACCCGCACTCTCGAAAGGACCGGCCACATCGGCCGACCTGTATGAACCGTAAGACTGTGTTCCGTAACGTGCTACTCGTAGCCGTCGTGCTGTTGGTGATCTATGCCTTCAGCTACTTCAGCAACGACACCCGCGACTTCAAGACCGTCGACACCTCGGTCGCGATCTCCCAACTCGACGCCAAGAACGTTGAGTCGGCGCAGATCGACGACCGTGAGCAGCAGGTTCGTCTGTGGCTCAAGAACGGCAACGACGCCACCGACGGTAAGACGCAGATCCTGGCGAAGTACCCCGCGAGTGCGTCGGAGCAGATCTTCGACAAGGTCGAAGGCGCCGGAGCGGACAAGTTCAACACGACGGTCACTCAGGAGAGTTGGCTGACGTCGATCCTTCTGTTCGTGCTGCCGATGATCATTCTGTTCGGCATCTTCTTCTTCGTCATGAACCGGATGCAGGGCGGCGGTGGTCGCGGCGGAGTCATGGGATTCGGTAAGTCGAAGGCCAAGCAGCTCACCAAGGACATGCCGAAAACCACGTTCGCCGACGTCGCCGGTGCGGACGAGGCTGTCGAAGAGCTGTACGAGATCAAGGACTTCCTGCAGAACCCGGCTCGCTACCAGGCGCTCGGCGCCAAGATTCCGCGCGGTGTGCTGCTGTACGGCCCTCCCGGAACCGGTAAGACGCTGCTCGCTCGCGCTGTCGCAGGCGAAGCCGGCGTCCCGTTCTTCACCATCTCCGGCTCGGACTTCGTCGAGATGTTCGTCGGTGTCGGTGCTTCGCGTGTTCGCGACATGTTCGAGCAGGCCAAGCAGAACAGCCCCTGCATCATCTTCGTCGACGAGATCGACGCCGTCGGTCGTCAGCGCGGCGCAGGACTGGGCGGCGGACACGACGAGCGCGAGCAGACGCTCAACCAGCTGCTCGTCGAGATGGACGGCTTCGGTGATCGCACCGGCATCATCTTGATCGCCGCAACCAACCGCCCCGACATCCTCGACCCCGCACTGCTGCGTCCGGGACGCTTCGATCGCCAGATTCCGGTCGGCGCCCCCGACCTCGCCGGTCGCCGTGCGATCCTGCGAGTGCACTCGCAGGGCAAGCCGATCGATCCCAACGCCGATCTCGAAGGCCTCGCCAAGCGGACCGTCGGAATGTCGGGCGCCGATCTTGCCAACGTCATCAACGAGGCTGCGCTGCTCACCGCACGCGAAAACGGGACCGTCATCACCGAAGCCTCGCTCGAGGAATCGGTGGACCGTGTTGTCGGTGGACCGCGGCGTAAGAGTCGCATCATCAGCGAGCACGAGAAGAAGATCACGGCGTACCACGAGGGCGGTCACACGCTGGCTGCTTGGGCAATGCCTGACATCGAGCCGGTCTACAAGGTCACGATCCTCGCTCGCGGTCGCACCGGCGGTCACGCGATGACCGTGCCCGAAGACGACAAGGGTTTGATGACGCGTTCGGAGATGATCGCTCGTCTCGTCATGGCAATGGGTGGACGCGCCGCCGAGGAGTTGGTGTTCCACGAGCCCACCACCGGAGCGTCGTCCGATATCGACATGGCGACCAAGATCGCACGCGCGATGGTCACCGAATACGGCATGAGTGCCAAGCTCGGCGCGGTTCGCTACGGACAGGAGGGCGGGGATCCGTTCCTCGGCCGTTCGATGGGCGTTCAGTCCGACTACTCGCACGAGATCGCCCGCGAAATCGACGAGGAGGTGCGCAACCTCATCGAGGCGGCGCACACCGAAGCGTGGGCCATCCTCAACGAGTACCGCGATGCGCTCGACCTCATCGCTACCGAACTGCTCGAGCGTGAGACGTTGACTCGCAAGGACCTCGAGAAGATCCTTGCCGGCGTCGAAAAGCGTCCCCGCATCACGGCTTTCAACGATTTCGGTGGGCGCACGCCTTCGGATCGTCCGCCGGTGAAGACTCCGCGCGAACTCGCGATCGAGCGCGGCGAAACGTGGCCGGAGCCCGCTGCTGCACCTGTTCTCGTCAAGGCAGGCGCACCCAACAGCGGTGCACCCAACGGCGGTGTCCCCAACAACGGTGGTCTCCCCAACAACGGCAACCAGGGACCCTCGAACGGCTACGCACAGCCCTCGTACCCGCAGCCGAGTGCCCCGCAGCAGACTCCGCAACCGGGAACACCCGACTACGGAGCGCCCGCCGGATGGTCTGCACCGGGTTGGCCTCCGCGTGAGAACCCGTCGCCGACGTACCCCGGACAGCAGTCGGGTGGGTACACCGGTGGACAGAATCCGACCCCGCCGAACCAGTCGCAGGGCCAGTACGGTCAGCCCCAACACGGTCAGCCCCAGCCCGATCAGGGGCAGTACGGTCAGCCGCACCCGGGACAGCAGGCGTACCCCGAGCAGCCGCACCCCGGCCGTCGTTACCCCGCGCAGCCCGACTACCCGGTGCAGTACCCGGACGGTGGACCCTTCGCCGATCCGAACCGGGGAAACCCGACCGGCGAAAACCAGTGGCAGAGCCCCGCACCGGAACAGCCGCAGACTCCGCCGCCGCATCATTCGGCTGAGGACGACGGCCCGAGCACCGCTCGCTGGGACGGACCGGACGGATCCCGCTGACCTTGCGCCACTAGGCTCTGCGGCGGGGGACCTGTGAACAATTCTCGAGGAGAGTTCGGTTGTCGGTGAATGATGTGGCCAGTGAACTGGTGTCGCTCGGAACGGGCCGCCCGTTCGATCAGGCGCGGGCAGAGGCTGCCGTACGGGAATTGTTGATCGCGGTCGGTGAAGATCCGGAGCGCCCAGGTCTGCTCGATACGCCGGCCAGGGTTGCGCGCTCGTACAAGGAGATCTTCGCGGGTCTGTACTCCGAGCCCGACGACGCGTTGAATACAACTTTCGACGAGGGTCACCAGGAATTGGTGCTCGTGCGAGACATTCCGATGTTCTCGACGTGCGAGCACCACCTGGTGTCTTTCCATGGTGTTGCTCACGTTGGCTACATCCCGGGTAAGTCGGGCAAGGTCACCGGTTTGTCGAAGCTCGCGCGCGTCGTCGATCTGTACGCCAAGCGTCCGCAGGTTCAAGAACGCCTGACCAGTCAGATCGCGGATGCTTTGATGCGCAAGCTCGACCCGCGTGGAGCCATCGTCGTCATCGAAGCCGAGCACCTCTGCATGGCGATGCGCGGTATCCGCAAGCCTGGAGCCAGCACGACCACGTCAGCGGTTCGTGGGCTCCTGCAATCCAGCGCGGCCTCACGGTCCGAAGCGCTGGACCTCATCCTTCGTAAGTGAGCGAGATGTCCGCGGCTCCCGTTGCAGGTAGCGATCCGGCCCGGATGGTCGTGATGGGGATTCTGAACGTCACCGCCGATTCGTTTTCCGACGGTGGTCAATTTCTCGATCGTGACGCGGCGATCGCTCGCGGGCTCGAACTGCAACGCATAGGCGTCGACATCGTCGACGTCGGCGGCGAGTCGACGCGCCCCGGAGCCACCCGCGTCGATCCGAAACTCGAGGCGGATCGTATTGCCCCGGTGATCGAAGAACTCGTGGCAGCCGGAATTCGCGTCAGCGTCGACACGATGCGTGCTTCCGTCGCCGCCGCCGCGATCGAAGCGGGCGCAGGCATCGTCAACGACGTGTCGGGTGGTCGCGCAGACCCCGACATGGCATCCGTTGTGGCCGACGCCGGAGTGCCCTGGATCCTCATGCATTGGCGCTCGGCCGGTGACTACGTCCATCGTGGCAGCGCCGATCACTACGACGACGTGGTCCGCGACGTCCGAGACGAACTGCTGTCGCAGGTCGATCTGGCGTTGAAGGCAGGGGTCGATTCGTCGTCGATCATCCTCGACCCCGGCCTCGGGTTCGCGAAGAACGCCGACCACAACTGGGCACTGTTGCGTGCACTACCCGAGTTCAACGCGACCGGATTCCCGGTACTGGTCGGCGCTTCCCGAAAGCGGTTCCTCGGGTCTCTGCTCAGCGATCCCGACGGCAATCCCCGTCCACCTGGTGGCCGCGAGACTGCGACGGCCGTGGTCTCGGCCCTTGCAGCACGTGAGGGTGCCTGGGGAGTTCGGGTGCACGACGCACAAGCCTCGCTCGACGCCATTGCCGTGGTCGACGCCTGGAACCGTGGACGAGAAAGGGCCTGACATGGGGGACCGAATCGAATTGCGCGGGCTGAAGGTTCGCGGCAATCACGGAGTGTTCGACCACGAGAAGCGTGACGGTCAGGACTTCTTCATCGACATCACCGTCTGGATGGACTTGGCTCCCGCCGCGGCGTCGGACGATCTGACCCAGACCCTGCACTACGGCGAGTTGGCGGAAGCCGCCGCAGCCATCGTTGCCGGCCCGTCGCGCGATCTCATCGAGACCGTCGCCGCTGAGATCGCCGACGACGTCATGAAAGATTCGCGAGTCGAGAGCGTCGAGGTCGTGGTCCACAAACCGTCGGCACCGATTCCGCTGGTTTTTGCGGACGTCGCCGTCGTCGCACATCGGACCAGATCGGCATGACGCGCGCTGTTCTGTCGATCGGTTCCAACATCGGCGACAGCGTGGCTCACCTGCAGTCCGTTGTCGACGGGTTGGGCAGCGCCGTCGTTGCTGTCTCACCGGTCTACTCGACGGCGCCGTGGGGTGGCGTCGAGCAGCAGGATTTTTACAACGCGGTGGTGGTGGTCGACGATGCCGAGGCCGACGCCGCTGAATGGCTTCGCCGCTCGCAAGCACTGGAAGAAGCTGCAGACCGGGTGCGCGAACAGCGTTGGGGACCCCGGAGCTTGGACGTGGACGTGGTCGATTGCGAAGGCATCGTCAGTTCCGATCCCGTGCTCACCCTTCCGCATCCGCGCGCGCATCTACGGGCATTCGTGCTCGTTCCCTGGCTGGACGTCGAGCCAGACGCGACGATGATCGTCGACGGCCAGAAGTTGTCGGTGGCACAAATTCTCGACGGCCTCGATCGCGCTGAGCGTGAAGGTGTGCGCACTACCGATGTGGTGCTTGCGCGGTGACCGAAGAAGGTAAGGGTTTGAAGCCGACCCGGATCAGTGAACTCGCGGTTCTGGCTGCGGTTGCCGCTGTGGCCACCTGGATTCTGATTCGCGTGTTCTACGGTTCGATGCCGCCGATCCCTGTTTATGCGGGAGCGTCGCTGTACTTCGTGGCCGTTGCCGAGGCCGTCTTCGCTTTTGTCATTCGTTCGCGCGTCAAGAATCGTCAGGTGGGTGACGGGCTCAGACAGCTTCATCCCATCACTGCCGCCCGAGCGCTGGCATTGGCCAAAGCATCCGCTTTGGTCGGTTCAGCTACCGTCGGTGTCTGGGTCGGAGTGCTGGTGTATCTCATCCCACAACGCTCGGTTCTGCAGGCCGCAGCCTCCGACACGCCGGGCGCGTGGGTGGGGTTGGGCGCCGCAATTGCGCTGGTAGCGGCAGCTCTGTGGCTCGAACATTGTTGCAAGACGCCGGAAGATACACCTGACGAGCCCGCGCACTGACAGCCTGGTCGGCAAATCACCCACCGAGGTACGTGGCGACCCCGGTCTCGGCAAGTACCCTGGCAACCATGACAAATTCTGGTCGATCGAAGTCTGCGCGCCGAAGCAAGCGCAGCGCGAGCCAGATGATCATTGCTGCTCTTCTGGCACTTGCTGTCATTGCTTCGCTGTTTCTGATCTTCAGCAACAGCGTTCAGCTTCTTCGGGTGGGACTGGTCGTCGCTCTGTGGGCAGCCACCCTCGGCGCTATCGCCATGACCAAGTATCGGCGTGAGTCGGCACTGGACAAAGCCAAGGTTGCCGATCTGCAGACCGTGTACGAACTGCAGCTCGAACGTGAAATTTCGGCTCGACGTGAGTACGAACTGAGCGTCGAAGGTCGCGTGCGACGTGAGGTGACCGCGGACGCGGAGGAACTGGCCGGGCTGCGCGCCGAATTGGTGGCGCTGCGCCGAAACCTCGAAGCACTGTTCGAAGGTGGACTGCTGCCCGAACAGACCGCGCTCAAGACCGATTCGACGCGAGTACCGGAACTTGGCGGTAGTTCGTACGGCGCGTACCAGCCGGCACCGTCGGGGTTGTACGTTCCCGGCGCCGGCCAGAACGGACCCAGCCAACCGGCACCGAACGTCGGCGGCTTGGCCTCGCCCAACGACGATCCGGTGACTGCTGAGACAACCGTCGTGTTCGCTGAGACGTCGTGGCGCGACAGCAGCTTCGTGGCGCCGCGCGTCATACCGACGCAGAAGCCACAAGAGACGCAGAAGCCACAAGAGACGCAGAAGCCACAAGAGACGCAGAAGCCACAAGAGACGCAGAGGCCACAGAATCAGAGCGGGAACCAGGCACCGAAGAGTTCCCCAGCGAGTTCCCCAGTAGGTTCCACTGTGAGTTCCTCGCCGACACGAACGGTGAAAGACGTTCCAGTGAAGGATGATCCGGAGCCGGTCGCGCCCGTCGAGCCTGAAGTCAAGGCTCCCGCCCAGGCCCCGAACATCGAAGACGCCGTCATCGAAGACGCTGTCGTCGAAGAGGCGCCCGAGGTTGTTCCCGAGATTGTCACGGAAGCTGAACCCGCTGCGGAGCCTGACGCAGAGCCGCGCCGTCGTCGCCGTGCCGCTCCGGAAGATGCCGCGAGCGGTGCTCATTCCAACGGGTTGACCGTCGCCGAAATAATGGCGAACCTGAGTTCGAACAACCCGTCCGAAGGCTCCGGTCGACGTCGTCGCCGAGAGGACTGAGTCGCAGATCACTCGCCCGGCCATGGCATGACGGTTCGGGCGAAGGATATCCTCGGACGCAGAACGTCTGGTACCCGCCGAGCGGGACTGGAACGAACGAGAGGAATCCGGTGACTTCCTTCGGGATCACTAATGGGCCTGCACCTGCGCGCTTGACGGTAGGAATTGTCTCAGCAGGACGGGTCGGAACAGCTGTCGGTGCCGCATTGGAGCGAGCCGGTCATGTTGTCAGCGCTTGCTCCGCCGTCTCTAGTGCCTCGGTTGCCCGCGCTGTGAAGCGGCTTCCCGATACCGAAATTCTTCCGGCCGCCGACGTCGCAGCTCGCTCAGAACTGCTGATTCTTGCCGTCCCTGACGACCAGCTTGCGGATCTTGTGCGAGGTCTCGCGGCCACCCAAGCCGTCAAGCCGGGCACGCTCGTCGCCCACACGTCCGGTGCCAACGGCATCGCGATCCTGACTCCGCTCACCGAACTCGGCGCGCTGCCCTTGGCTATCCATCCGGCGATGACGTTCACCGGTCACGACGAGGACACCGCACGGCTGTCGTCGGCATGCTTCGGAATCACTGCTGCCGACGACATCGGTTACGCGATCGCGCAGTCACTGGTCCTCGAGATCGGCGGCGAGCCCGTCCGAGTGCGCGAGGAGAACCGAGCGCTCTACCACGCGGCACTGGCTCACGGCAGTAATCACCTGGTCACGCTCGTGGTCGACGCCGTCGAGGCGCTGCGAGCGTCGTTGCAAGGTGACGAGCTGCTCGGTCAACAGTTGGTCGACGGAGATCCGGGTGGAGTGGCCGAGCGTGTCCTGCAGCCGCTGCTGTCGGCAGCCTTGGACAACGCGCTACGACGCGGTCCCTCGGCGTTGACCGGTCCGGTGGCACGCGGCGACGCTGCTGCCGTCGACACACATTTGCGCGTACTGACAGAACTGGATCCGGAGCTCGCTGCCGGCTATCGGGCGATGTCCTTGCGATCGGCCCAGCGGGTGGGCGCCCCCACCGAATTGTTCGACATCTTGACTGAAACGGGAGGTGACCGTCGTGAGTGATCTGCAGGGCGGATACAAGCGCGGCGAACTGACGGTGCACCACGATCCGGACAAGCTTCGGCGCGTCTCGCGGGCACTGCGAGGTGTCGGGCGTCAGGTGGCGCTCGTTCCGACGATGGGTGCGTTGCATGCGGGCCACATCGAATTGGTTCGTCAGGCCAAGGTCACCGGCGCCGTCGTGATCGTTTCCATCTTCGTGAACCCGCTCCAGTTCGGTGCGGGCGAAGACCTGGACGCGTACCCGCGCACTCTCGATGCGGATCTCGACCTGCTTCGCGCCGAGGGCGTCGAATTGGTGTTCGCGCCGAGCGCCAAGACGATGTACCCGCGGGGCCAGCGCACCACCATCGTGCCGGGCCCGTTGGGTAGCGAACTCGAAGGCGGAGCGCGCCCCACTCACTTCGCCGGAATGCTGACGGTTGTGGCGAAGCTGCTGCAGATCGCGGCACCCAATCACGCCTACTTCGGTGAGAAGGATTACCAGCAGCTGACGCTCATCCGTCAGATGGTGTGGGATCTCAACTTCGATGTACAGATCATCGGAGTTCCGACGGTCCGCGAGTTCGACGGCCTCGCGTTGTCCTCTCGCAATCGCTACCTCGACGAGGGCCAGCGCGCTGCAGCGGTCGCGCTTTCCGCTGCTCTGATCGCCGGTGCACACGCGGCGTCCGGGGGAGCGGAAGCAATTCTGGAAACCGCACGCGCTGTTCTGGCAGCTGTTCCGGAAATCGAGGTCGACTACCTCGAGGTTCGGGGCGTCGATCTGGGCCCCGCGCCCGAGAGAGGTGACGGCCGACTGTTGGTGGCCGCCAAGCTCGGAACCACCCGTTTGATCGACAACGTCGGTGTCGCGGTGGGAACCGGGTTCCTCGAGCGTGACACCGACCCATCCGCCGACGCCATCGACGACCTGCTGTCTCACTGAGCACTTTTCACGAGTAAGGACCTGGATATGTTTCGCACAATGATGAAGTCGAAGATCCACCGCGCCACCGTGACTCACGCCGACCTGCATTACGTCGGCTCCGTCACCGTCGACCAGGATCTGATGGACGCCGCAGACCTCCTCGAAGGCGAACAGGTGTGCATCGTCGACATCGACAACGGTGCGCGTCTCGAGACGTACGTCATCGCCGGCGAGCGCGGAACCGGTGTCATCGGAATCAACGGTGCGGCAGCGCATCTGGTCAAGCCGGGCGACCTGGTAATCCTCATCGCCTATGGCGTGATGAACGAGCAGGAAGTCAAGGAATACTCCCCGCGCGTCGTCTTCGTCGATGCCGACAACAAGCAGATCGAACTCGGCTCAGACCCGGCTCACGCGCCGGAGGGTTCGGGTCTGATCACCCCGCGCATGCTGTCGACACTCGAGGCCTCGCGCGAATCCAGCCTGGTGTAATCCATGCTGCTCACGGTCGACGTGCGGAACACCAATATCGTTCTGGGATTGTTCTCCGGGACTGGTGAGTATTCGAAGCTGTTGCAGGACTGGCGAATGCGAACCGACCCTCGGATGACTGCCGACGAGTTGGCGTTGACCTTCCGTGGGCTGTTGGGTACTCATGTCGATGAGATCACCGGCGTTGCGGCGCTGTCGACAGTGCCGTCCGTCTTGCGTGAAATCCGCGTGATGCTGGAGCGGTACTGGGGTCACGTTCCCCACGTGGTGGTCGAACCGGGTATTCGCACCGGTGTGCCACTGCTGGTGGACAACCCCAAAGAGGTGGGAGCCGACCGGATCGTCAACAGTCTTGCCGCTCACCATCTTTACGAGGGTCCGTGCATTGTCGTGGACTTCGGTACGTCGACCTGTGTCGACGTCGTTTCCGCCAAGGGTGAGTTTCTGGGCGGCTGCATCGCGCCCGGACTCGAGATCTCGACCGATGCCTTGGCGTCGCAGTCCGCTGCGCTGCGCAAGGTCGAATTGGTGCGCCCGCGTTCGGTGGTCGGCAAGAACACCGTCGAATGCATGCAGTCCGGTGCGGTATTCGGCTTTGCCGGCCTCGTTGACGGATTGGTCAACCGCGTACGCGACGAACTGCCGGAGTTCGGTGGTGACGACGTCTCCGTGATCGCAACCGGGGACAGCGCACCGCTGATCATTCCCGAATCCGACACTATCGATCACCTCGAACGGGACCTCACTCTCGAGGGGCTGAGGTTGGTCTTCGAGCGCAATCAGGCGCGTCGTGGATCCGGTCGACGACCGGTCGCCTGATCGATGGTTTCGTTCCAGCAGTTTCGCGATTGCAAAAGTTATGCCACAATGGTGCTCGTGAATCGCTGCGTGGGTGCTCAGGAGTGTTGTCGAGGCTGACCGCTGCCTTGACCAATTCACATTCCTTGGAGCTAGCTCGTGCTATCCACATATTCTGCAGATCTCTCTGTTTTGACCCCTACTCTCGCTGCTGATCGTGCTGTTTCCGCAGGTCGTAGCGCTAATCGTGGGGCGTCCGGACGCCGTCCGAGTGGTGCGTCGTTGCCTACCCGACTTCGCCCGGCCGATTTGCTGCGACTGACCGACGAGGGAGCGAACGGCGTGCTCGACGGCCGTTTCGACCACCTCATTCCCGACGCCTTCCCGACGCTCGATCGTTGGTCCACTCGCCTGCATGCGGACGACGACGTCGATGTGTGGCTCATCAGCTGGGTACCCGAACGCAACACCGAATTGCACGACCACGCAGGCTCGTTCGGCGCATTGACCGTCCTCAGTGGTTCTCTCACCGAATTCCGTTGGGCCGGTGACGCCCTGGTGGAACGCCAGCTCGACGCCGGCGATCAGGCTTCTTTCCCGCTCGGCTGGGTTCACGATGTCGTGCGTTCGACGGATGTTCCTGGTGCTCCGATCGAAATCAGCTCTGATGCACCGACTCTGAGTGTTCACGCTTACTCGCCGCCGCTGACGGCAATGTCCTTCTACGAAGTGACGGATCACCGGACTCTTCGTCGCACCCGTACCGAGCTGACCGACCTGCCCGAGGGGGGCACCAAATGACCATCGACCAAATGCTCGACGACGCTCGCGCACAGATCGATCGTATGTACGTCTTCCAGCTCACCGAAGCCTTCCATCGCGGCGCGATCTTCGTCGACATTCGCCCGCAGGCGCAGCGCGCCATCGAGGGAACTCTCCCCGGTGCACTCGCGATCGAGCGAAACGTTCTCGAGTGGCGACTCGACCCCACCAGCAGCGCACACCTCGCGTTGGCCACCGACCACGACGTCGAGTGGGTAATCGTCTGCTCCGAGGGCTACACCTCGAGCCTGGCCGCAGCGTCGTTGCAGCAGTTGGGTCTGCACAAGGCAACCGATCTCGTGGGCGGGTACCAGGCGATCAAGGCCGCCGGACTGCTCGGTGCTCTCAGCGGAGTGCGTCATTGCTCCCGCGAGTTGGCGGCGGTTTCGGCTCATTGAGGTATTTGCTGTGCGCCTTTATTAACCGCGGGCGGTTAATAAAGGCGCACAGCGGGTCTGGCGGTAGATCTTCGGGCTCATTCCGTGATGGCGGGTGAAGGCCGTCGTGAGCGCAAAGGGGCTCGAGTAGCCCACTTCTCGCGCGATCGAGGACACCGTTCGTGCCGGGTCTGCGAGTAGATCCGCCGCCACCGACAAGCGCCACTCGGTCAGATAGCCGACGGGTCCGATCCCCATGAGACCGGTGAACCGGCGCGCGAAGGCCGCTCGTGAGCTGCCGGACTCCTGGGCCAGGCTCGCGACCGTCCAGGGGTGTTCCGGCCGATTGTGTATGAGCCGCAAGGCATGCCCGATGACGGGATCCTCGTAGGCCTTGATCCATCGCGGTGATCGATTGGGGTTCTCGGCGAACCATGTACGGACCGCCGAGATCAGGACCAGGTCCAGGAGCCTGTCCAACAACACTTCTTGTCCTGGCCCGTCGGCGGCGATCTGTTGTTCCAGAAGCGTCGTCATCGGCGTGGTTTCCAGGCTGCGTCGCACTACCGCGACGGGTGTCAGGCTGTCGAGGATCTGACGGCTGACATAGGAGTCCAAACGGTATGTGCCCGTGAGCATGACGGTCTGGCCACTGGTCGAGTTGCCCCAGGTGCGAACGCCGAGAACCGACATGTCCTCGAGTGGTGATCCGTCGACTGCGGCGCAGTTTTGTGCCTCGTCGATGAGTACGTGGACCGGGGTGTCCGGGTGATCGGCGACCGTATAGGGGTCGGGGCCGCGCAGGAGTGCGATGTCGCCGGCCTCGAGATCTTCTGTCTGTCCGGTGTCGGAGACGACGACTGCGCTTCCGCGAACCAGAACCAGCACGGTGATCGGTGCGTGGTCCTCGATACGTAATGACCACGGTGGATCGAGCAGCGAGCGCAGCAGAAAAGCGCCCTCCGCCCGCGACCCGGCCAGCATCATCGACAATGCATCCATGTTTCGACGGTAGACGCTGACGTATGTTTTTGCGACCTTCGACTATGGATCGTATTGACGCTCCGCGGTCGAATGAGTACATGACGACAACAAGCGACATTCAATCGGCAGTAGTGATCGGTGGTACCGGTAAGACCGGTGCGCGCGTTGCGCAGAGGCTGACGGCGGTGGGAATCCGTACCCGAATCGCGTCGAGAACATCCGGGACGCGTTTCGACTGGAACGATCAGACGACGTGGCAGCCCGCGATGTCCGGTGTCGAAGCGGCATACGTGACCTATGCGCCGGACCTCGCAGTGCCGGAATCGAGCACCCACATCGAGGAACTCGCGGAGCTTGCGTACCGCGAAGGGGTTCGTCGCATGGTGCTCCTGTCCGGGCGCGGTGAACCGGCGGCGCAGAAAGCCGAGCAGGTTCTGGCCGACACCGGTCTGGAATGGGCTGTGGTGCGGGCCAGCTGGTTTGCCCAGAACTTCAGTGAGGGGTATCTACTCGATCCGATTCGGGAAGGCCACCTGGAACTTCCGGTCGGTGAGGTGGGGGAGCCGTTCATCGACGTCGACGATCTCGCTGACGTGGCGGTGGCCACATTGACTCGAACCGACCTCCTCGGCCGAGTTCTCGAGGTGACGGGTCCGGAGTTGCTCACCTTCGCGGAGGCCGTTGAGGCGATTTCGGCGGCGTCGGGGCGTGCGGTGTCATTCGAAAGAATTGGACTGCAACAGTTTTCCGACGGCATGGCAGAAGTTGGCGTCCCGAGTGATGTCGTGGAGTTGCTCACTTACTTGTTTGCCGAGGTTCTCGACGGACGAAATCAAAGTGTGACCGGCGTCGTCGAAGAGGTCCTGGAACGACCCGCTCGAGATTTCACCACTTTTGCCGCCGAGGCTGCTCGAACGGGGGTCTGGTCGTGAAGAAATCCGAGATCTTCTTGGAGTTGCTCGTCGGCGTGACTGCGCTCGGCGCGCTCGTTGCCGGTGGTGCGTTGTTCGCGTTCTCGTCCTTCGTAATGCCCGCTCTGCGGTCGGTCGATGCACACGCCGCGATCACGTCGATGCAGGCGATCAACGTCGAAGCACCGCGGAGCGCCTTGATGCTGCCACTCGTCGGATCGGCGCTCACCGCGATCGCCGCCGGAATCTGGGCAGCGATCTCCAGACCGGACGGCTGGGTCCTTGCCGTTGTCGGTTGTGTCGGGGTGCTCGCGTCCTTCGCGGTGACAGCGATCTACCACGTCCCCCGCAACGACGCTTTTGCCTCGGTCAGCGCTACCGATGCAGCCGCATGGGCGTCGTACGAGGCGGGTTGGACGGTGTGGAATCACGTCAGGGTTGCGCTGTACCTCCTGTCGGGAATCGTGCTCGCGGTCGCCGCGGTGCTACCAGCAACAAACGCGGTGGACACGGCCCAGTAGTCTTGTACCCCGTGAGTGATGTAGAAGCCCAGCCAGTCGACGACACCCCCGAGCAGCTCCGTATCCGGCGCGAGAAGCGTGAGCGGATCCTCGCGCAGGGGCAGGAGGCGTACCCGGTTTCGGTCGATCGCACCCACACGCTCGCGCAGATCCGCGCGGAGTACCCGGAACTCGAGCCGGACACGGCGACTGGCGTGCTGGTCGGCGTCGTCGGCCGCGTCATCTTCATGCGCAACACCGGCAAGTTGTGCTTCGCGACTCTGCAGGAAGGCGACGGTACCCAGCTGCAGGCCATGATCAGCCTCGCCGGCGTCGGCGAAGAGGCACTGGCTGCCTGGAAGTCCGACGTCGACCTCGGCGACTTCGTCTTCATCCACGGTGAGGTCATCAGCTCCCGTCGCGGCGAGCTCAGCGTGATGGCCGACGCCTGGCAGATCGCATCCAAGTCGCTGCGCCCCCTGCCGGTTGCTCACAAGGAGATGAGCGAAGAGTCCCGGGTGCGTCAGCGCTACGCGGATCTGATCGTTCGCCCCGAGGCTCGCGACAACGCCCGCAAGCGCGTCGCTGTTGTCCGTGCGCTGCGCAATGCGCTCGAGAGCCGCGGCTTCCTCGAGGTCGAGACGCCGATGCTGCAGACGCTGCACGGCGGCGCGGCAGCTCGCCCGTTCGTCACACACTCCAACGCCCTCGACATCGACCTGTACCTGCGTATCGCGCCGGAACTGTTCCTCAAGCGTTGCGTCGTCGGCGGTATCGAGAAGGTCTTCGAGATCAACCGCAACTTCCGCAACGAGGGCGTCGACTCCACTCACTCGCCCGAGTTCGCGATGCTCGAGACGTACGAGGCCTACGGCACGTACGACGATTCCGCGAAGATGATTCGTGAACTCGTCCAGGAAGTTGCGCAGGAAGCATTCGGCACGCAGGTCCTCACCCTCGCCGACGGTTCCGAGTACGACGTAAGTGGCGAGTGGCAGGTTCTCGAGATGTACCCGTCGCTGTCGGCGGCCATCGGCACCGAGGTCACGCCGGATACGACGGTCGACGAGCTTCTCGCTCTGGCGGAGAAGGTAGGCCTCGAGGTTCCCAAGGACAAGGGCTACGGCCACGGCAAGCTCGTCGAGGAGTTGTGGGAGCACCAGTGCGGCGATCAGCTGTACGTGCCGACGTTCGTCCGTGACTTCCCGGTCGAGACGTCGCCCCTGACCCGTGATCACCGAAGCAAGAAGGGTGTCACCGAGAAGTGGGACCTGTACATCCGCGGATTCGAGTTGGCGACCGGCTACTCCGAACTTGTCGACCCGGTCATCCAGCGTGAGCGCTTTGTCGACCAGGCGCGCCTCGCGTCGGCAGGCGACGACGAAGCGATGGTGCTGGACGAGGAGTTCCTCGCCGCGATGGAACAGGGCATGCCGCCGACCACCGGCACCGGCATGGGAATCGATCGACTGCTGATGGCTTTGACGGGTCTCGGTATTCGCGAGACGATTCTCTTCCCGATCGTTCGTCCGTCCGCTCGCTAGCTTTACTTCGATCAAGGTTCGGCCGCACATGTTGCGGCCGAACCTTTTTCAGTTGGGGCGCTCCCAAGGTATTCGATACGGTTCACAGTCGGCGTCGTCGTCGGCTATCGGCGGTGCCGAAAACCAGATGAATCTGGGTGAATTCTTCAGCTCGATCAGCTCAGCGGGGAGCGCTCGTAGTTGGGATTCGATTTATTCCCAACGACATTCGCCTGCGGCAAAGGATTCATCCATGCGTGGTCGCCTGAGTTTCGGACTTTCGAATTGTTGCGATGATTTGGTCGATCGTGCCCTGGTTGAGTGCGTCAGGTAGTCCCTGATCCGACTGGACAAGGAAGACCATGACCTCGGCTGTGGAGTATCCGGGTGTGGTGACGACATCGAATTGTGCTGAGGGCGGATCGCATTCGTTGTCCGCCGGGATATCTGTGACGGTTGCGGTGTACCGGATCGCAGGGCGTCCGGAGATGGTGAAATTCGTGGGTCCGCTGTACGCGATGCTGGCGAGAGTGCCGTTCTTGGAGGCGAAGATTGCGCTCGGTAGAGGTCTTTCTCGAGTCGTCGTCTGTCATGATTCCCCCGTCTGGATGCATCCCCCGATGCGCCGCAAGGAATGTATCGGCACTGTCTTTGTCGCAAGACAAGTCGACTGGCATACCCGGCGGAGATCAGTCCCAATCATCCGGACGAGCCAAGACAGGACGTTTGTCCAGGTGCTATTGTCGCTGCTTATCGAAGGATCGGGTTGTTCGGGGGCGTGGTTCTTGCCGCTCTGATGCTTGTCGGGTTCACCTCCGTGGCTTCGGCTCAGGCCCCGTTGCCCGTGCCCAATGCCTTCCTTGCCGGTGTTCCTCAGGAGTTGGGAAATCCTGGCGGTTCAGCTCCTGGATCCAATGACTTTTCGTGTAAACCTACTGCCGAACATCCCAATCCGGTTGTGCTCGTTCACGGAACGGGTGGAAACAGGCAGACCAACTGGGCCACCTATGCGCCGTTGCTCGCCAACGAGGGCTACTGCGTCTTCGCGCTGACGTACGGCAACTTCCCCGAGCAGCCGTGGCCGTTGTCGGCCATCGGTGGAATGCAGGAAATTCCTTCCAGCGCAGCACAATTGTCGAATTTCGTCGATCAAGTTCTGGGCGCTACGGGCGCAACGTCGGTGGATCTCGTCGGGCATTCGCAAGGCACGATCATCAACGGGTACTACGCGAAGTTCCTCGGCGGTGCCGACAAAGTGGACAACATCGTCTCGGTGGCATCGCTGTGGAAGGGAACCCTCGGAAACGAGCAGGCAAGTATCGGCCGCAGCCTTCGCGAACTCGGGGTATCCGAGGCGGCACAGGCAGGATTCCCGATCTGCAAGGCGTGCCTGAACATGGGGGCCGGTTCGGAGTTCATCGAAAATCTCCGTGCGGGAGGCGTTTACGCGCCGGGCGTTCACTACACGAACATCACGACGCGCTACGACGAACTGGTGCTGCCGTATACAAATGGGCTGGAGCCCGGGCCGAACGCAACCAACATCGTCGTCCAGGACGGTTGTGAGCAAGACATCTCCGATCATCTCGCCATCGCGGCGTCGCTGCGCGCGGCGACTTTTGCTCTCAATGCACTCGATCCCGCGCATCAGCGGCCGGTACCGTGCAACTCGGTATTGCCCGTCGTGGGTTGATCAATATGTGGAGGCCTTCGGTGGGGATTCGAACATGCGTGGGTGCGCTCGCTCTGGCGGGTGCCGTGGCCGCGACCGCCGCACCTCTTGCGTCGGCGAACGAACCTCTTCCCGTTCCGTCCGGTTTCTTCAGCGGAATCGCCCTCGAAGCGACGAACCCGGGCGGATCGGCCCCTGGCACCAACGACTTCTCGTGCACGCCTTCCGCTGCTCATCCTGATCCAGTCGTCCTGGTGCACGGGACGGCGGCCAACCGTCAGACCAATTGGGGTGTACTCGCACCCGTACTGGCCAACGAGGGATACTGCGTTTTCGCGCTCACCTTCGGGAATCGAACGGACCAGCCGTGGCCGATTTCCGCAGCCGGCGGTCTCGCACCACTCGGAGACAGCGCAGGGCAGCTGTCGGACTTCGTCGATGACGTTCTCTCTGCGACGGGTGCCTCGAAGGTCGACCTGATCGGACACTCTCAGGGGACGACGGTCAGTGCGTACTACGCCAAGTTTCTCGGCGGCGACGCGAAGGTTTCCAAGATCGTCTCCATCGCTCCGTTGTGGGACGGCTCGGAGGTCGGGCCGCCGGAAGGCGTCGGGGGACCGGATTTCGACAACGCCACCTTCGTGACCGAACTGCGCGACGCGGGCGTCTACTCCGATGACGTCGAGTACACCAACATCGTGACTCGGTTCGATCAAGTGGTCGTTCCGTACAGCAGCGGAATACTGGCCGCGTCGAACGCGTCGAACATAGTTGTTCAGGACGGTTGCGAGCAGGACCTGTCGGATCACATCGCGCTGGTGGCGTCGCAGCGAACGGCGACTCTGACGCTCAACGCGCTTGATCCGTCGAATCCGCGTGAGGTGCCGTGCACTCGGGTACTCCCGATATTCGGCTGATCAGGCGTCGAAAATCGCTGTTCGCTTCAGGCGTACAGGAACCGGGAAACGATTCCCTCAGCTGCGACGTTGTGAACGGTAAGCAGTCCGGCTTCCGCCGCCAATCGGGTGGAGGAGCAGCAGGTGGACTTCGCGCCCTCTAGAGTAATAAGTGGGGTCGTGCAACCTTTGTCGATTCGTGGACGTCAGTCCGCTGACCGGCGAGGCGATCAGTCTGTAGTGCCGGAGCGAAACGCGGCGACCAGGGACGAGACATCCGGTCTCGAACCTGCCCGCCGGAGAGTGTGAGGGAGAGCGATGTTCGAGAGGTTCACCGATCGCGCGCGGCGCGTTGTTGTCCTGGCTCAAGAAGAAGCCAGGATGCTCAACCACAACTACATCGGCACGGAGCACATCCTTCTCGGCCTCATTCACGAGGGCGAAGGTGTTGCAGCCAAGTCGTTGGAGTCGTTGGGTATCTCCCTCGAGGGAGTCCGCAGCCAGGTCGAGGAGATCATCGGCCAGGGCCAGCAGGCTCCGTCCGGTCACATCCCCTTCACACCGCGCGCCAAGAAAGTCCTCGAGCTGAGTCTGCGCGAAGCGCTGCAGCTCGGACACAACTACATCGGTACGGAGCACATTCTGCTCGGTCTCATCCGTGAGGGTGAGGGCGTAGCAGCCCAGGTTCTGGTCAAGCTCGGTGCCGATCTCAACCGTGTCCGCCAGCAGGTCATCCAGCTGCTGTCGGGCTACCAGGGCAAGGAGCCCACCGAAACCGGTGGCACCCGCGGAGAGGCCGGCACGCCGTCCACCTCGCTCGTGCTCGACCAGTTCGGTCGCAATCTGACGCAAGCTGCCCTCGAAGGCAAGCTGGACCCGGTCATCGGCCGCTCGAAGGAAATCGAGCGCGTCATGCAGGTTCTCTCGCGTCGTACCAAGAACAACCCGGTTCTCATCGGTGAACCCGGTGTCGGTAAGACCGCTGTGGTCGAGGGCCTGGCTCAGGCAATCGTCAACGGTGAGGTCCCCGAGACCCTCAAGGACAAGCAGCTGTACACGCTCGACCTCGGGTCGCTCGTGGCCGGCAGCCGTTACCGCGGTGACTTCGAAGAGCGCCTGAAGAAGGTTCTCAAGGAGATCAACACCCGCGGAGACATCATCCTGTTCATCGACGAGCTGCACACCCTCGTTGGTGCGGGCGCGGCCGAGGGCGCTATCGACGCGGCCTCCATCCTCAAGCCCAAGCTTGCCCGCGGTGAGCTGCAGACCATCGGTGCTACCACTCTCGACGAGTACCGCAAGTACATCGAGAAGGATGCCGCTCTCGAGCGTCGTTTCCAGCCCGTTCAGGTGGGCGAGCCGACCGTCGAGCACACCATCGAGATCCTCAAGGGTCTTCGTGACCGCTACGAGGCTCACCACCGTGTCTCCATCACGGACGGTGCTCTCGTGGCAGCGGCGACGCTGGCCGACCGCTACATCAACGACCGCTTCTTGCCGGACAAGGCGATCGACCTCATCGACGAGGCGGGCGCGCGAATGCGCATCCGTCGGATGACTGCACCGCCGGACCTGCGCGAATTCGACGATCGCATCGCCGACGCGCGTCGCGAGAAGGAGTCCGCGATCGACGCGCAGGACTTCGAGAAGGCTGCGAACCTGCGTGACAAGGAGAAGACCCTCGTTGCTCAGCGTGCTGAGCGTGAGAAGCAGTGGCGTGCGGGCGACCTGGACGTCATCGCCGAGGTCGACGACGAGCAGATCGCCGAGGTTCTGGGCAACTGGACCGGTATCCCCGTCTTCAAGCTCACCGAGGAGGAGACCACTCGTCTGCTCCGCATGGAAGAGGAACTGCACAAGCGGATCATCGGCCAGGAAGAGGCAGTCAAGTCCGTCTCGAAGGCGATCCGTCGTACGCGTGCAGGTCTGAAGGATCCCAAGCGTCCCTCGGGCTCGTTCATCTTCGCCGGCCCGTCCGGTGTCGGTAAGACGGAGCTCGCGAAGTCGCTCGCCAACTTCCTGTTCGGCGACGACGACGCTCTGATCCAGATCGACATGGGCGAGTTCCACGACCGCTTCACCGCTTCGCGTCTGTTCGGTGCCCCTCCCGGGTACGTCGGATACGAAGAGGGTGGCCAGCTCACCGAGAAGGTGCGCCGCAAGCCGTTCAGCGTTGTGCTGTTCGACGAGATCGAGAAGGCACACCAGGAGATCTACAACACCCTCCTGCAGGTGCTCGAGGACGGCCGTCTCACCGACGGTCAGGGACGTACCGTCGACTTCAAGAACACGGTGCTGATCTTCACGTCCAACCTCGGTACGTCGGACATCTCCAAGGCAGTCGGCCTGGGCTTCAGCTCGGGAACGGGCACGGAGTCGAACTACGAGCGCATGAAGCTCAAGGTTCACGACGAGCTGAAGAAGCACTTCCGTCCCGAGTTCTTGAACCGTATCGACGATATCGTCGTCTTCCATCAGCTCACGAACGAGCAGATCGTTCAGATGGTCGACCTGATGCTCGCTCGCGTCGAGGCGGCACTCAAGAACAAGGACATGGCCATGGAGGTCACCGACAAGGCCAAGTCGCTTCTGGCCAAGCGCGGATTCGATCCGGTACTGGGTGCACGACCGCTGCGTCGCACCATCCAGCGCGAGATCGAGGACCAGATGTCCGAGAAGATCCTCTTCGGAGAGATCGGACCCGGCCACATCGTGCTCGTCGACGTCGAGAACTGGGACGGCGAAGGCTCGGGCGAGGACGCGAAGTTCACGTTCACGCCTACCAAGAAGCCGATCGACGTGCCGGACGCACCGCCGATCGAGCTGACCAAGGCCGGCGAAAGCGAAAGCGCAGCAGAGTAGTACAGCAGAGTAATTAACGAACGGGCGGCACCTCACCGGTGCCGCCCGAAGATCGAAACAGGATCGCGGGCGGCGACAACACTCGCCACCCCGAGTTCGAGCTGGCTCGGTGGGCGGCTCAGTATCTGACGCCGGAAGAGCGTTCGACGGCAACGGTATTCACCTCGGGAGAGCACTGCGCGATGTGTTCGGCTGCGCACGCATGGGTGGGCCTCGGACGTATCGTCTACATCTGCTCTTCGGCTCAACTCGGCGACTGGCTCGCGGAGTGGGGTGCGGCCCCGGCGCCGGTGAAGTCTCTGTCCGTCAACGAGGTTGCGCCGAACGTCCCGGTCGAAGGTCCGGTGCCGGAGTTGGTTCCGTTGGTGCGAGAACTGCATCGGAAGTTGCATTCGCAGAGTGCTTGAAAGGCACAGGTTAACGGGCGGCACCTCGGTGGAGGTGCCGCCCGTTTGCGTGTGGAGTCAGGAAACTGCGTCGACCGCTCGAACCTTCTCTCGCAGTTCGCCCTTGACGACCTTGCCGCTTGCATTGCGCGGCAGCGCTTCCACGACGACGATGTCCTTCGGGTGCTTGTAACGCGCGAGACGATCATTGAGGAAGCTGCTCAGTTCCTCGATGGTCAGGTCCACGGCTGAACCTGGCGCCATCGCGACGATCGCTACCGGCACCTCACCCCACTTGGCGTCGGGGCGACCGACGACGGCCGCTTCGACGATCAATTCGTGTTCGTAGAGAACGTTTTCCACTTCGGCGCAGTAGATGTTCTCTCCGCCGGAGATGATCATGTCCTTCTTGCGATCGACGACGTAGACAAAGCCTTCGTCGTCGACTCGAACGAGATCGCCGGAGTGGAACCATCCACCGTGGAAGGCGTCAGCGGTGGCGGTGGGGTTGTTCCAGTACTCGCTCATCATCGTGGGCCCGCGGTAGACGATTTCACCGATTTCACCGGGCGCCACGTCGTCCATGTTCTCGTCGACGACCCTGGCCGAAATGGTCGGGATGACCCGACCGACAGATCCGAGCTTGCGAATCGCATCCTCACCGTCGAGAACGCAAGTGATGGGCGACATCTCGGTCTGACCGAAGACTGCGACATTGAATGCGTCCGGGAAGGTTTCGGCCATTGCCCGCAGGATGGTATCGGACGATGGTGCGGCGCCCCACGAGATGTTCTTCAGCGACAGTGCTCGAGGTTGCGCCTTCTGCACTGCGCACACGGCCTGCCATTGCACGGGCACGAGGAACAAGCTGGTGACCTTCTCGGCTTCGAGAATGTCGAGTAGTTGACCAGGGTCGAATGCGCCGACCGGATGGATCACCGTGGTCGTGCCGAGTTGCAGGCTCGGCGCGATGGAACCGAGGGCAGCGATGTGGAACATGGGCGACGCGCAGAAGCCGATGGAATCGGCATTGAACAGGTGGAAGGCCCTGATACAGGTCAATGCTTGCGAAGACAGGTTGGAGTGGGAGAGCACCGAACCCTTGGGGCGACCGGTGGTTCCCGAGGTGTACATGATGAGTGCAGGAGTGTCGTCCGGGATGTCGACGAACGCGTGCGGCTCGCCCGCCTCGCTGATCAGGTCCTCGTAGTTCAGGCTGTCACCCTCGGCGGGGGCTCCTACGGTGATGGAGATGTCGATACCCTCTGACACGGCACGCGCCGCTCCGGCCAGTGGAGCCAATGGTCCTTCGGCGACAATGACTTTGGAGCCGGAGTCGTTGACCAGGTAAGCGACCTCGGGTGGCGTGAGACGGAAGTTCACCGGAACAGCTATCGCGCCCAGTGCGTTGGTCGCGAGCACGATCTCGAGGTATTCGGGGCGATTGAGCATCAGGATGAGCACGCGGTCGCCGAAGCTGACGCCGCGTCGGGCTAGAGCGTCTGCCAGCTTCTCGACGCGCGCGTCGAGGGTGCTCCAGGTGATGGAATCGCCCAAAAATCGCAGCGCGGTGCGATCGGGAATCATCTGCGCATGCCTGGCGATCTGATTGTTCCAGTTGGTGCGGCGTGAACGCTGCGCCTCGGAGACTGCATCGGTGGAGGCCATCGATGGGTTCCTCTCATGCGTGGGTGATTGTGTGACTCAGGCTACAGTGAGCCGTCGATTCTCACAGTGGTTTTGTTAACGAAAATTCGCAACGACTACTTGAAGTGCGGTGCGCGCTTCTGCAGCATCGCCATCGCGCCTTCTTTGAAGTCGTCGCCGGTGAGAAGTTCTGCCTGACCGGTATTTTCGATCTCCAACGCGGCATCGAGGCGGTCCAGCGTCGCCGCATTGAGTGCGCGCTTGGTGAGTTCGAGTGCGCGTCGGGGAGCCTTCGACGTGCGATCGACGACCGAGTCGACGAGTGCGTCGAACGCGTCGTCTGCGACGGTGCGGGACACGAGCCCGAAACGCTCTGCGTCCTCGGCGGAAACCCGCTCGCCCAGCAACGCCATCTCGGCCGCTCTGGCACGTCCGATCGCTGCCGGCACCAGCGCACTGGCGCCGCCGTCGGGCATCAGGCCGATGTTGACGAACGAGAGGAGGAAATAGGCGCTCGATGCTGCGTACGTCAGGTCCGCGGCCAGGGCGATGGACACTCCGACGCCGGCTGCCGGGCCGTTGACCGCGGCGATCACCGGGACCGGGGCGCTGGTGATGGCGCGAATCAGAGAAGTCGCGGCATCCATGACAACTTTCGGGTCTGCGGGGTTGAGGGCCGCTGCCGCAAGATCGGCTCCGGTGCAGAACGCTCGACCGGATCCGGTGATCACGATGGTACGAACTCTCGGGTCTGCGCCTCCCTCTCTCACGGCGGCTGCGAAAGCAGTCATCGTGGGTAGATCGATCGCGTTCATCCGCTTCGGGCGGTCGAAGGTCAATCGCAGTACACCGTCGGTGATTTCGGAGCGGAAGCCCGTCTCGGCGGTGGCGGTCATGCCGCGCTCACAGCGGTGACGAATCCGGAAAGCCGTGAGGTGATGAGGTGTTCGGCCTCCGCGACCATGCGGTCGATCATGT
Source organism: Rhodococcus sp. P4_F3_2 (assembly GCF_056401335.1). Taxonomy (NCBI): domain Bacteria; kingdom Bacillati; phylum Actinomycetota; class Actinomycetes; order Mycobacteriales; family Nocardiaceae; genus Rhodococcus; species Rhodococcus sp. P4_F3_2. Next base: position 135,500 of record NZ_JBFUJN010000017.1, read on the forward strand.
CGGCGACGGTCGGGATGTCGTTGATCAACCCTTGGCTTTGCCCGGCGGACCAGATGCCTGCATCGAGATCGCCGTCTTCGAAGACCTTGCGCCCGCGTGCCCCGGCGACCAGATGCTGGATGTCGCTGAACTGCGCGTCGCCGCGCGCCTCGATGTCGACGACTTCGGCGCTGATCGCATTCGCTGCTACGCGTGCGGTGTTGTGCAGAGTCCGGAAAATCAGCTTGGTGTCACGCTCGGTGTTGGCGACTATCTGCTCTTTAACCGATTGTGCTACAGGAGATTCCACGGTGCACATGAATCGAGTTCCCATGTTGACGCCGTCTGCTCCGAGCGCAAGCGCCGCGACGAGTCCGCGGGAATCTGCGATTCCGCCTGACGCGATCACCGGAATCGTGAGTTGCTGCGTGGCCGCCGGAATCAGAATCAGCCCTGGTATGTCGTCTTCACCTGGGTGTCCGGCGCATTCGAAGCCGTCGATGCTGACGGCGTCGACGCCCAGTCTCTCGGCCTTGACCGCGTGACGAACTGCAGTGCACTTGTGGATCACCTTCACGCCCGCGTCCTTGAAATGCGGAAGATGATCGATCGGATTGGAACCGGCCGTCTCGACGATCTTGATCCCGGATTCGATGATCGCCTGGCGATATTCGGCGTACGGCGGCGGCGTGATCGACGGCAGAATCGTGAGATTGACGCCGAAAGGCTTGTCGGTGAGATCGCGGGTCCGAGCAATTTCCTTGACGAGGTCTTCCGGAGTGGGTTGGGTAAGGCCGGTCAGGAACCCCAGGGCGCCGGAATTTGCCGTGGCCGCAACAAGTTCTGCGCGTCCTACCCACATCATGCCGCCCTGCACGATCGGATGGTCTACGCCGAACATCTCGGTGAAGCGAGTGCGAATCATCTGCTCACAACTACTTTCTTACGATCGGTCAATCGGCATCGAACCCTATTGCAGGCGAAGAAAAATCCTGCGCTGCATGGAACGAGCCCGCCAGCGGACTGCGTGCAAGTTTGTGCGAATCATCACTAACATAACACCGGTGTGAGAGCGGGTGTCAAGACTCTTTTTCCGGAATCCGTCCGCCGTGACAGCCGCGTTGTAGGGTTTCGGGTGAAGCCGTACCGGGCGCGAATTGCGACCTTCGCGACGGTTAACATGGTCCGTTCGGACTCGCGCCCGTAGAAGTGCGGTGCAGCGGACGAAGGCAGCGGAAGAAAGCAACGGAAGTGGAGGGTCAGGTGCCCGGACAGACACGCGTCTCCGTGAGCGGCAGTGGCTCTGCACCACGAACGCGTCCGAAGAATCGGAAGGCCCAAATCGCGGCCGCTGCCGCGGAGGCATTCAGTGAACGTGGCTACCACGCGGTCGGCATCGACGAGATCGCAGCGAAGGTCGGAATCTCCGGACCGGCCCTCTATCGTCATTTCCCCACGAAATACGCGCTGTTCGTCTACACCGTGAACAACCTGACCCAGGCGTTGCTGGATGCCAGCGATCCCGCGGTACACGGAAACGACGATCCACGCGAGCAGTTGAACTCCACCATGGTGGGGGTCATCCGCGCGACGATCGAGAATCGGCGTAGGGGAGGGCTCTACCGTTGGGAGGGCCGGTACCTGGTCGACGAGGATCGTGAGCAATTGCGGGAGGGAATGCGCACGCTCAATCTTCGGATTGCCGGGCCGTTGGCCGCAGTGCGCCCGGAACTGGACCCGGCCGACGTCGAGCTGATCGCACCGGCTGTGCTCAGCGTGATCGCCAGTATCACCGGTCATCGATCGGCGTTGTCCGCCAAGCAGATCGAATCGTTGATTCTCGCAGCTTGTTGGTCGGTCATCGGCGTCGAGTTGCCCGTTGGTGCGAAGGACAGCGGGAAGAAAGCGGCGCCCGAACGCAAACCCGGTCTTGCTCGGACATCGAAACGTGAAGTGCTGCTTCAGGAAGCCGTATTGCTGTTCGATCAGCGCGGCTATCACGACGTGAGTATCGAGGAGATCGGCGCTGCAGCGGGTATCAACGCGTCGAGCGTGTACCGGCACTTCGCGAGCAAAGCCGATCTACTCGCCGCGGCTTTCTATCGGGCGTCCGATCGCCTGACGATGACGTTGGGTTCGGCGTTGGCGGAGTCGGAGACACCACTCGCGGCCGTAGAGACATTGGCCAAGATGTACGTCGAGGTGTCGTTCGGCAGAAGCGAACTGTTGGCAGTCTATTTCGCCGAGATCGGCAGCTTGCCGGACCGGTCGCGGACCGAGTTGCGGAACATCCAGCGGCTCAACGTGGAGGAGTGGGCGCACTTGTGCGTCGAGGCGCGGCCGGAGTTGACGATCGTCCAAGCGCGGTTCCTCGTCCACGCGGCGCTCGGTCTGGTCTTCGACATCGGCAGGATCGTGCACTTTTCCTCGGAGAACTCCGCGCAAGCACGCGTCGAGAAATTGCTGACCGCGACTCTCCTGGGGTAGCGCAGTCCGAAACAGTAGGTGTGACTTCACGTATCGCGGGTAGGTTCGTGATCGCAAGGCGTTCACCGAATCATGTGAAGACGGAAGTAGGGACAGCAATGCCAACTCGTACCGCACGCACCGCCTGGAACGGCACCCTCGAAGCCGGGTCGGGACAGGTCGAACTCACCAGCTCGGGTGTCGCGACCTTCGATGTGTCGTTCCCCAAGCGCGCAGCTGAGGAAGCCGGCGGAACCACCAGCCCCGAAGAACTGATCGCCGCGGCACATTCGTCCTGCTACGCGATGCAGTTGTCGGCACTGATCGCCGAGGCCGGCGGAACTCCGCAGAGCCTCGACATCACCGCAGACGTGTCGCTGGGCCCCGACACGGTCGGCTTCAAGCTCACCGGAATCAAGCTCACCGTTCGCGCCGAGGTCGACGGCCTCGACGCCGACGGTTTTGCCAAGGTTGCCCAGGCGGCCAAGGAAACGTGCCCGATCAGCAAGGCGCTGACCGGCGTCGACATCACGTTGGATGCGGCACTGGACTGATCACCTCGTGCTCGGGCGCCCCCTGCGGCGCCCGAGTGCGGTTGTGTGTGACGACCAGGTAGCTTGCGAACAATATCGGGAGCACCCACAGATCCGAGGGATCACGAAAGACCACGATCGGCAAGAGCTCGCCGCGGAATCCTCCTGCGGTCCAGCGGAAAAACCCGATCACCCACTCGTACGCGTCGCCGATCGGCGAGACCGTCTTCACCGCGGCGAAGCCGATGCCCGTGACCGCGATGGACCAGGCGATCGCTGCTCGCCCCGCCAGCTTTCGTCTGAGCACCTCGAGAACCGAGAGCAGGAGCAAGGGAAACAGGAACACGCCGGCGACGTCGGACAGCTTGCCCGTCATCGTGTTCCCGAATGCCCCTTTGAGTACGTGGTCGTTGACCAAGATGACGGCCACCGAGACCAGCGCCCACGGACTCAGCAGCAGATCGCCCGGGCGGTTCACGACAGGTTGATGGTTGCCGAGCCGGACGAGAACAGGTCGCACTTGAACTGAAGGCGAAGACCGGTGGCGGCTTCGGGGACCTCGTACGCCAATTCGCCTCGCTTGGCTGCACCCGGCGCAAGCTCTCCGTCGACACTCGACGTGCTGCTGTCGGTGAACGTGATGTTGTACGACTTGTTGGTCGAGTCCTGCAGTTCGAAGCACATCATCGATGACACAGTCGACGGCTTGTCGCTGTTGTTGGTGACCTCGGTGTCGACCACGACGTAGCGGTTTCCGGGATCCGCGGTGATGAACTGATTGGTCGAGACATAGGGATCGACAACGCCGTGTACCTGGACGCGCCAGTCGCCCAGTTCGACGACGTCACCGATGCCGAAGGCAGCCGCGGGTGCGGCGGAAGAACCGTTGTCGTCGACCTTCTTCGCTTCGTCGGTCTCGCCAGAGGCGATGGTTGCGAACAGGGCTGCGCCGACGGCGAGGAGGGCGAGGGGAGTACGGAGTGATCGCATGATGTGCGCCTTTCGAGAGTTGGTATGGCACAAGTCAACGATGTGGGGACCGCTCACCGCTTCGGTCGAAAGATCGGGGAGCCTCATCCTTTCGGTCGGAGCTTGACGGTTCGTCCACCCGTTCGGCTGATTCGAGGCGTCGGTGGCGGTGGATACGCTTGCTCGGTGATCACCACCAAAGGAACCGTTGTGCGACGACGCGTATGGACTACCGCCGCCGTCGCGTTCAGCCTTTTCTGTTCCTTCATGACGGTGGGCATCGCAGGCGCGTCGGGAAATATGCCACCGGCATTGGTCGGGATCGGGTTCGTCCTGGGCGTGGCCGGTGGGATATCGCTTGTCTGGCGCCATCAACATCCCTGGGTGGTTCTGGCGATCACGCTGGTCGGCCCGCTGTTCTTCCCCACCGATGCGACGGCGGCGCTCATCGCGTTGTTCGCCGTTGCTCGGATCGCGCGTGGGCCTCGGCTTGCAGCAGCCGCGGCAGCTGTCTTCGTCGTGTGCGGAATTTCGTTGACCTACGACGCTTTTCGAAATCGTGAGTACTCCGTTCTCACGATGGGCACCGCGAAACCCAAAGACGGTTCGGTGGTTGTTCAATACGACGTCGCCATCTGGATCCCGTGGCTCGTCGCTGCCGTCATGGTCGGCATTGTCGTGGCGCTCTCGCTCCTGATTCGGACCAGAACCGAACTCGTCGAGGCCGAGCACGTACGGGATCTGGCCACCGAGAAAACCGACGTGATGCGCGACGAGATGATTCGCACCGAGGAACGAACGCGGATCGCTCGCGACATGCACGACACGATCGCGGCCAGTTTGAGCCGGATCTCGTTGTTCGCCGGCGGGTTGCAGGTCAGCGCGGCAGACAATCCCGAGAAGGTCGTCAACACCGCAGCGATGATCAGAACCACCGCGCACGAGGCTTTGGACGAATTGAAGGGAATCGTCGGAGTGCTCAGGGGAAGCGGTGATCGCCGCGAACACGGTGGGCACCAGGGGATCGACGCGATCGGTGACCTGGTCAACAGTGCACGCGCGGCAGGCATCCACTGCCGTCTCGAATCCGAGTTGCTCCCGGGTGATGTCGGAATGTTGGCGGGGCATGTCTGTTATCGCGTCGTTCAGGAATCGTTGACCAACGTCCAGAAGTACGCGAGCGACCAGATGCTCGTCATTTCCGTGACCGGGTCGCCGCACGAAGGAATCCGCATCCTCGCACGCAACAAACTGAGCGAGCTTGCACCCATGACGTCGATCGGTTCACGATCCGGCCTACGCGGGTTGGCCGAACAGGCGCGAGAGATCGGCGGCAAGGTGGAGGCAGGCGCCTTGGGGGACGATTTCCTCGTCAGTTGCTGGGTGCCCTGGTCGTCGTAGCCCTCCCGCCCTCCAACTGTCGGGGGCTCTGGGTAATCTGAGCGCACTATGGACGCTGACTCGCGCATCACAGTTTTGATCGTCGACAACGACGCGTGGGTTCGGCGCGGGATGAAGGACATCCTGGAAGCAGCGCCGGACATCGTGGTGGTTGCCGAGGCCGAGGACGGAGATCAGGTCGCAGCCAAGGTCACTCGTTTTCGTCCCCATGTGGTGCTGATGGATCTGAAGATGGCACGGGTCGGTGGCTTGGAGGCCACGCGTGAATTGATGACCATGAGCAATCCGCCGAAGGTCATTGCCATGACCGCCTTCGACGTCGACGACATGGTTGTGCAGGCAGTCGAGGCGGGCGCGCACAGTTTCCTGAGCAAGGATGCAGCTCCGCAGGCGTTCCAGCAGGCAGTGCGGGTAGTGGCGTCGGACCACTCGTTGTTCAGTTGCGATTCTCTGCGCGCCATCGTGGCCTCGTCGCCGCGTCGGCAAGCGCCCGATCAGACTCCGCTCGCTTCGCTCACCGAGCGCGAGCGCGAAGTGCTGACAATCCTGGCGACAGGCGCGGCCAACAGCGTCATCGCGGAGCGACTGTACCTCGGTGAGACCACCGTCAAGACGCATATCTCTTCGCTGTTCGCCAAGCTGGGTGTGCCCAACCGCGTGAGTGCATCGTTGATCGCCTTCCGGTGTGGCCTGGTGACGTGACTCGGGACTAATCCCGACCCTGTTCGTTGTTGCACCTTCGGTGACTGATCAAATCGTGATTGACCAAGACGTGACCATCGAAGTGTGGTCGGACGTCGCTTGTCCGTGGTGCTACATCGGAAAGACCAGGTTCCTCTCGGCGCTGGATCGTTTCGAGAACAAGGACCGCGTCAACGTCATCTGGCGCTCGTACCAGCTCGCTCCGGAGACCCCGGTGGGAGAGGGCCGAACCGAACTCGACGCCTTGGTCGAGATGAAGGGAATGGCGCCTGATCAGGTACGTCAGATGTTCGCCCACGTCAGCGCGACGGCCGCCGAGGTCGGGCTGACCTTGGACTTCGAAACCGTGATCGCCGCCAATACCTTTGATGCGCACAGGTTGCTGCATCTCGCGGGTAAGCGGCAGAACGAACTCCTCGAAGCGCTGTTCAAAGCGCACTTCAGCGACGGCAAGGTGATCGACGACCGTGAGGTGCTGGTCGAGCTGGCCGTGAGCGTCGGCCTCGACGCCGATGTCGTGCGCGAGCAACTGGGCTCCGATGCCGCAGCGGAGGCTGTCCGCGAAGATCTGTCCATGGCCCGCCAACTGCAGGTCAGCGGCGTTCCGTTCTTTGTCGCCAACCGTGCGGTTGCCGTGTCCGGCGCTCAGCCCGAGGAGGTGTTTCTGCAGTTGCTCACTCAGGCCTCCGAACCGGCCTGAGTAAGGCGAGCGGCACGCACCGCCGGGGCATTCGAAAACGGCAACAGATGTGCGCCGTTCACGGGGCAGGACAACGTCACGTGCGCTGCATCGACGAACCGGTACGGCTGCGCTGCAACAACTCCGGCGAGGTTCTTTCGCAGTCGCGACATCTCGGCCCGCGCGGTCACCGTGCGGGCCGGGTCGCCGAACAGATCTTGCGCCAACCGCGATGCAGTCAGTCCCCGTCTCTCGGATCCGAGGAGGAACAGAATCTCCGCATGTCGTTGGGTGGGGGCGTATGCCCATTCGCCGAAACCCGACGTGACGGTCACCGACATGTTCTCGGAATCGCGCAGATCGATATGCACCGTGGGCGCGCTGATTCTCTCGCCGGTGGCGATCGGTCTAACCAGCCACCCGCCGGGAAGCGGATCCAGTTCGCACAGGCCCAGGGCCGGGAACCATGTCCTGCCGGGAGCCAAAGCTGCGGGGAGCAGCACGCGCGAGCGATGAGGTAACGCGTCGACCGCTGCGACCCATCCGTGGGTGTCGATCACCAGTGCGGGTGATCCGCTTCGTGCAAGCATCGGCCCTGCAACAGAACGTAGTTGATCGAGATTGTCCCGATGCTTGTCGCGCAGGTGTGATTGAGCGAGGCGTGCGACGGCGTCGACCAGAGCGAGCGTCGTGGGATGGACGGTCTTGGCAGGACCACTGATGTCGACGACGCCGATGACACGGTCGTCCCGCGGATCGCGGATGGGCGCCCCCGCACACGTCCACGGATGATGGCTGCGCGCATAGTGTTCCGCCGAGAAGATCTGAACCGCCTGTCGTGACACCAATGCCGTTCCGATGGCWTTGGTGCCGACGCTGTCCTCCGCCCAGTTCGCCCCTTCGACAAATCCCAGACGCGCAGCTTGGTCCAGTACGCGATGGGAACCGCTGCGCCACAGTACAGTTCCGCGAAGATCTGCGACGACCATGATGTTCTCACCGCTCGCGGTGACCGATTCGAGTCCGCGTGTCACGTCGTCGAGTACGTCGTACAGTCCGGACTCACGACGACGGAGATCGAGTTCGGCGACGTCCATCGACGGTTCGACCCGGCTGTGCTCGGGATCGATACCGAGTTCGCGCAGGCGCTGCCACGATTGGCGCACCACGTCCCTTGGGCGGGCCGGTGCGCGGTCTCCGGCCATCGTCGCGTCGTACACCGCGGCGAGGGTCCTCGCGTAGTCGCGAGGATCCTCGCCGGGCGGCATCGCAGGCTCTGGCAACCGCTTTTTCAGTGAAGACACCGCTTTCGGCGAAGACGCCGCTTTCAGTGAAGACACCTCGGTCAGCGGTAGACGAGACCGCCGTCGATGAGACCGGCCTGCCCGGTCATGTAGTCGGAATCGGGCCCAGCGAGGTAAGAGACGAAACCGGCTACGTCGTCGGGGGTTTCAGCTCGACCCAGCGCAATTCCGCCGACGAACTTCTCGTAGGTGGCGCCCTCTGGCGCACCGGTCAACTCGGCGAACCTCTTGTCGATCGTCACCCACATGTCGGTGCCCACGACGCCGGGGCAGTACGCGTTGACGGTGATTCCGTCGGACGCGTATTCCTTGGCCGCAGCCTGAGTGAGGGCCCTGACCGCGAATTTTGTTGCGCTGTAAACACCTAACATGGCGAACCCGTCATGACCGGCGATGGACGACGCGTTGATGATCTTTCCGCGCTGACCGAGCGCCTGGAACTTTGCCGCTGCGGCTTGAATTCCCCACAGGACACCGTCGACGTTGACGCTCCAGATCTTGGAGACCTCTTCCGGCGTCGCATCGGAGATCGGGCCGACGAGAGCGATTCCCGCGTTGTTGACGATGACGTCGAATCCGCTCAACTCACTGTGCGCGTGTTCGACTGCGGCGTGAACCTGCGCGCGATCGCTGACATCGGAGATAAACGTCGTCGCACGACGACCGATCTGTCTGATCTCGTCGGCAACCGCATCCAGCTTGGTCTGGTCGAGGTCGACCAACGCGATGTCGGCGCCGTCGTGGGCGAGGCGGAGAGCGATTCCGCGTCCGATTCCTTGGCCGGCGCCGGTGACCAGTACTACCTTGCCCGTGATGCTCATGCAGATCTCCTCGTAAGCAGTGAACCAGTCGGTTGTGAACCGGTGAGTGATTTGTATGTGACGGCGACCACAATGCGGAAGGGTTGCACCGTGTTGCAATTCCGGAAAATCGGACAGCAGTTGCAACCCTCGGCAACCCTCCCGGTACCCCGCGCGACGGTTCCATAGTTGCGCCACCACTTCGCGAATCATCTTGCGAGACAATCTGGGAGAGGGCACATGACCGCTACAGTCGACACACCCACGGAACCGGCCACGCCGAGCCGACAACCGTCACGCCGCTGGATCGGGTTCGGGATCGCGAACCTCGTGATCGTTCTCGTGCTGGCCGTGGCGAGTTGGTACCTTCTGGCCGATCCGACCACCAGTCCCTGGAGTTTCTATCCTCTGCCGTTCAACGCGGCGCTTTTCTGGGCAATCCTTTTTGTTGTGTTCATCGGCTTCAATTGCGAGTTCGCCGGCTTCGATCGACTCCCACAGCCGGCGAAAGGCTTGGCGATCATGGTCGCGACCGCGGTCTTCGCCGTCGTGGTGACGTGGCTCCTGGCAAACGGCTTGGGGAGTTTGTACCCGGATTTCGCGGCCGATCGTGAGGGCGGCCTCGGATATTTCGCGGGTGCGCTGTTCGTGCTCTTCGGCTTCGGGACCTGGGTGATGGTGGTCCTGAACTGGCAGCATTGGCCGTGGACTTCCCTAGGGATGAAGCAGCCGTTGGTGGGTTTGTGTGAGATCGCGTTTGTCGCCGTCCCGACGCTGGCGCTGTACTTCGTGTTCGGTCTGCCGTCCGTGTCGCTGTCCGCCACGGATCCGTTGATGACTGTCGACACCGCACTCGGATGGTTCTACTGCGTCGTGGTGGTCGTGATCCTGACTGGCCAGACGCTCGACAACTGGCCGTGGCGACTGTTCGGCGGCGGCGGTAAGACGGCGCTCGCAGCCACGATCGGTAACTTCGCCGTCGGAACCGGCTTGTACTTCGTGGCACTTCCGGTCGTGAAGGTGTTGGTGGGAAGCGATGCCGTTGCCGAGTTGGGTGGTGTGGTCCATCAGTTCCCGGCGCAGCTCGGTGTGTGCTGGGCCTTCTGGATGATCTTCTGGGCCAACGCCTTCGGTGACAAGCCCACGGGCTTTGCGGACGGGGTCAACCTGGCGATCCGCGCGCTGCTCACGTTTGCGCTCGCGGTGGTCACATTCTTGTTCTATTACCGCTTTGCGGCAGAGCACATTCTTCACGAGCCGGCAGTTGTCGACGGATTACACGGCAATGCACTGGGTTTCGTGGACTGGGCCGTGTTGTGGACGCTGTTCTACGTCGTGGGATTTCAGTCGCTGGGACTCGGCAAATTCAAGCCTACTGAGGGGTGAGTCGGTTGCCCGCACATCGGTGCGGGTAACCGGTATCGGGCGGCGGCACCGCGCCCGCTGATTGCAACAGACTGCAACGCTTGTGACCGGGGCCACTTATGGGATGTGCTGTGTGTCACATTCACAAACAAGGAGAAGTGATGACGCAAACCATCGATTCCGCAGTCACCCCCGAGGTGAAGTTGACGGCGGTGACACCTCAGGAACGCGTCGACGCCTGGCTGGCGGATTTCGAGTCGGCCCTCGCGGCTCGTGACATCGAGCGTGTGGCAGGCAAATTTGCACTCGACAGCTTCTGGCGAGACTTGGTGTCGTTCACCTGGAACATCAAGACCGTCGAAGGTCGCGAGCAGATTGCCGACATGCTCTCCGAGCGTCTCGACGACACCGATCCTTCGGGATTCCGGACCACCGAGACACCCGACGAAGCCGACGGCGTCACGTCGGCCTGGATCGAATTCGAGACTGCAACCGGTCGCGCGCACGGGCACCTTCGTTTGAAAGGAGATGAAGGTTGGACCCTGCTGACGTCGTTGCAGGAATTGAAGGGACACGAAGAAGGTAAGGGCACTCGCCGGCCTCGTGGAGCGAAGCACGGAGCGGACCCGAACCGCATCACGTGGGCCGAGCAGAAGGAGATCGAGGATCGCGAACTCGGTTACACCACACAGCCTTACGTCGTGATCGTCGGCGGCGGACAGGGAGGCATCGCCCTCGGTGCCCGGATGCGCCAACTCGGAGTTCCGGCCATCGTGATCGACAGCCACGAGCGGCCGGGTGATCAGTGGCGCGGACGCTACAAGTCCCTGTGCCTGCACGATCCGGTTTGGTACGACCACCTGCCATACATGCCGTTCCCCGACAACTGGCCGGTGTTCGCGCCCAAGGACAAGATCGGCGACTGGCTCGAGATGTATACCAAGGTCATGGAGGTTCCGTACTGGAGTTCCACGACCTGCACCTCTGCGTCGTTCGACGAGAAGACCCAGGAATGGACCGTCGAGGTCAACCGCAACGGCGAGAAGCTGACGTTGCGTCCCAAGCAGTTGGTGATGGCGACGGGTATGTCCGGCAAGGCCAACGTTCCGACGTTCCCCGGGCAGGACAAGTTCCTCGGCGATCAGCACCACTCGAGCAAGCACCCCGGCCCGGATCAGTACGTGGGCAAGAAGGTCGTTGTGATCGGGGCCAATAACTCCTCGCACGACATCTGCGGTGCACTGTGGGAGAACGGCATCGACGTCACGATGGTGCAGCGCAGCTCGACGCACATCGTGAAGTCGGATTCGCTGATGGATTTGGGCTTGGGTGATCTGTACTCGGAGCGTGCACTGGCCGCGGGCATGACGACGCACAAGGCGGACCTCACGTTCGGTTCGCTGCCGTACCGGATCATGCACGAGTTCCAGATCCCGGTGTACGACGCAATCCGTGAGCGCGACAAGGATTTCTACGATCGCCTCGAGAAGGCGGGCTTCGAGCACGACTGGGGCGACGACGGTTCAGGTCTGTTCATGAAGTACCTACGCCGCGGCTCGGGGTACTACATCGACGTCGGCGCGGCCGAACTGGTTGCCAATGGAGACATCAAGCTCGCGCACGGCAACATTCGTGAGCTGACCGAGAACAGCGTGATCCTCGAAGACGGTACGGAATTGCCTGCCGACGTGGTGGTCTACGCGACCGGCTACGGCTCGATGAACGGCTGGGTGGCGGATCTGATCGGTCAGGACACCGCCGACAAGGTCGGCAAGGTGTGGGGCCTGGGCTCGAATACCACCAAGGATCCGGGACCGTGGGAAGGCGAGCAGCGCAACATGTGGAAGCCGACGCAGCAGGAAGCGCTGTGGTTCCACGGAGGCAATCTGCACCAGTCGCGCCACTACTCGCTGTACTTGGCGTTGCAGTTGAAGGCGCGTTACGAGGGCATCCCGACGCCGGTGTACGGACTGCAGGAAGTGCATCATCTGAGCTGAAATAGAACTGCTGTGCGCCTTTATTAACCGCCCGCGGTTAATAAAGGGTTCAGCGAAGGGCGTACTTTTTTGCTACTTCGGTGTTCTTGGTCGCGCGCTCGGTGAGGAAGGCGAATGCCAACCCGAGCACGAGCCAGAGCGTCGCCTGCGTAGCGAGCGAGGAAAGTCGGAACTCCCACAGCAGAGTTGCCGGGAAGTCCTCGCCCACCTCGTTGATGCCGGGAAGCGAGACGTAACCGATCGTGGCGATCACCAGGAACGCAGCCACTGGACCAGCGATGCGCACGCTGAGGAACTCGTGCCCGGAAACTGCCTTTGCCGCCGCTGCTGCCGCGGTGACGGACAGTAGCCCGAGAATCACGGCGGCCAGCCACAGCAGTGTGCGCTGGTTGATGGTGTCGGGATCTCCGACGGCCGGCGGATTGGCCGGGTACTTGAAGAAGGGCACGGCCTCGATGGCCAGCCAACCACCGACGGCGATGGTGATCGCCAACAACGGCCCGGACATTCCGGTGAGTCGTCGAGCGTAATTGGCAACGACCGAGAAGATCGCCCCGAGTGCCAGTCCGGCCAGCGCTGTGGCCAGGAACAGCCCGGCGCGCTGCCCGTCGCGGCTCACCAGTGGTTCTTCTTCGTCACCGTGCGAATGCCCAGCGGCTTCGCCGGCAACCTCACCGGTGGCGCTGTTGGCTTCTTCGATCGCAATGGCGGCATTGACGTGCGGTTCACCCAGCACGAATGCAACTCCGCCGGCAAGGATGCCTGCGATCAAACCAGCCAACAAACCACGAATGAGAAGCTTCGTGAAATTGTCGACTAGTGGCACGGCAGGCCCATCAAGTGTCGACCGTCGTGCATCAATTCATGCATGTACATGCCGGTGCGAGAGATAGCGCCCTGGTCGAATCCGACCAGGTAGAGAGCGAGCATCGCGAACAGAACTACTGCAGCGGCGAGGAAAGCAAGACGAGTCGAATCGATCGACGTATCGGGAGAATAGGCGAGAGCCATCGAAGCCTCCTGGGATTTTCGCGTCCCCTAGGTCCATGCGATGGCCGAAGTGTCTGGCTGTCGAAATAGTCGTGCCGAAAAAGGCACTTCACCTCGAATTACAGTGGCGCGACCGCTCCGGGCTTTCACCGGATTCCTGTCGGACCATCGCGTTTACATGCGAACTTTTGCACTACTGCCCGCACCGTGTCAACGCGTGAAGCCGAGATGACCGTCGATTGTGCCCGCCAAGGCGGGCACAATCGTTCGAGATCAGCTCTTTGCGGCGACGTCCAGGACAACTTCGAACTCGAGCAACGACGCACCCGAAGCGACGGGCTTCGCACGCTCGCCGGAATGGGCTTCGCGGGCAGGGCCGTCACGCCAATCGGCGAACGCCTGCTCGGACTCCCACTGCGTCACCACGAAGTAACGGCTCTCACCTGCGGTGGGGCGGAGGAGTTGGAATCCGAGAAAGCCCGGGGAGTTCTCGACTGCATGAGCGCGTGCTGCGAAGCGCTTCTCCAGTTCGGGGCCGGCGCCCTCGGGGACCTCGATTGCATTGATCTTCACGACTGCCATGCAAGCGACATTACCCGCGCACCTTCACCGCGTACCGTGACACTCGTGTTGCATGACGAAGGTGGAACAGGACAACCGATTCTGTTGTTGCACGGCCTCATGGGCAGCGCGAGAACGTGGCGACGCCAGGTGCCGTGGATCCGCGAGTTCGGCCACGTCTACACGTTCGACGCCGCCGGTCACAGCCGGCCCGCGCCGTCAGAGCTGACCACCGAGGCATTCGTCGACGACCTGGCATCTGCCGTTGCGTCCATCGAGGAGCCGATGATCGTGATCGGCCATTCGATGGGGGCTCTGCACGCGTGGTGCTTCGCCGCATCGCATCCCGAAAAGGTTTGTGCACTGGTCCTCGAAGACATGGCTCCGGATTTTCGCGGACGCACCGCCGCGGATTGGGCTCAGATGATCTCGGCGTGGCCGCAGCCGTTTGCTTCCGAGGACGCGATGAAGGAATTCTTCGGGCCCGTCGCCGGCCAGTACTTTCTCGACTCTTTCGACCGCCGCGACGACGGGTGGTACCTGCACGGCGAGGTGTCGACCTTCCGCGACATCTCGGAGGAGTGGGGCACGAGGCATTTCTGGGATCAGTGGAAGGCGATCGACGTGCCGACCTTGCTGATCGAGGGAGAGTTCACCATCACCCCCGAGGGACAGATGCGAGAGATGGCCGAGAGGCCGGGAACTCGGTACGTACGTATTGCCGACGCAGGCCACCTGGTTCACGACGATCAACCGCAGCGCTATCGCGAAGTGGTGACGGAATTCCTTCAGACGGTGAGCTGACTGCGGATCGACGCGCCCACCTGCTCCAGTTCGACGGCTCGCCTGGCCAGGAGTCCGGCAGCGAACTTCGCCTTGTCGCCGCGATGGCGGGGGACGACGTGGAGGTGCGAGTGGAACACGGTTTGCCCCGCGGCACGCCCGTCGTTGACCAGAAAGTTGACTCCGTCAGCGGCGATGTCGCAGCGGCGTAGAGCTCCGGCGATGAGCGTGCCGACGCGGAACATCTCTGCGCCCTCGTGGCTTTCGAGAGCATCGAGGTTTTCTGCATGACGCTTGGGGACCACCAGGGTGTGTCCGCGACTCACCGGTCGGGCGTCGAGAAATGCAAGAGTCGTCTCGCTCTCGTGGACGAGAATCGCCGGCTCGGTCAGCGCGACGATCTTGCAGAAGACACAGGTATCGGTGCTCATGCCTACAGAATGTAGTCCGAATCAGATCCGACCCGGGACTACAGCAGGCGCAGCTGACGTGCCTTCGTGATCGCTTCGTTTCGATTGTGTGCGTCGAGCTTCTTGTAGAGAGTGCGCAGTTGAGTCTTGACGGTGTTGACGGACACGTACAGTTTGTCGGCCATCGCGGCCGACCCCATGCCGAGCGCCAGGAGTGAGAGGACCTTCTGTTCGCGTTCGGTCAGCTCCACGATACGTACGGATCCCGGAAATGATTCCGCAGGAGCACTTTTCGAGAACTCGGCGAGTGCACGCGATTTTGTTACTGCCATCGATTCGAGTTTCTCGACGTCCGCCGATCCGATGGTCGCGAACGGACGCAGAAGTCCGGTTTGGTCCGCGATACTGCACGCTCTGGACCACTCCTGAGAGGCGAGGCGTGGCTCACCCAGCTCGGAGTGTGCAACCGCTTGCACCAGAAGCGATTCCATCTGTGCCCGCGGATAGGATTCGCCAGACCAGTCGAACTGATGACACAGCGCCACAGCGGCCTCGTTCTGGCCGATTCGCTGACGTAAACGCGCCACCGACGCGAGCGTCCACGGGTTGGCTGCAGGATCGGCAATTTCCTTGGCCAGAGCCGTCGCCTTGTTTCCCTCGCCGAGTGCGAGCAGGAGATCGATTTCTGCGGATTGCAGCAGAGGAAGCGCGAAAGACGTGGCCGTGTACTGCTTGGAATGCACTCCAATCGCGTTGTGGAGCAAGGGCAGAGCGGAAGATTCACTGCTCTGAGTCAGGGCGAATTGGCTGTGCGCATAGACGACGAACGCCCATAGCTCCTCGGTGTCAGACGGAACACCGAGGTCGGTCAGTGCGATACGTGCGTCACCGAAGTCGAGTGTGTCGAGAGCGGCGAGAGCCCGTGCCGTCAAGCCGGCGATCTTGACTACAGGTTCGAGCCAACCCCCGGGGTCAGGATGCTTCTGTTCGAGTTCGAACCAGTGTCTGGCCTGCCGCGGCTCACCTGCCAAAGCCCAATTCAGGGCGGCACTACCCGCAGAGTTGCGAGCGATGAAGTCGACTCCGTGAGACAGGGCGCCGTGGTATGCCATTCGAGCCTTGATCGTGGATTCGGTGAACCTGCCGCTCAATTGAAAATTGATCGCCCATTGAAGTCGCATCAGGGGGAGTTGTGCGCTGACCGCTTCCGGATTGTTTTCCAGCGCACTGCGGCTGAGGTGAGACAGCCGCCTGGTGGTCTCTGCCGAGAGCCCGTATTCACCGGCCATCCTGAGCATGATCGATTGAACGCAGGCGATGCTCAAGGCGTCCTTCGCGCTGGGTTGGGCGCCGAGTTCCCACAGTTCGGCCGGCGATTCGGGTAGCAAGTCGATTGCCGTGGATCGCTTGCTCGGATGCATCGTGAACAAGGCACGTCCGGCCTCAACGGCAGAGTGCTTGTCGGCAGCTTCCGCCGGAATCCGTTGGAGGGCGGAGCGAACCGAGTCCAGGTTATGCACGATCATCGTCACCCAATGTTGTTCGACGATGTCTACTGCCAGGGTCCAGTTCTGTGCCTCGACCGCGTAGTCCAGCGCCGACGCGTGATGACCGTTGTCGAGTCGATTGTGAGCGAGGAATGAAAGACGTTGCGACGGATCGATTCCCGCGCGGGTGTGGTGCGCGAGTATCGATCTTCGAATGGCGGGAGGCAATTCCCATGTTTCGTCGGCTTCGGCCTCGACGCGCGACAACAAGCCGGCTGTCTCCAGCGTCACCAGCCGCGAGCGGATCTCATGAACGGTTTCGGCAGTGTCAGGGCGCTGGGACTCGAACAGCATTGTGGCGACGCCGACGGTGATCGATCGACCAAAGGCGGTCGCGAGTAGGAACTCATGTTGCTTTAGGCGCTCAGCGGTGGCGAGAACGGAATCAGTCACGTAATCGTCTATCGCTTGCGCGGTGTTCGTTTTGATCTCTCGCTCACGGTTGCTGTTACGTGAGTCCCTGACGGCGGCGACTGCGGCGCGAACCAATGCGGGCAGCCCACCCGTCAGGGATGTGATTTGTTCTGCATCACCCTCAGCCGTGCGCACCCCCGCCTGTTCCAGCAGTTGGGCGGTATCGGATGTCGTGAACAACAGCTCATCGGCGCCGATGACCTCGTGATCCGTGTCGAGAAGGTATGGCTCGGCGAACATGCCGAATCCCGAGAGCGTGACCACGAGGTCCAGGTTGTGGCAGAGGGTGAGGAGATCGATCAACTGATCGTCCAACTCTGGTTCCGATATCAGATCCGGCCTGATCAGCACGAGCAGCACGGGGCGGCTGAGGGCGTTCAGGGATTTGGCGGCAGCGGTGAAAGGATCGGCGAGATCGTCGACGTCGGGCAGTGCGATTCCGGCAGCGTGGATTCGATCGAGGACAACGGCCCAGAAATCTTCGAGTGTCGACGAGGGCTGTGGGGCCGAGACCCAGACGAGTATTCGTTCGGATGCCAGATGGGCGCGCAGCCACGATGCGATCAACGACGATTTCCCGTGGCCGTTCGGTGCACGGACGACGGTCAGAGCGGCGCGTCGATCCAGTTTCGCGAACAGTGCTTGCCGAGGAATCGACTCGGTGAGAGTGCGCCTTTCGGGAATAGCTGCCCAGTCGTGGCCGTCCCTCCCGAACATCAACGCGGACCCTTTCTGCTTTCACGCCCCACGCTAATTGGCGGATTTGGGCGGATTGTCTCGATCCATCTATCTACAGGGAGGAGCGTAGCTGGTGCGAATCCAGAGCGTGTCATCCCGGGCAATTCACCCGCGACTTCACCCCGGGTGAAAGAAGTTCACCCACATAATCATGCCGTCACCATTGGCTTTCGAGTCCCTCGAGCGACTTCTATTGAACGTAGCTCGGGATTCGCCAAATCTAGTCGAGAGTGCCCGACCGGGCCCCGAGGGTCGGCCATCGAAGGAGCGTCGTGAGAACTCGTCTGTCAGTGGTGTGGTCGAAGGCGGTTACGGTCCGACTCCGACCGAGAGCGTGCGCCCGAAGAGTGCGAGGCGTAGTCGTGGTGACAGGAGTGTTACTTGTCGGCGCAGCTGCGCTCGGTGCGCTACCGATGCAGTCGGATGTTCGATTGGCAGCCGAGGGAGAGTCCGCTTCTCCCTTCACAGTCGAGTTGACGGCGATTGACGGTGCGCCGCCGTTCGATCCCGGTGACGGTCCAGGGCTCGATTCCGGACCGTCCAACGGCATTGTCCGAGAAGGTGATCCGGTGACGTATGTCGTAGACATCGGCGTCCGGGGGCATCCGCTCTCGGACGTGGTCGTGCAGCTTCCGGTGCCTCGAGGTTTCGTTCTACCGTCCGTGCCTGACTACTGCGGAGACGGCTCGGGTGTCGACGAGTTCGGGTTACATTGCCTGATAGGCAATCTGGAAGCGGACCGGTACTTCACCCGGACAGCGACGATGACTGCGGGAAAGCGGGAAGACGCCGACGGTCTACCGATTGCTGCACTGGTCACCGCAGATCGAGGGGCGGCTCGCGTGCGGTCGGACGATGTCACCGTGCGGGTGGCGACCACCCCGGGAGTGTGTGATCCACAAGGGAATTCTGTTGGTGGTCGGAGAGACCAGGGGACAGCTGTCTCGGCAGATGGTCGGATCTCAGGTCTGGTGACGTCGGGCATCTCGGAGGCGGTGGTGATCAGCGGCGTCGATCAATGCGGGCACGCGACAGCGCGGACGGTGAAACCGTTCGAGGGTCGCTTCTCGTTTGTCGGACTCCTGCCGGGGACGTATCGCGTCACGGTCGACGGCCGAGCGCCGGTCGACGTGGTGTTGGAACCAGGCGCAATGGCGGTCGGTGGCCTGACGTTCTGATACAGCTCCACAGTGATAGCAACACCTGAAACAGTTCAGAACCAGTTGGAAACAGTCAATGGAGGATCCAGTGCGTGAAAGCCTGGGCGTGGTATTCGAAAACAATTCCATTTCAACAGCTCTCGTAGATGCGGACACACCCCTTCTGGGCTCGATCGACGAGTTCCGTCATCCGTGGGGCGCGAACGGGACTGTTCCCTCTGCGCAAGCGTCGGCACGCGCGCTCGCCTCCGCTGCCGAGGTCGCCACCGGTCGGGCCCTGCGCTCGAACCTGTGCCCCACCGTCCTCGGAGTGCTGTGCGAGCGCGCGGACGTGCGCGAATTTGTCCCGGATTCATTGTCCTCCAGCACTTTCGAGAACATCGAGTTGGTCAACGGTCTGGACGCTCGCATTGCCTACTTGCGGACGGTCGACGCCCTGAATGGTATTTCGCCGATTCTCGCATTCTGGCCGGACGGCGGTGAGACTGTGATCGCTGCCATCGATCCGAGCGCCGGCGTCGTGGACTCGGCGCACCGTTACGCAACCGCCGAGTTGCTTACAGACAGCTCGACATTTGCTGCGACATTGGACCTGCTCGTCGCTGAACGAGACCCCGTGCCCAAGATGCTCGTCGCGATGCTGGTGAAGGAAGAGTCTCGGCAGCTGTCCGCCGAAGCCGCCGAATCGGCAGGGCTCGGCTTCCTGTATCTCGGCGAGCGCGCCCAACTGGCGATAGGCGCTGCGCTGGTAGCGGCCGGTCGGGGGAGTGAGGTCAGGTCCGCTGGCGGCGCGGCTGTTCAGCCCGTCAACAGAATCCGGTGGGCGGCGGCAATAGTGCTGCCGCTCCTGCTCATGCTGACGGGATTGCTGATCGCTCTGTCGCCGGACGGGTCGCGAGCGGTGTCCACTGATCGCCCGAACGTCGGCGCCGAGCCGGCRAACCCGACGAGCGGGCCACCGTCCGGAGCGGCCCTACCGATCCTGACGCTCCCGCCTTGCGACCCGGTGGTACCCGTCGTTCCCGCTGCGTTTCGGCGTTCGGATCCTGATGTCACACCACCCCAGACCGTCGAACCAGCAGAAGCATGCGACCCGATGCGAGTGGGCTAGGGCGTACCTTCTCCAGCCAGTGCAAACAGGCCGTCATCGGTCTGCTCGACCAGTCCGTCGACCAACAAGGAATGTAGTGCGCGGTCACGCTGACCAGGATCGGTCGGCCAGACGATGTCGAGTTGCGCGCGTTCGACCGGACGGTGGCTCTCGCGCAGAACGGCCATCAATTTTCCGCGAACTTGGCGATCGGTGCCCGCGAACTTCTGCACCTTCTTGGGCGGTCCGGTGTGTGCCGGTTTGCCCGAAGCGACCCACGCGCAGTTCGGCAAAGGGCAGTTCTCGCAGTTCGGCGTCCGCGCAGTGCAGATCAGTGCACCGAGTTCCATGAGAGCGGCGCTGTAGGTGGCGGCGCGCGCTCGTGTCCGTGGCAGCAGCGCCGCGACGTCGGCGAGGTCGCGTGTGTTGGACGGATTGCCTGGTTCCGCATTGCCGTGGACGGCTCGCGCAACCACGCGTCGTACGTTGGTGTCCACCACCGGCACTCGCTGTCCGTAGGCGAAGCACGCCACGGCGCGGGCGGTGTACGAACCGATTCCCGGTAGGGAGAGCAGGGTGTCGACGTCTTCCGGCACCACGTCACCGTGCTCGGCAGCCAGGACGCCCGCGCATTCGTGAAGCCGCAGCGCGCGTCGTGGGTAACCAAGTTTGCCCCACGCGCGAAGTACTTCTGCCTGACTCGACGCTGCCATCGCCGACGGTACCGGCCAGCGCTCCACCCACTCTTCCCAGATGGGCGCAACGCGCACCACCGGCGTCTGCTGGAGCATGATCTCGCTCATCAGGATCTGCCAGGCACTGACGCCCTCGCGTCGCCACGGCAGGTCACGAGCCGTCTCGGAGTACCACTTCAGTAGCACCGAAGATTCCACTGCCACTGCTACCGACACACTCCTCGAACCTGTGCTCCTGGTCGACGAAGGACACGTCGACTTCTGGAGGCCACTTTATCGGCAGTCACCGACACGGCTGCCTGTGACGCCAGACCTTTGAGTCACAACAACTGCACGTTGCTCAGTTTCCACTCGCCGTCCTCGCGGACCAGAGAAAGTTGCATGCGGTTACGGTCGATCCTCGGATCGGGGGAGTTGGTATTGGTGATCGTCTGATCGAGGAACACGAGCACCTCGGCGTTGTCGCGATCACTGCTCGCCAGCCCGGCTGAAATGATCTGAGCGGACGAGGTCGCCTGATACTGCACGATCATGTTCTGCAGGTTGGCTGCCACCTGGGCGTACTGACCGGCGAACTCACCGACAGAGTTGTCACGCACCACGGAAAGGTTCTGATCGAGGTTCTGGAAGTTGTACGTCGCAAGATCAGTGGCGAATTGCCGTCCGCTGTCCAGTGCGCTGGTACGCGCGTCTTCGTCGGCCGATTTCTGCCAGGTYGCGAATGCGCCCCATCCGAGCGCCGCGACCACGACCAGGACGCCGGCAACGATCAACAAGGTCTGCTTGCGAAGCCGCTTGGGCTTTTCGGCGATTGTGGGTGTCGGACTCTCGGGGGTCTGGGGTTGGGGTGTCTCGGACTGGGGTGTCTCGATCATTGCGTTCCTTGTACTAGTAGTGCGGCAAACGAGTTGTCACCGAGAACGGTGTTCTGACCACCGTTGAGGCCCAGACGAATCGACGTTCCGTCACCGGTCGCAACTGTGCCGAGGGCAGGATCGTATTCGGCAACCCCGTCGATCGTTCCAGTTCCGGTGGGGACGTTCTGCGAACCGCGATTCTGGATCCGGCCCGACTGGTCCGCGCAGTGTTGGTTCTTGTCGAGCGTGGTCGGTGAGGTGTCCTGTACCGATCGCCGGGGCGTGTCGTAGATACAGACCGGGCCGAGTGCTGTGATCAGATCAAGCTGTGCCCGTCCGTCTTTGACGATACTTCCGAACTTCTCGAATCCTTTGGGCACCACCACCAACAAGGCATCGACGGCAGGCATCCGTGCAGTGACGATCTGAGTGGAGACGAGAGAATTGGCCAACAGCAGACTGAACGGCTCACGACTCTGTTCGATGAGAGGCAGTACCTGATTGTCGAGAACACTCGGGCTTCGATCGAGGAGTGTGCGCAGTTGCGGATCGGAGTTTCGTACCTGATCTGTCAATTGGCGAAGTGTGAGTGCAACTTCGGGAAGAGCGTCAACATTTTCCTCGTTCGCAGTGAACAGTGAGCGCGAGTTCTCGACGAGTGTGTTGACACGCGGTTGATCGGCTTGGACAGTGCGCGCGAGGACGTCGAAGTTGTCGACGAGCGCCTGCAGATCCGGACCCAATCCGTTCAATCCCTCACCGAGTTCGTGCGAGAGGGTTCGCAGGTCTGCCGGATCGACGGTATCGGCAGCAGCGTTGAAATTCGCAATCACGGTTCCCAACGCGACCGGGATCGAAGTGCGCTCAGTCGGAACAACCGAACCTTCAACCAGATACGGGCCGCCGTCGGTCTGCGAAGACAACTGAACTTTCAACACCGGAACGGCGGTGTCCTGGCTGATGGCCACATGCGAATCGCTGGGGATCTGTTGGTCGGCGGCGATGCTCAACGTCATCACGACGAGGTCCTGGGCAGAGTCCACCTCCACCGACTCGACGTCGCCGACGGTGACTCCGCGATAGGCCACTTCCGAACCCGGAGCGATTCCGGCCGCGTTCTCCAATTCGACGGTGACCGAGAACGTTCCGGTGAAGGGATCTCCGGCACCTACTTGTCGGAGCACATACGTCGTGCTGACCACCGCGATGAGGAGAAAGGCGACGATCTCGAAATAGACGGTTCGGTTCTTCATCGCGTTCCTCCTTGCAGGGGTGTCGTGATCGGCAGTTCCCGATCGGAGGCGGGCAGAGATGGCAGTGGCGGTGCGGCGCCCGGAATTATCTCGTTGAGCACCCCGGTCACGGTGCCCTCGACATCGACGTCGAGGTCGATGTTCACGTAATCACCTGGGCTGGCGCGCTCGAGGAGCACTCTCGCGTTGTCCAGGTTGGACATGGTCTCACTCAGAGTCGGGCCCATCGCCGAGAACTGGTCGAGGATGGGTGACAGTCGTCCGGTGATCTCGGAAATCTGGTCGGCCGACTGGTCGAGCACGGAATTGGTTGCGGTACTGAGCCGATCGGTTTCGTCGAGAAGATCGAGGAGCGGTTGTCGTTGGTCGGCGATCACGCCCAATGCGGGTGTGAGTGTTCGCAAGCCTTCGTCGATGGTGGCGCTCTCGTCACCGATCAGAGCGCTGAGCCGGTTCAGGGAATTCAGTGCCGAATTGATCGATTCCTTTCGGTCGTCAAGTGTTCCGAGAAAAGTGTCAAGGCGCGCAAGCAGATCGCGGATCGTCTCCTCCCTGCCGTCGAGAATCTGATCAGCCTCACTGACGATGTTCTTGACCTGCGCCAACCCACTGCCGTTCAACAGAGTTCCGACGGCGCCGAGCAGTTGTGCGACATCGGGTCCGCGCACGGTCTCCGATCGCGCGATGGTGGAACCTGGTTCGAGCCTGGGGCCCGTTGGATCGACCGGAACTTCGAGGTTGACAAATGCGTCGCCGATCGGGGTGGACAGCTCGATCCGAGCGCGAGTGCCGACGGGTAGTTCGATGTCCGATTCAATTTCTGTATGTACTACGGCTGCAAATGTTTCCGCGCTCATCGACGTGACTCTGCCGACCACTGCCTGGCCGATCCGCACCTCGCCGCCGACGGGGAGTAATGACGCATCGACGAATTCCATGTTCAGCGGGTACGACTCTCCTGGCAGACTGCGCCCGAGGGGGAGGTGCTGGAAGTTGAGACTGCAGCCGGTCAACGGCGCCGCGATGACAAGTGCCACGACAACGCTCACCACGGACTTGTTCGACGCCATCAGTTGCCCCCACCGAGGATGCGTGCCAGGTCGGAGCTGCCTGCCGAAGGAAATTCGATGGGATTGACGATCCCAGGCCCGGTGCACAGCGGAATCGGCATCTTCTCGCACAGTTCTCGCGTCGTGTCGAACTGTGAGAGATCGGTGGCGACGTTCAATCGCGCTCTGGCTCGGCCTTCTTCGGTGACGAGGTTGGCGACGTTCTCGAATCCCGTTGGTGCCGTTTCGATGATCTCGCGCAGTTGGTCCTGTTTGGTCGCGACTGCACCGGCCAACTGTGCGAGCGCACCCAGATCGGCGGTGACCGCCTCGCCGTGTTCGGCGAGTAGCGCTGAGACCTGTCCGAGCAACGTGGTCAGGGAATCGAGCGCCCCGCTGATGTCATCTCGCTGGGTACTGAACGCGCGGGCGGTGACTGTCACCGAATTCGACAGCGAGTCGACCTTGGTCTGGTTGTCCGCGATCAACTGCACGAGGGTGTTCAGGTTCTTCACGAGTTCGGAGATGTCGGGACTTGCACCCGCCAGTACCGAACTAGCCTGTGAGATGGACCGAACGGCATCGTTGAATGCTTGCCCGTTGCCGTCCAACGCGTGGGCGCCTTCTCCGATGAGGTCACCGATCCCACCGCCGTCCGCGCCAGGGCCGAGCGCCACCGTCAGTTCGTTCACCGATGCGGTGAGCTGGTCCCATGTCAGAGGGGAGTGAGTTCGTTCGAGAGGGATCACTGCGCCGTCCACGAGGAACTCACCGTCCTCGTAGCCGGGGCCGAGTTCGATCGTGCGGTCACTGATGACCGAAGGAGACAGGACCCAGGCCTGCGCGTCGGCCGGTATGCGTGTTCCGGATGGCAGGCTCATCGCCACTCGTACCCGGGACCCTTCCGGCGTGACGCTCTCGACCCTCCCGCTGGGAACTCCCAGAATAGTCACCGTGTTGCCGGTGAAGATGGCGTCGGTCGAGGTGAATTCGGCAGTGAGAGTGAGTTGGTGTTCGTCACGCGTGACGAACAGGACCGCACCGATCGCGCAGATCATTATCGCTGCCAGCACGGCGAGCTTCTTGACGGTCGTGGTCATCGACACCCCTGAACGAGCCCGACGACGCACAACCAGTTGT
Organism: Rhodococcus sp. P4_F3_2; assembly: GCF_056401335.1. Classification (NCBI taxonomy): domain Bacteria; kingdom Bacillati; phylum Actinomycetota; class Actinomycetes; order Mycobacteriales; family Nocardiaceae; genus Rhodococcus; species Rhodococcus sp. P4_F3_2. Next base: position 160,382 of record NZ_JBFUJN010000017.1, read on the forward strand.
CCGGGATGAGGGTGGAGGGCGAGTTGAGGTCGAGCCAGTTGCCGTTACCGGTCGCATTGGTGACGTACCGAACGCTGGGGGCGAAGTTGTCGAGCAACGTGGTCAGTGATTGTTCGTTCTCGGAAAGAACTCCCGTCACCTCGTGGATGTCTCCCATGACCGAGTCGACCAATGCCTGGTTGTCACCCAGGAACTGGGCAAGTGTGGTGCTCAACTGATTGAGGTCTTGTACAAGCGCATTCAGCACATCTCGCCGGTCGGCGATCGTGGCCATCACCAGGTCCGCATTTCCCAGAAGGGTTTCCAGAGTGTCCTTCTGCTCGATCAGTGTTGCGGTCGTCTGCTGCGCTCCGGTGAGAAGGGAACGGAGCGCAACGTCGTTGTCGTTGACTACTCCGGAGAGTGCGTCGATTCCCTCGAGTGAGCGGCGAATGAGCTCGGGATCGTCCGGTGAGTTGTCGGATACCACGGTCAGCATGTTTCGCAGTTGTTGCAGATCAAGGTTTTCCGAAGTGGATTGTGCTCCTCGTCCGAGATCGTCGAGGGTGAACGGAACACTCGTGTTCTCGATGGGAATGGTCGAACCTCCGGGTAACGAGCGCGATCCGTTCGGAGTGATGTCGAGCGAGCGTCGGCCGAGCAGAGTCGAGATCTTGATGTCCGCGCGCGAGTTTTCGCCGAGAGTGACGCCGTCGTCGAGTCGGAAGGTGACTTCAACAGAGTTGCCGCTGACCGCCAACGAGGTGACCACCCCGCTCGGGACTCCCGCGACGTTGACCGGATCGTCCTGCGTCAATCCGGTGGCGTTGGCAAACACGGCGTTGTACTCGTTGGTCTTGACCTTCAAGATCAATTGAGGGACAACGAGTGCGGCCAGAACGACACAGACTCCGACGAGAATGCAGATCATTCCGTTGCGGACCGGGTTCTTGACGGTGAGCCAGTTCATCGGCACACCGCCGAACGCTCGGGGCCGCCGAGAGTCACCGATTGGTCCAGCGCGCTGAGCCGGAAGTTACAGATGTAGATGTTCGCCCAACTGCCGTAGCTCATTGCGATTCCCAATTGGGTGAACAGTTGATCGAAAGCGGTGATACCGGTCGCCAGCGACTCACGATTGTCGACGACGACGCTGGCCGACTGATCGATCGAAGTCAGCGCGCCAGCCAAGTCCGGTTCCACGCGCGTCACCAAGTCCTGAAGGGAAGAAGTCAGGGCACCTGCGGAATCAACTGCGGCCGAGATCTGTTGGCGGTCCTGTGCCAAACCGCCTACCAGCGTGTCGAGCGTGTTGATCATCTCGACGAAGTTGGGTCGATTCGTCGTCGTGACGGTGAGTACCCGGTCGAGGTTGGTCAGTAGTTGGTCCAAGATCGCGTCTCGGGACGTCAAGTTCTCGGTGACGGCAACTGTGCGCTCCAGCAGGCTTTCGATGGTGGAACCTTGTCCTTGGAATACCTGGACGACTTGTGCGGCAAGCTCGTTGACTTCTGCGGGGTCAAGTGCGTCGAACAGTGGACGGAAACCGCCGAGGATGTCGGTGAGGTCGATCGCCGGCTGAGTCTGTTCCACGGGAATTGTGGCTCCGGGGGAGAGGTAGTTGCCGGCTACTAGTTCGCCCTGTCCGGGTTCGATCGAGATCGTCCGTGCCCCCAGCAGATCTGCATACCTCACCACAGCCCGACCGTCGGTCGGAATACGTTGTGTAGATTCGAGTTCGAAGCCGACGACGGCTTGGTTGTTCACCAACTCGACGCTGTCGACGCGCCCTACTCGCACCCCGGCGATCTGAACATCGCTGCCGGTGACCAGGCCGGAGGCATTGACGAAGACGGCCCGGTACTGCGAACTAGACCCGGAGACTGGGTTGATCAGAGTGCTCACCACAACCACGGTGGCGAGAATCGACAGCGCAGCAAACAGTCCGAACCTGATCAGAGATTTCTTCACGCTCATCCGCCCACCACCGTCGTGCCGCGAAATACCGGCCCCGCCACGAGAGTGTCCAGAGCTGTACCGCCCTGGGTGATAGCTGAGATCAGGGATTGTTCGGCAGGGCTGCCGACCGGGCCGACGGTTCCGCCGAACGCGGTCGCGGCGGCAGGGCAGTTGGGGCCGCGGGTCCCGTCGTATTGTGGGCAGTCGGTCTTTCCGTACGGATACAGATCTGTGACAGACAGGCGCAAGTCAGTGCTGAGCCAGGGACCGTGCGCCAATGCGGGCGGGAGTTTGATCGTGAGATTGCGCAGGCCGTTGTAGAAGGTAGTGATGTGGTCCGGCCGCGAAGTGATTGCACCGGTGAGGGAATCGGCGTCGTCGACCAAGGTGATCAGGCGGTCGCGATTGTCGCCGATCAGACTCGTGGCAGCAGATCCCGTGCTGGTGCCTGCTCGCAGAAGCCCCGCCAATCCGTCGGATTTCTCGACGACGGTCTTGGATGTGGTGATGGAGTTCTCGAATGCGGCGAGCATGTCGGGCGCACTCGTCGAGAGACTGTCGGCGAGCGTGGCTATGTCGTCGAGGTCGTCACCGAGTCCGTCGATGACGGGCTGCGCACCGACCAACGCTTGGTGGACTGAATCGAGAGACTCACCGATCTGGTTTCCCTTGCCGCTCATCGCATCCGAGACTGCCGTGAGCGCCACGTTGATGTCGGCGGGGTCGAGGGAAGAAACGAGCGAGTAGATCCGTGAGATCGATTGGTAGAGCTGGACCGCGACTTCGGACTGATCTGATACCAACTCGGTACCCGGCGCGAGAGCAGGACCGCGCGAGAGACCGTCAGGTTGAATCAGGTCCACGAAGAAGTCGCCGAAGATGTTGCGGGGCATCAGCCGCACCTGACTTGTCGACGGTATGTCTTCGAATGCACCCTCGTCGATTGCGAGTGAGATGGTGGAAGCGGTGGTGCCAGGCTCGATGTCGGCGACCGAACCGACGACGACGCCGCGGTACTGAACCGAGGATCCGACTCGCAGCGCACCGGCGCTGGCGGGGACGACAGCACTGACCTGCGGTGTGGAACTGAACGTGTCCGTGCCCCTGCTGAACAAGAAGGCGTAGGCGACGATCAGCAGGACTATCGCAAGTAAACCACGCAGTGCCAGTGCAATTCGACTGGTGCCCGTGACGATCATCCGGTCAACCCGGGCACCTGAGGTTTGAGTCCCCAGAGCGCGATTGTCATGGCGACGTCGGTGAAGGCCAGGAAGACGATGCTGGTGCGCAGCGCTCGTCCGGCTGCTCGTCCGACGCCTTCAGGTCCACCCGTCGCGGTATAACCGTAGTAGCAGTGCACGAGGGTCACGACGACCGCGAACACCATGACTTTTACCAAGGACAACCAGATGTCGTTGGGAGAGAGGAAAAGACTGAAGTAGTAGCCGTATGTTCCCTCCGACTGGCCTTTGACCCGGATCACCGCAAGCGCCGTTGCCATGTACGAAGCAAACAGGCCGACCAGGTACAGCGGGACCACCGCGATGAGCGCCGCGATCATTCGGGTGGTGACCAGGTATCGCAGCGAGGGAATCGCCATGACTTCGAGTGCGTCGATTTCCTCGGAGATCCGCATGGCTCCGAGCTGCGCGGTGAATCCAGTTCCGACCTTGGCAGCCAAGGTGATTGCGGCAACGAGTGGTGCGACCTCGCGAGTATTCGCGATGGCGGACATCACGCCGGACAGCGGTGCGAGGCCGACGAGGTTGAGTCCGCGGTAGCCCTCGAGTCCGATCTGGGAACCTRCGAAGAACGAGATCGCGAAGATCACGACGACGCTGCCGCCGCCGGCGAGCAGGGTGCCCGAACCGAATGCCACCTGGGCGACGAGACGGGCGACTTCACGCCAATATCGCTTGAGGGTTGCCGGAATCGAGATGATGACACGCGCGTGGAACGTGAACTGATCGCCGAGTCGACTCAGACCGTCGACGGTGCGCGAACTGGCCCGCTTGGCACGAATTGCGATGGGCAGGTGCATCAGTAGGCACCCTTCACCGAGACGAACAGCGGGTAGAACTGGGTAATTGCGAGGTTGGCGACAAACACGAGGACAAACGAGAGCACGACGGTCTCGTTGACTGCGTCGCCGACGCCTTGAGCTCCGCGCTTGACGGTCAGGCCCTTGTAGCAGGCCACGATTCCCGAGATGAGAGCAAAGGCAACGGCTTTGATACCGGAGACGACGAAGTCGCTCGGTTGACTGAATTGAACAAGATTGCGCAGGAAGCTCTGTGCGTTGCCGTCGAGTATCAGGACGTGAACGAAGAGGCTTGCGCCCAAACCGATCACGAGAACTATCGAATTCAGCAGGAGGCAGACGACGGCAATTGCGATCATCCGCGGCACGACCAGGCGTTCCAACACCGGCAGGCCCAGTACTTCGAGCGCATCGATCTCTTCGCGGATCGTGCGCGCTCCCAAATCTGCGCAGATTGCGGAACCGCCGACGCCGGCGATGATCAAGGCGCAGACCAGCGGTCCGGCCTGTCCGATGATGAGGAACGCGACGACTGCACCGCTGTATGAACCCGCGCCGATTTGGTCTGCGAGCGAACCGATCTGGAGAGCTACGCCCACGCCGAGGGGAATCATCACCAGTGCCGAAGCGACCGAGGTGACGTGGGCGAGAAACCACATCTGGTCGAGCGCCTCACGCCAGGCGAGGCGCTTGTGTCGCAGAGTTGTGAAAGCGGCGACGCATACGCGAACGGTGAAGGTGAACAGCAGTCCGATCTCGGACAGCAGGTTCGAGAACATGTTCGTCTTGGCGGGGGAGGCAGGCGTTGCGTCCCCGGTTGTTCCAACTTCAGTGCTCACGCCATCCCCCTTTCCGTCCGAATCGTTCTGGTCGGGTTTCTTCGATCACACTCGGAAGGTCGAAGTGCTCCAGGTCACGTTCGGAGACGGTATCAGGAAACTGACTCTGAAGTAAGTTCCAATTCGGGCACTCCATCACAAGGCGTGAATGTGGACGCGGAGCTTCCGTTTGCGTCTACGCAACCTTCCCGGCGAGAGTCCGAAATGCGACGGGTGCACAATGAGTGAATGCCACGATCAAGCCCCATTTCCGCTTGGAAGTCCCTTCGCGAAGGCAACGAGCGATTTGTCAACGACGCGTCCATTCACCCCAGCCAGGGAATCGCCGATCGCGCGAAGCTGGTCGATGGGCAGCACCCCACCGCGGTGCTGTTCGGTTGCGGTGATTCGCGCGTAGCCGCCGAGATCATCTTCGATCAGGGCCTCGGCGACATGTTCGTCGTGCGTACGGCAGGTCACGTGCTCGACGATTCGGTGCTCGGTTCGATCGAGTACGCCGTTCACGTGCTCAACGTGCCGCTCATCGTCGTCCTCGGTCACGACGGTTGCGGTGCGGTGAAGGCAACGCTCGACGCCCTGGACAAGGGTGCGGTTCCCGACGGCTTCATTCGCAGCGTGGTCGAGCGCGTTGCTCCCTCCATCCTGATGGGTCGCAACGAAGGCTTGTCCACCGTCGACGAACTCGAAGGTCGACACGTAGTGGAGACCGGCTCGTTGATCATGCAGAGGTCGCGGATCATCGCAGACAAGGTGGACAACGGTGCGTGCGCGATCGTCGGCGTCACGTACACATTGTCCGACGGTCACATGCGAGTTCAGGGCGCGGTCGGCGACATCGGCGAGAGCGTCGAGACCGTCGAGGGTTAGATCTTCCGGGGCAGTGATACCCGGTAGCAGACAATGGGTACCGACACGCCGCCTCAGCTGACGGTTAGTGGACCCTGCGCCAACTACCGTTGAGTCCGTGTTGGAACCGAATGGACCACTGCCCCCCGAGATCTACTGGCGTCGCCGGGCGCTGGCCATTGGTGCCGCCGTCATTGCACTGGCGTTGATCATCTGGGCGGCGTCCGCCCTCTTCGGCGGTGGAAGCGATACTCCTGAGGCCAATTCGGCCGCTGCGAGTTCCTCGCTGACGACGGACGTCTCCTTCACCCCCAACCCTTCCGGCTCCAGCGCGCCGGACGGTAACGGTGGTTCGGGTGGCGGTGCTGCGGGTGGATCAGGTGGCTCGGGCACGCAGGCTTCGGGATCGTCGACGTCGGCATCGTCCTCGTCGACCACCGGCGCTCCGGTCCCGGCTGGTCAGTGCGCGGACTCGTCGCTGGCAGTCAAGGCGACCGCAGACAAGGCGACCTTCGCTCCTGGTGAAGAGCCGTCCTTCACGATCGTCATCACCAACATCGGTTCGGCACCCTGTGATCGAGATCTGGCGGGCGGCCTGCAGCAGGTGCTCGTCTACAGCATCGACGGCAAGACCCGTTTGTGGTCCAACGTCGACTGCTACCCGCAGCCCGCCGCTGACGTACGCAATCTCGCTCCCGGCGAGCAAGCTGCGTTCAAGGTCGCCTGGTCGGCCACGACGTCGACCCCCGAGTGCGCGACCGCGCAGAACCCCGAGCGCAATCCGGTGGGCGCAGGCGCGTACACGGTTGTCGGTCAGCTCGGTGCACTGCGAAGCTCTCCGGAGCCRTTCAACATCGCGTGAGAGCGGGCAAGCCCGAACAGGCCCGCTAGTTGAACGATCCGGTGATCGACGTCTCCGCGAGCCGGGAAAGTCCCTCACGGATGTGACGGGCCCACAGCCCGCCGATGCCCTCGACGGACTGCAGATCGGCAGCCGTAGCGGCCAGCAGCGACTGGAGAGTGCCGAAGGATCCGACCAACCGGTGGATCTGATGGAACTGCAATCGAGGTACACGCATCAATACGCGATATCCGCGAGGAGTCATCGGAGTGTCGAGGGCTTCGATCGTGCCCGGATAACCGAGAACACGCGCAAGAGTCGTGAGATCGAGTAGGTCGGCGTCGGTGACACGATCGAGTGCGACGAGGACGTTGTCCATCGCCGCGGTGCCGATGGGTTCGGGGCCGGCAAGATAATCCCGAACGATCAGTTGACGTGCAATGTCGTTGTCGCCGACCAGTTCTTCGAGCTGCAGTGCCAGCTGGCGACCGTCGGTGCCGAGCTCGAGGACATCCTGCTCGATTTCGATCGACACACGGCGAACCATTTCGAGTCGCTGTACGACGGTCAACGCGTCGCGCAGAGTCACGAAATCCTCGATCTCGACCACCGACAGTTGCCGTGTCACTTCGTCGAGTCGCGCTTTGTATCGTTCGAGCGTCGCGACGGCCTGGTTGGCGCGCGAAAGTATGGTGGCCGAGCCGTCGATGACGTGCCGGATACCACCGACGTACACACTGACGATCGACATCGACTGACTGACCGATACCACGGGATAGCCGGTTTGAATTGCCGTGCGCTCGGCGGCACGGTGCCTGGTGCCGGATTCGACGGTGGGAATCTTGTGATCGGGAACCAGCTGGACGTTGGCGCGCACGATGCGTGTGCCGTCCGTCGAGAGGACTACCGCGCCGTCCATCTTCGAGAGCTCGCGCAATCGGGTCGGTGCGAACTCCACGTCGAGGTTGAATCCGCCGTCACACAGCGCTTCCATCTCCTCGTCGTATCCGAGGACGATCAGCGCGCCGGTACGGCCGCGCAGAATTCGTTCGAGCCCGTCTCGCAAAGCGGTACCCGGCGCCAACCTGGCGATGGTCTCTCGCAATGCCGACGACGACTGTGTGTCCGCCATCGCACTGATCATTGAGAAACTCCCTGCTGAGGTCGATGTCACTTCGGTCGGGTCCGATGCCTGCGCCGGACTGATCCCCGTTTAGATTACCTATCCATGAGTAGTACCTGGACCCTGCCTGATGACCTGACTGTCCCGGAGCCGGTCGAATTCTTTCCGGCCGCCGGCGAGAAGTTGCCTCAGCACTGGTCGAAATGCTTCGGCTGCGGCGACGACCAGCCTGCGGGAATGGCGATGAGTTTCAGGGCTGGTGACGGGTTGGAAGTGACGGGCCGTCTGGAGGTCGCCAAGAAGTATCAGGGCGGTCCGGGGGTCATTCACGGCGGTATTTTGTCGACGGCTTTCGACGAGGCGCAAGGCATGGCATGCATGGCTCTCGGCTCGCCGGTGGTGACCGGGCACCTCGAGATCGACTTCGCCCGGCCCATCCCGTTGGGATCGGTGCTCGAATTTCGGGCTCGCATCGACGGCGTTGTGCGCCGCAAGGTCTACACCAGCGCGGAAGCGGTGATCGTCGAAGGTCCGACAGCGGATCCGGACACGGTGGTGGGAACTTCCCGCGGACTGTTCCTGACCATCACGTCGGAACACTTCGCCAAGACCAAGGAGTTCGTGGACGGCGAACCGACTTCCCCGTTCGGCACCTCGTCGGTCTGACGCGGTAGTCGGCCGCAGGCCGGTCACTTCACCGGAGTGAGCTTGGGGCGAGACGGGGCTTGTTTGCCGCCCATCAATCCGGCATAGGCGAGTGCCTCGGCCAGGTTCGCTACTTCGTTGACGCGCATACCGGGAATGTTCGGGCCGGAATCGACCGGCACGATGGCGCTGGTGAATCCCAATCTGGCAGCTTCGATCAGCCGTCGGTTCACGCCGGCAACTCGTCGAACCTCTCCGGCGAGTCCGACCTCGCCGAGGATGACGAGCCCCTTGGGGACAGGTTTGGCTTTCACAGCGGAAGCGACCGCTATCGCGAGAGCCAGATCGGCACCCGGCTCGGTCATCCGCATACCGCCGACGGTCGCCGCGTAGACGTCGGCCTTCGAGATCGACACCCCGACGCGGCGCTCCAACACGGCCAGAACCATGGCCACACGGGCGGTGTCGAGCCCACTGACGGCTCGACGAGGTGTCGGTAGAGGCGTGGCGGCGACGAGGGCCTGAACTTCACCGAGTAGCGGTCGCTTACCGTCCATCATCACGGTGACGGCCGTGCCTTCCACAGCTTCTTCGCGGTGATGCAGGAACAGGCCGGACGGATCGCTGATCTCGTTGATGCCCTGCTCGCTCAGCTCGAAGCATCCCACCTCGTCGGCCGCACCGAATCTGTTCTTGACGCCGCGGACCATGCGCAGCGTGGAGTGCTTGTCACCTTCGAAGTGCAGAACCACGTCTACGAGATGCTCGAGCGAGCGCGGTCCGGCGACGGCGCCGTCCTTGGTGACGTGGCCGATCAGAAGCACCGGGATTCCACTGGCCTTCGCCAGGGAGGTCAAGGCGCTGGTGACAGCCTTGACCTGAGTCACGCCGCCGACGACTCCGTCGACGTCGGCAGCAAGCATTGTCTGCACCGAGTCGACGATGACCAGGGTCGGCTTGACCTGCTCGATGTGGCCGAGGATGGTCGCGAGATCGGATTCGGCCGCCAGATACATCCGTTCGTGGACAGAGTTGGTGCGATCTGCCCGAAGTCGGACCTGACCGGCGGACTCCTCGCCGGTGACGTACAACGCTCGATCATCCGCGCTGCGCATCGCCCAGCGGTAGACGACCTCGAGAAGTAGCGTCGATTTTCCGACTCCGGGCTCGCCCGCGAGCAGCACCACCGAACCAGGTACGACGCCACCGCCGAGGACGCGGTCCAACTCGCCGATCCCGGTGGGCTTGGCCTGCGTCGAGGTGCTGTCGATCTGTGTCAGCGGCGTGGCCGGCGTCGTAGGGAGCACGGCGCTCGATCCCGCTTTGGCGAGTGATGCGCCGGCGCGACTGGCGACGGGTGCCACTACCGCGACCTCGGTCATCGAGCCCCACGAATCGCAGTCCGGACATCTACCGACCCACTTGGGCACTACCGACTGGCATTCGGAGCATCGGTAGTTCGATTTCACTTTGGCCACCGGGACAGAGTAGAGGCGGGGTCCGACATGGACCCCGCCTCTAGTGTGATTCTTAAGTTGTTCTGCGAAGCGCAGTGTGCGCCTTGGTGATTCGGGCTCAGTGCCCGGCTTCTGCAACGTCGGGCGACTTGTCCGACTCGTTGCGCTCGAGCTGCGGGCCTGCGTCGACCGGTACGTCGACGGTGACCGAGCCGGCCTTCTCGAACTTGAAGGTGATCGGGACGGTCAAGCCGGGGCGAACGCCTGCCTTGATGTCCTGCAGAACGACGAGAGTGAGCGCAGCGGGTGCGTCGTCGTTCTCTTCGTTGTTCTTGATCTGGGTCTCTGCCTCGGTCGCGGCACCTTCGCCTGCGGGCAACTGGCCGGCCTGCAGCGACGTCTGCGGCTTGATCGTCAAGCCACCTACCTCTTCACCCGCGATGACGCGTGCTGCGTAATCGGTGGTGATGCTGACGAGCTTGTCCGTGGTCTCGGCGCTGTCGTTCACGACGGTGAACGCGAGCACGGCGTTGCCGCCCGGCTCGATGCTGTATTCCTCGGACGAGGGGTAGGCGATGTGCACGTTGCGCAGTGCGATCTCACCGAGGTTGGCGCTGTTGCCGTTCACGGCGGCCTGCTGGACGGCGGTCTGGCTCACCTGTCCGGAACCGCAAGCGGACAGCGCGATGGCTGCGCCTGCAGCCAGTGCAATGGCGGTAGCGACTCGACGAGTCGGCTTACGGATAGCAGTCACGATTTGTCCTCCACGGCGTCAGGTTCGCACTCCACTAGGCAGAGTAGTAGATAAGGTCCCGCGGGCTGGCCGTCGGGTCGCCACAACGGTTGTCTGCGTGGGCTTTCAGTCGGTTATGCAGGGGTGCTCCAGACCAGTTGAATGCACGTACAACAAGCCCTGTCAACCCCTACGCTCGAGCAAGGATGCCCCTGACCTGCACAGTTGATGAGTGGTCGGTTCTTTCACGTGTTAAACTAGTGGAATCGAAAGGGGCACGGGACACATGATTTTCAAGGTCGGAGACACCGTCGTATACCCCCATCACGGTGCGGCGCTGATCGAAGCTATCGAAACCCGCACCATCAAGGGTGAGCAGAAGGAGTACCTGGTTCTGAAGGTCGCTCAAGGCGATCTCACAGTACGGGTTCCTGCAGACAACGCAGAGTACGTCGGAGTTCGTGACGTGGTCGGCCAAGAAGGCCTCGACAAGGTTTTCCAGGTTCTGCGAGCACCGCACACCGAGGAGCCCACCAACTGGTCTCGTCGATACAAGGCAAATCTCGAGAAGCTTGCCTCAGGTGACGTGAACAAGGTTGCGGAAGTTGTTCGTGACCTGTGGCGTCGTGAGCAGGACCGCGGGCTTTCCGCTGGTGAGAAGCGCATGCTCGCCAAGGCTCGTCAGATTCTCGTCGGAGAGCTCGCGCTCGCCGAGGGCACTGACACCGAGAAGGCAGAGACCATTCTCGACGAGGTCCTCGCGGCCGCGTCCTGACTGCAACACAACAAAGCTGACAGTGGCAGTAGTAGCCCTGGTACCTGCCGCAGGTCGGGGAGTGCGATTGGGCGAGAAATTGCCCAAGGCATTTGTCGAACTCGGTGGGTGCACCATGCTTGCACGCGCGGTCGATGGACTCCGGAAATCCGGAGCGATCGACCGCGTTGTTGTCATTGTGCCGCCTGAACTGGTCGAATCCGTCGTAGCCGACCTCGGTCGTGCATCGGACGTCGACGTCGTCGGTGGTGGTGCCGAAAGAACCGATTCGGTTCGAGCCGGTCTCAGTGCTGCCGGCGATGCAGATTTTGTACTCGTGCACGACGCCGCGCGGGCATTGACACCGCCGGCGTTGATCGCGCGCGTCGTCGACGCTCTCCGAGCCGGCAGCTCCGCTGTCATCCCGGTACTCCCGGTTACCGACACGATCAAGTCGGTCGACGTACTCGGCGCAGTCACCGGAACGCCTCTGCGTTCGGAGTTGCGTGCGGTTCAAACTCCTCAAGGCTTCTCCACCGACGTCCTGCGCAGTGCGTACGACGCCGGTGACGTCGCCGCGACCGACGACGCCGCTCTGGTGGAGCGTCTCGGTGTTTCGGTGCAGACGATTCCCGGCGACGCTCTCGCCTTCAAGATCACCACTCCGCTCGACCTCGTCCTTGCACGGGCGCTCCTGATCTCGGAGACAGAGTTGAGCGCGGACTCACAGGACGGAAAATAGATGCGCGTCGGTCTCGGCACGGATGTTCATCCCATCGAGGTCGGCCGACCTTGCTGGATGGCCGGGTTGCTGTTCGAGGAAGCAGACGGGTGCTCGGGGCATTCGGACGGCGACGTCGCCGTCCACGCGCTCTGTGACGCGTTGCTCTCCGCCGCAGGTCTTGGCGACCTCGGTTCGGTTTTCGGCACCGGCAGGCCCGAATGGGACGGCGTGAGCGGCGCTCGAATGCTTGCCGAGGTTCGTCGACTGCTCGAAGAGAACCAGTTCACCGTCGGCAACGCCGCGGTGCAGGTCATCGGCAACCGACCGAAGATCGGGCCGCGACGCGATGAGGCGCAGAAGGTGCTCTCGGACATTCTCGGCGCGCCTGTTTCGGTGTCCGCGACCACCACGGACGGGCTCGGCTTGACCGGTCGCGGCGAGGGGATCGCCGCCATGGCCACCGCGTTGGTCATGACAACCGAACACGACAGGTAAGATCGCTGGTCGTGACCCTGCGCCTATACGACACCGGTACGCGGGCCCTTCGGGATTTTGTTCCGTTGGCCCCCGGACATGCATCGGTGTACCTGTGTGGGGCGACAGTTCAGGGCGATCCTCACATCGGACACGTTCGTAGCGGCGTCGCTTTCGACGTGCTGCGACGCTGGCTGTTGGCGCACGGCAACGACGTTGCCTTCGTGCGCAACGTGACGGACATCGACGACAAGATTCTCAACAAGGCCGCCGGCGCCGGTCGACCTTGGTGGGAGTGGGCGGCGACGTTCGAGCGGTCGTTCACGTGGGCCTACGACCAACTGGGTGTGCTGCCGCCGTCCATCGAGCCGCGGGCCACCGGTCACGTGACGCAGATGGTCGAGATGATGGAACGCCTGATCGAAAACGGCCACGCGTACGCGGCGGGCGGCGACGTCTACTTCGACGTGCAGAGCTACCCCGAGTACGGCGCACTGTCCGGCCACAAACTCGACGACGTTCATCAGGGCGAGAGTGCGGCCGAGGGCAAGCGCGATCCTCGCGACTTCACCCTCTGGAAGGCCGTCAAGCCCGGTGAGCCCTCGTGGCCGACACCGTGGGGACCTGGCCGTCCGGGCTGGCACCTCGAGTGCTCGGCCATGGCGGAGTTCTACCTCGGGGCGGCATTCGACATCCATTGTGGTGGACGCGATCTCGTCTTCCCGCACCACGAGAACGAAATTGCGCAGGCCAAGTGCGCCGGCGACGATTTCGCTCAGTACTGGTTGCACAACGGCTGGGTCACGATGAGTGGCGAGAAGATGTCCAAGTCGTTGGGCAACGTTCTCTCGGTGCCGAACGTGCTCAAGAAGGTTCGTCCGCAAGAACTTCGGTACTACCTCGGTAGTGCGCACTACCGTTCCAATCTCGAGTACTCGGACGAGGCGTTGGACGAAAGCGCGAAGTCCTACCAGGGGCTCGAGTCGTTCGTCCTGCGCACACACAAGCGTGCGGGTGGCGTCGAACTCGGTACGTGGACCGAAGGTTTCGCGGCGGCTCTCGACAACGACTTGTCGGTGCCGATCGCGTTGGCCGAGATTCACGGCAAGGCGAGCGAGGGTAATTCCGCGCTCGCTGCCGGTGATCTCGACGCGGCTCGGGTGGCTGCCGGTCAGGTGCGGGCCATGCTCGCGATCCTGGGCGTCGACCCACTCGACGAGCATTGGACGCAGTCCGGTGGCGACACCGAGACGGCAATGGAAGCTTTGGACGTGTTGGTGCGGGCCGATCTCGATCGTCGGCAGCAGGCACGTACGGAAAAGAACTGGGCGGTGGCGGACGAGGTCCGCGATCGCCTCATCAAGGCGGGTATCGAAGTAACCGATACTCCCGACGGACCCGAATGGTCCCTTAAGGCAGGGCAGTAACAATGGCTGGAAACTCGAGCAGGCGCGGCGCAGTCCGTAAGGGCGGCACCAAGAAGGGCCAGGTTGCCGGTTCCGGTGGCCAGCACAAGCGTGGTCTCGCCGGCCGCGGTGCTACGCCTCCCGCCGAGGCACGCACCAAGCACCCAGCGGCAAAGCGTGCAGCGCGCGCCGCCCGGGCCGACGAGAAGCAGAACCAGGGCCGCGGTGGCCGTCCGGGTCCGGGCCGCAAGGTTCTCGACGGTCCCGAGACCGTGCTCGGTCGCAACCCGGTGGTGGAGTGCCTGCGCGCGGGTGTTCCGGCGACGGCGCTGTGGGTGGCTGTCGGTACCGAGAGCGACGACCGGTTGAAGGAATCCGTTCAGCGGGCTGCCGACGCCGGTATCTCCATCCTCGAGGTGCCGCGCTCGGATCTGGATCGCCTCAGCGCCAACGGTCTTCACCAGGGCATCGCTCTGCAGGTTCCGCCGTACCGCTACGCGCACCCGGACGATCTTCTGTCCGAGGCACGTAAGCACGCCGAGCCCCCTCTGCTCGTCGCGCTGGACAACATCACCGATCCCCGCAACCTGGGTGCCGTTGTGCGCTCGGTCGCAGCTTTCGGTGGACACGGCGTCGTGATTCCGGAGCGTCGTAGCGCGAGCGTGAGTGCTGTCGCTTGGCGTACCAGCGCCGGTGCTGCCGCTCGTCTGCCGATTGCTCGGGCAACCAACCTCACTCGCACGCTCAAGGACTGGGCGTCGAAGGGTGTTCAGGTCGTCGGTCTCGACGCCGAAGGTGACACCACTCTCGACGATTTCGACGGCAGCGGTCCCGTGGTGATCGTGGTCGGTTCCGAGGGCAAGGGCCTTTCGCGCCTCGTCCGCGAGAACTGCGACGCGATCCTGTCGATTCCGATGGCCGGTCCGGTCGAGTCGCTCAACGCCTCGGTTGCCGCCGGAGTCGTCCTGGCGGACATCGCCCGCAGGCGTCGTAGCAGCTGAGTTGTAACGGCTTTCAGGTGAGCCTGGCGGGGTTCTAGCTCCGTACAGACCAGGCTTCCCACAGTGCAGCGTAGGAACCGTCCGCGCCGATCAGTTCGTCATGTGTCCCGCTCTCGACCACGCGGCCACCGCTCATGACGAGTATGCGATCGGCGCGGACTGCTTGGCTCAGGCGGTGTGCGATCACCACGGCAGTCCTGCCGGTGACTGCGAGCTCGGCTGCCTGATCGAGTAGACCTGCTGCAGTGGTTCCGGCTTCGGCAGTCGCCTCGTCGAGGATGACGACGGGCGGATCGAGCAGAGCCAGCCGGACGAGGGCTATGTGCTGTGCCTGTGCCGCCGTCAACTGGTACCCGCCCGCCCCGACCCTGGTCTCGAGCCCGTCCGGAAGCTCATGGATCCATTGAGCTTTCATCGTTTCGACGGTTTCGGTGATCTTCGCATCGTCCGAATCTGGTGCGCACAACCGGAGATCGTCGGCGATCGTCCCGACGAACACGTGAACTTCCTGGCTGACCAGGACGATTTTGTGCCGAAGTTCGGCATCACTCAGGTCGTCAATCGGTGTGCCGTCGACGGTGATTCGCCCGTCCCCGACGGGAATGATGCCGGCAATCAGTTTGGCGAGTGTGGTCTTTCCGGCACCACTGCTGCCGACGACGGCGATTCGTTCCCCCGGTGCGATCGAGATCGAGATCGAATCGATCACCGGGGTGGAGTTGTCGTACGAGTAAGAAACCCGCTCCACGTCGACTCCGATGGGTGCGGACCGAGCCGAGGCAGGAATGCTCGCGGGACGCCCGGGCATCGCGGTGACACCGATCAGGCGAGCCAGGCTGGCACCCGCATCCTGCAATTCGTCGATGTTCGAGAGAAATACCGCGATGGGGCTGAACAGACTGTGGAAGTAGAGCGCAGCGGCGGTAGCGGCCCCGATGGACACCGATCCCGTGGTCACGAGCCAGTAGCCGACGCTCAGGACCGCGGCCAGTCCAAGCAGTTCGGCGCCGTTGAGTTGAGCGAAGAAGTTGGTGCGCAGTCGAACTGCCTGCATGTCGAAGCTGATGGCATGCTCGGAGGTCTCGGCGATTCGGCCGATGTGCTCGTCGGTTCGACGCAGGGCAGTGACAGTACCTGCACCACCCAGGGTTTCGATGAGCTGCTGTCCCCGCCTGGCCTGCGCAGCGCGAGAGCGTCGGTAGACGGGTCCGGAGCGTCGGAGGAAATGGCGAAGTGCGAAATAGTGAATTGGTGCAACGGCAACGATTGCCACGGTGAATCGCCAATCGATCACTCCCACACCGACAAGCGTCAGTGAAATCATGAACAGGGCGGACACCGTTGCGGGCAGCACCCGCGCGATAACGGTGTTGACCGCTTCGACGTCACCCGAGACCCGGGAAATCAGATCACCGGTTCCGGCATCCTCGACCAGTGACGACGGCTGCGCGAGCGTGGCGGCGAACACGTCCTCACGAAGATCGGCCAGCACGTTCTGCGCGACATTCGCGAGAAGCTGTGTGCTCCACCAGGTCAGCGCAACTCCTGCTGCCGCTGCACCGAGCATGAATGCGGTGATACGCAGAAGTGAGACAAACGGTTTGCCCTCCGTAACCGCATCGACCATGAGCCCGAGCAGCGCCGGGGTGGACAGGCCGCAGGCCGTAGCGGAGAGAAGTACGACGGTCGTGAGTGCGAGCGCTCGCCCCCGTGGCCGAAGCAGTGCGATCAATGCGCGGACCGTCTGTGTGGTCGACGCGATCGGCAAGGCAGATGTAGCCGGAACAGCAGATGCATCCGGAAGGGTGTCGGTCACAGTGAGTCTCCGTCCCGAGCGGCGTGATCGATCGTGACGACACGGTCACACGAATGGAGCAAGGTCGGACTCGAGGTGATCACCACAATGGCCTTGTCGGGAAAGTTTCTCAGTGAGTGTGCAATTCGATGTTCGGTGACAGAGTCCACGGAAGTGGTGGGTTCGTGGAGGACCAGGATCGGCTGGGGTTGATGCAAAGCGCGGGCGAGGAGAAGGCGTTGCCGCTGACCTCCGGAGAGTTTCTTTCCTTGCTCACCTACCTCGGAGAGGTGGCCGTCGGGCAGATGCGTCAACACGTCGTCGAGCGCAGATGACGTCATTGCCGACGAGTCGACGTTCGGTGCAGCCAGATTGTCGAAGACGGTGCCGGTGAACACGGTTCCTTCATGAGCGGAGACGAACACCTGATCGCGAACTCCGTCCGGACCGAGTTCGGTTGCATCGGTGCCGAATACGAAGTAGCAGTCGGGGTCCAGCGGAGTCTGAAAGGCGAGTTGGCGTTCCAGTCGGTGAGCGGAATCGTCCGCGCGCACGCCCACCACCTCGCCGCGGCGAGCTGAGACGACAGTTCCGTTGTCCGTCGAAATCAGCAGGGCGTCTTCACTTCTGACGGCGCTGATCGGGGCGGTGGAGGGCGGCGGTTCGATCAGGTGCGGCTCGGCCAGGAGTTCGGACAGTCTGCGTGCGGAGCCTCGCTTGGCAGCGAGTTCTGCACCGAAGAACCCCAGAGTTTCCATCGGACCGGCAATGACCCTGCTCAAGCCGACAACGGTGACGAAGTTGCCCACGGTGATCGTGCCTTGATGCGCCATCCACGCGGCTCCAAGTGCGACCGAAGCCAGCACCAACGCGGAGACTCCGGAATTGAGCGCGGTCAGACTGGACATTGCTCTGACCGTCCGGATCGCTGCTTTCATCGACGCCCGGCTCGCCTTGACGTATCGCGACAGGGCAGTGGGCTCAGCCCCGAAACCCTTCAGTACTCGCAGGCCCAGCGTGAAATCAGTTGCAAGCATGCCTGCCTCGGCTGCCTTCTTCTGCTCTGCATACACACGCTCGTCCAGCGGACCGCTGATCTTGTGGATGAATACGAGCTGCGCAGCAGTGATGAGTACGACGATCAGTGCGAGCGGCCACGAGACGAAGGCAAGCGAAATCACTGCCGCGGCGAGCCCCGCAAAAGCTGAGCCCTGTTCGGCGACAACCCAGGAGAAGCCCGATACGTGTGAGGCGTCCGAGGTGGAGATGGTGAGAACTTCACCCGTCGAGCGCTGAGCTTGCATGCCTCTGGCATCGAGTACCCGTCTGGCAGCGTTCAATCGTAGGTCGTGTTCGCCGTAGACGAAGACCTGCGTGTTCAGGCGAACCGCGATGCGCCACGACAGAGCAAGTCCCACGAACAGAGCACACAACACAGCAAGCCATACGAGAAGTGCTGTGCTGTCGGACTTTCCGATTGCACGGTCGACGACGGTACCGATCAGCACCGGAATGAGGGCTTGAGCTACCTGATACGACGCCTGGCCGGTGACGGCTGCAACCAGTCGCGGGCCGCGTCCGGAGGAGAACGATCCGACTCTGATCATCTCCATCGGACCGGAACGAGTTTCGGGCAGCGCTGACACTCGTGAAACTCCTCGCCCAGATCTGAACACTCGTTGTGCAGTTCTACGGTAGAGCCGGAGCGGGTGCGGAAAGTGCTCGCAGATGCCAAGGGCTACGCGGCAGCGGACAGATGGAGTATCGACACCCCATTACCGGGATCAGGTCTCGATATACCTGCCTGGTCGAAACAAGTACGTTTGCAAAGAGAGCTGACAGAAGATGAAAAGCACTACCCGAATAGTGGCTGCGTTGGCCACGATTGCCCTGCTCGCAGGCTGCCAGAGCAGCACCGAGTCAACAGCGTCGGAGGACACGACGCAGTTGGCCGAGGCCGGCGCTCTGCCGGTCACCGTAGATCACGCGTACGGCTCGACCACCATCGAGACCGAACCTCAGCGGATCGTGACCATCGGCTGGAACAGCCAGGATTCGGTCCTCGCACTGGGCAAGACGCCCGTCGCCATGGAGTCGTTCAGTGGGGCAGGCTTGGAGAACGGAATCCTGCCGTGGGACGAAGAAGTGTTGGGCGACGTCGAACCCACGTTGCTCGACAGCACTTCCGGTGTGCCGTTCGAGCAGATCCTGGCGTTGGAGCCGGACGTGATCATCGCGGTGGTCTCGGGAATCACCGAAGACGACTACGCACGTCTTTCTCAGATCGCACCCACGATTCCGTTCAAGGAGACCGCATGGGCGACTACGTGGCAGGAGCAGATGTCGACCATCGGTTCAGTACTCGGACAACCGAAGCGGGCGGCTGAGCTGATCGAGGAAACTGACGATTCCATAGCCGACCTGGCTGCGGGGTCCCCGAATCTGAACGGGAAAACCTTGACCTTCCTCTCGGGAAACATCGACGGCCTCACCAATTACTGCGCCGACGACGGCAGAGTCATCCTGATGTCCCAGCTCGGACTGAAGCAGTCGGCCGGAAGCGCAGAGCTGTGCGGCGACACCCAGGGGTCGGTGACTGCATCGCGCGAACAGTACAACGAACTGGACGCGGACGTGATCGTGCTCAACGACGCGAGTGGTCAGGGGCTCCCCGGATTGATGGGGGACAAGTTGTTTGCCGACCTGCCTGCAGTCAAGGACGGCAGGCTGATTCAGCAGCTCGGTCTGGCCCGAGTCATGGCACTGGCTTCGCCCACGTCGCTGAGCGTCAAATATGCCTTCGCCGAACTGGTCTCGAAGATGAACGGCTTCTGACCAGCTAGGCTGACAATTCGCACGCGTCCGAGTAATAGTTCTTCGGTGTTCGTCCGGTGACCTTGCGGAACACGCTGGTGAAGGCGCTGGGGGTTTCGTATCCGACGCGACGGCTAACCGTCGAAACAGGAACGCCCGCAGCGAGATAGGACATCGCGGCGCGGACGCGAACTTGAATCCTCCACTCGGTGAAGGACATCCCCGTTCCCTGAGAGAACACGCGGCTCAGGGTACGGGGGCTTCCTCCGACCACATAGGCCCAATCGGCAAGCCCGCGTTGATCGGCGGGGTCGGCGATCAAGCGGCGTGCAACGGCGAGGGCCCGGGGATCGGCGGGCATCGGCACTGCGACATCAGCCGCCTCGATGGGCGCGAGCGTGTCGAAGACCACGGATTCCGCCCGCAAGCGAGCCTCGGTAGGCATGTTTCGCTGGTGCAGATGGATGAGCATCGTCTTGACCACGTCGTCGATGCCGATGATCGCGGGCTTCGTCCACGGGTGGGGGAACGACTCGGGCCGGAAATAGGTGAAGCGAGCCTCGGTGGATGCGCCGAGCGTGATGCGCCGTGGAGTTCCAGCCGGAATCCACATGCCGACCGTCGGTGGGATCTGCCAACGAACGTCGTCGATGTACGCGCTCATCTCGCCGGAAGCGCCCCACAGGAGTTCGTGCTCGGGATGGCGGATCTCACGCCACACGCGCTTCTGATCGCGCCCGATGGTGGACGTCGTCATCGCGAAGGGGAGCGGAACGTACCGGCCTGCCGGCACAGCCCAGTACGGAAATCCTGTGGAACTCATCGGTGGATCATACCGCGAATGACTTAGGTAATGCTTTCCTATTTGGTTCTTTGATCCAGGGCACGAGGGAGTGCGGTCGCGACAAAAGACCGAGGGTGGCACCGAGTCCGAAAACTCGATGCCACCCTCGATCACATTCCCCGACGGAGTGTTTACAGGTGGAGCAGGTGAATCAGCTGCCGTTGGCCAGGACACCGCTGATGATGTCGGAGATGAAGCCGGCCGGGTTGTCGAGGATGGACGAGCCGGCCGAACCGGTTCCGCCCTCGCCGTCAGAAGAGCCGAAGCCCAGATCTGCAGAGCCTGATGCGGCAGCCTCACCGGGGTTCTTGGCGCGGATCTTGGCGTACACGCCGCTGATGTTCTGCTCGGTGTTGAACGTCGAGATGCCGATCGAACTCGACATTTCCTGGTACGAACCGATCGGTGCATCGTCGGCGACGAGGTACTGTGCCTCGATCGTCACGGTCTTGCTGCCGGTGGGCGAGATCAGCCAACCGGTGCTGGGCACATTCACGGTTCGGGCGGCAGTGTCAACCGAAGGCGTGACGGATTCGGTCTTCTGACCGCCGATCAAATGCCAAGCGTTGACCGTCGCCGTGCCCTGGATGTATTTGAACGTGGCGGGGTAGCGGTCGACGAACTGGTCGACGTAACGCTCGGGGTGGCCGGTCGTGGAGATGACCGTGCGCACGGTGACTTTGCCGCCGGGTGCAACTTCGCCGTCGCCGACGATGTTCTTGGTGATCCGGACGTTGGAGGAGTTGACCGTTGCCGAGGACGGGTGGGTGGCATCGGCGCTCGCGGTGCCTGCGGTCATTACGAGCCCGCTGGTTGCAAGTGCAGCGATTGCGATTCCGGTGAGTGTCTTGCGCATTGAGAAACGTGACATGAAATTCTCCGTTCGAGGGGTTCACGCTGACGGCGATGGGGATGACTCTTCAAAGGTTGCGCCGTGGTAACCATTGAAACCTATCGGACGCTTGCCTATGTGTCAGTTCGGCAGAATTTACGGAAAAGTCCGAATTGAGAGGACTTTTTCGACCTTGATTGCCTGTTGTTAACTGACTGGCGACCAATTCGGCGAAAAGCTGGGCGAATGTCCAGGTCGACTGTATCGTACTTCGAGAGTCGGGTTGCAACAAGTTCCAGTAATCAATGAATTCGGTTGTCCTGGAACCACACAGAGTGGAGATTGTTCGTGGCAAAGTTTGGATCCAGGAATCGTAGTCTGTCCACCGTTGGAGCTGGTTTGGGGGTGATTGCTCTTGCTGTGGGCGCAAGCGCGCTGGGTGCGGGAGTCGCGACTGCCGAGATAGCAACTTCTGGTGCCTACACATTTACTCGCACCGTGGACAATGCGTCCCCGAAGGTCGGTGACACGATCACCTACACGACAGTGTCGAAGAAGAGCGGAATCGACGGATATATCAGCAGGTTCACCGAGACGCATGCCGCATGCTTGACCTTTGTCCCGGGCTCGGCGAAGGTCACGAAGTTTCACGTTGGCGGGACGATGACCGAAACCACTGAAACGCCGGAACTGACAGCCACGACGCTCGAGGTGACCAGTGCCGGCTGGATCAACAACGGCAGCAAACCGGTGACCATGAAGACCAGTTACACGGTCACTGCTTCGTGTGCGCCGGGAACCGTGTACGGAAGTGGATTGGCGGTAGGTGCCACGGTGATGGGCAACGGATTCCAGTCGAGTGCGAATTTCGCCAACTTGGGCCCGTCCATCACTGTCCGCGCCGCGGATGTGGTCGATCCCGTTGACCCGGTTGATCCCGTTGATCCCGTTGATCCCGTTGATCCCGTTGATCCGGTTGATCCCACTGGCCCTGGAACCGGTGGCGGAACCGGATCGCTCGGCTCGTTGAGTGGTGCCCTCGG